>CAMOSU010000071.1 GCA_946625125.1 uncultured Clostridia bacterium
CCTTCATCATCACCTGGTCGGAGAAGGAGTCCCGGTCGGTGTTGATGTCCTTCAGAGACAGGGTGCCGATGATCTCACGCATGTTGCCCTGCAGGGAGTCCTGGAGCTCGGCGGCAATCTTCTCGGGGCGCATGTTCAAAAAGTTCTTGGCCGCCAGCTTGATGCCCTCGGCGGAGTTGGCGATGCGGACCTTTGCCACCGCGTCCACGTTGACGTTGATGAAATCGTTGGTGGGAACGGACTGCTCGGTTTTGATGTCCACGGTCATCTGCCCCAGATAGAGCTTGTCCAGACGCTCCAGGAAGGGGATCTTGATGCCGGCCCGGCCCACCAGAATGCGGCTGTCCTTTTTCAGACCCGAGATGATGTAGGCCTGATCGGGGGGAGACTTGACGTAGCCTGTGGCCAGAATAATGATCAGAACCACCGCCGCCGCGGCGATGGGCAGCCAGGGCAGCAGGCCTCCGGCCCCGGAAAAGAGAGCGGATACAATGATTGCGCGCATGATCGTACCTCCTTTTGTGTCTGTGGGTTGTCGTTTGGATTATTTCTCCAGGTCTCTGCCCTCCTTGGGACCGGCAGAGCCGCCTGTGCGGACGTTCTTACCCGCAGCGTCATTGCGGAAGGCGCGGCGTCCCGAGGGCGCCCTGGCCGAGCTGCTGCCCACCAGCAGGGACAGAACCACAATTCCGATCACCACCAGAGCCACCAGGGGCCAGGCTCCGGCCTTCTGGAGAAAGCTTGACAGACTGAGAATTGCCTGGGCATGCATAGATAAAGCCTCCCTTCCTCTCTGCGGATATTTCACGGCGCTTTGCGGAAAAATAAAAACCCATGCCGGACCGTTGCCCAACATGAGTCTTGTTTTCCAAGGGGGACCGGCTGCGGCGCAGCGTGGTGACGATCCCGCCTCCCCAAAAGGGGAACTACTCCCTCAAAGACGCTGTGAACTTGTGACTATGATATACCACAAGCCGGGAGCCTTGTCAAGAGATTTTGAAAAAATATTTTTTAGCCCTCTTGACAAAAGCACATTAATTTGATACAATCAAATTGTAAACAAAATAAGTTGCAAGGAGGACACATCATGAGCATCTACGATCTTTCCGTCAAGACCCGCAAGGGGGAGGAGTTTTCCCTCTCTCAGCTCCAGGGCAAGGTCCTGCTGATTGTCAACACTGCCACGGGCTGCGGCTTCACGCCCCAGTACGAGGCTCTGGAGAAGCTCTATGAGAGCTATCACGCCCAGGGCCTGGAGGTTCTGGACTTCCCCTGCAACCAGTTCGGCCACCAGGCTCCCGGGGAGGACGAGGAGATCCACGCCTTCTGCACCGGCAAGTACCGGACCCAGTTCGACCAGTTCCGGAAGATCGACGTAAACGGCGAGACTGCCGATCCCCTCTTCGCCTGGCTCAAGCAGGAGGCCCCCGAGGACGAGGCCCCCAAGGGCCTGAAGAACAAGGCCGCCATGGCCGCCGTGGCCAAGATCAGCAACACCTGCAAGGCCCCCAACGACATCAAGTGGAACTTCACCAAATTCCTGGTGGACCGTCAGGGCAAGGTGGTCCGCCGCCTTTCCCCCATTACCGACCCCATGGAGCTGGAGGAAACCATCAAGGAGCTGCTGTAAAGCATCTTTACAAGCGCAAACTCTCAAACCATCAAATCAACCAAGGAGGATATTACTATGGCGATCCAAGAAATCATGAGCGCGGACTTTGAGGAGCTGGTTCTCAAGTCTGAGAAGCCTGTCCTGGTGGACTTCAACGCCACCTGGTGCGGCCCCTGCCGGATGCTGAAGCCTGTGCTGGAGCAGGTGGCTGCCGAGCGCTCCGACGTGACGGTCCTGGGCGTGGACATCGACGAGAACATGGACCTGGCCGAGGAGTACGGGGTCTTCTCCATCCCCTGCCTGGTGCTCTTCAAGGACGGCGCCGAGGCGGACCGCAGCGTTGGCCTGGTACCCAAGGAAAGCATCGAGAAGCTGCTGGGCTGAAGTATCCGCTGGCGCGGATAAGAAGTAGCTGCTGACGCGGATAGGAAGACGCGTTCCTGCCCCGGATGCTTGAATCTCTCTGAAAGAGATACTTCATGCGCCGTCAGGCGATACTTCATACCAATACAGGAGGGCAATTCTATGTATTATGACATCGTGATTGTCGGCGCCGGTCCCGCGGGGCTGACGGCCGCCATTTACGCCCGGCGGGCTTCCAAGTCCGTGCTGGTGCTGGAGGCCAAGGCCTGGGGCGGGCAGATCATCAACACCCCCGACATTGAAAACTACCCCGTGGTGGCCCACATCTCCGGGGCGGATTTCGCCAACGATCTCTACAAGCAGGCCACCGCCCTGGGGGCGGAGGTAAAGCTGGAAAAGGTGATCGGCCTGGAGGATCTGGGGAAGAGCAAGAAGGTTCGCAGCAATCTGGCGGAGTATGAGGCCGGGGCGGTGATCCTGGCCACCGGCTCCGAGAACCGGAAGCTGGGAGTGGACCGGGAGCAGGAGCTCACGGGCCGGGGCGTGTCCTACTGCGCCACCTGCGACGGAAACTTCTTCCGCAAGCGGGACGTGGCGGTGGTGGGAGGCGGCAACACCGCCCTGGAGGACGCCCTCTATCTGTCGGAGCTGGCCAACAAGGTCTATCTGATCCACCGGCGGGATTCCTTCCGGGGGGAGGAGGCCACCGTGGCCCGGCTCCGGGAGAAGGAGAACGTGGAGTTTGTCTACAACGCCAACGTCACCGCCCTGCTGGGGGACAAGCGCCTGTCCGGCATCGAGGTCACGGACAAGCTCAGCGGCGCGCGCCGGAGCATTGAGGTCAAGGGCCTCTTTGTGGCCGTGGGCCGCATCCCGGAGAACGAGGGCTTCCGGGAGCTGATTGAGCTGGACGCTTCCGGCTACGCCGTGGCGGGGGAAAACTGCCGCACCCGGGTCCCCGGGGTCTTTGTGGCCGGGGACAACCGCACCAAGGAGGTCCGTCAGTTGGTCACCGCCGCCGCCGACGGCGCCGTGGCGGCCACAGAGGCGGTCAAGTTTTTGAACGCGTAGGCGAAAATAAAAAACCGCTGCACAGGAGCCTGTGCAGCGGTTTTTTCAGTCTGTCGAAAAAACGCTTTTAAATCGGAAAGCAGGACGAATTGAAACTACTCCAAGCAAGACGAAGCTCGGGATTTGTCGAGGCGAGGCAACAGGCAGCAGGAGAACGACGAACGGGGAAGGCTTCGGGGGCGGAGGGGTCCCTTTGTCCATCATGGGGGCTCTCAAGCAACGGCTCTGTCCTGGGGACGACCCCTCCACCGCCCTTGGGGGCGGTCCCCCTCCCCTGCAAGCAGGGGAGGTTTATCTGAGCCTCGATACCAGGTCTGTCATTGACAAAGCCCGATTTGCGGGAAGCGAAGTATCCCGGGGCTTTACTGGATCAGCGTAAAGCCGATGGTGCCCAGGCGCAGGCTGTTGATGTAGATGGTGAAGCTGTAGGCGCCGGGGGTCTCCGGGAGCCAGGGAATCTGACCAAACCACTGACCGTTCTGCCACATGGTATTCCACACCAGCTTTTCCTGCTGGACGTTCACCACCTGGCCGGAATCGGGCTTCCAGACCACATACTGAACGGTGACGGTCTCGTCGCTGTCAATGGGCCAGCCCCCGGCGGTGATGACGAAGGTGATCTTGTCGTCGTGACGGTAGCTGACGGTGCCGCCCCCCAGATCGGCAAAGCTCCAGTCGGCCTTGTCCGGGGTGAAGTAGGTGCCGATGGTGATGCCCTGGCTCAAGCCCATCTGGGTGAAGCGCTGGGTGTAGGAGCTGCGGACGCTGAGGCTGTTCTCCCCCTGGATGCTGCTGCCGTCGGCGGCCTCCAGGGTCACGATGTAGTCGGTGTCCGGCAGCACGGCCAGGACGCAGTTGTCTCCGTGAACCAGGTCCTCGATTTTCAGGTCCTCTCCGAAGGAAGCTACGATCCGCCAGCCCGCGGCGGGCTCCCGGCTGGCAGTCCAGCGCAGGGACAGACCCTGGGCGGTGGCCTCGGCGCTGAAGTCCTCCAGGGTGATAAGGTCGTCCTTCAGCTCCAGAGTCAGGGGGGTGTAGAGCCCCGGGGCGCTGAGGCTGATCTGATAGTCGGTCTGGGGAAGAATCCCGGGAATCGCGGCGGAGCAGTCCCAGCCCTCCTCGGTCTGAACGGGTTCATGGAGCTCCACAGGCAGCTCCCTGCCCTCGGCGTCGGTGCAGAGCAGAGTCCACTGCTCCGGCAGATCCGTGGTGCAGGTCCAGCGCAGCAGGGCCTCGCCGTCCTCCATGGAGTCCAGCCGCAGATTCTCCGCCTCCACCGGCTTCAGCACGGTGTAGTCGGCCTGGGTCTGGCCGGAGAGACAGAGATTCTCGCTGTCCAGCAGCCGGAAGCTGTAGGCCGCGCCGTTCTCCAGGCCGCTGATCTCATAGCTGCGGCCGGTGAACTGGAGGGTGCTGGGCTCCTCTCCGGTCTTGCCGTATTGCAGGGTCCAGAAGGCGGGCTCCGGGGTTCCGTCCTTCAGCTCCAGCTCCAGCCGGACGCTGCCGTCCTGGGAGCCGGGACCCGCCTCAAAGCGCAGAATCTCCGTCTGAGACTTGGTGGACACGGAGGCGGTGGTGACGCCGGAGAGCTTGTGCAGACCGGGAAGCTCCACCTTCAGGTTGTACTGGGTGTTGGGGCTCAGGTCCTGGAAAAAGACCACGCCGTTGACAAACTGCCCGGTTTTGGAGTTGCCGTAGGCGTCCTGACAGTAGGCGGTGAAGTCGTCGGGGTTGGCGTTGGAGGCCAGGCTGAGCTTCAGGCTGTCGGCGGTGACGTCGCTGACCTCCAGCTTGTCCACGGTGACGAAGTAGTGCCACAGACCCTTGCCCAGATCGGTGAACTCATACAGGCCGATGAGCAGCACCACCAGGGCCATCAGCGCGGCGAAGGCAATCCAGGCCCGTCTCCGGCGCTGCTTGGCCTGCTTGAGCTTCTGCGCCAGGCGGCGGCGGTCCGCCGCCAACTGGGGGGGCTCGTCGGAGAGAATGGGCTGCTGGGAGAGGGGCAGGGGCTCCTCGTCCTTTTTGCGCTTCTTCTCCTTTTTGTCCTTGGGGGGCTTTTTGCCCTCCTCCGGGGCGAAGGCCTTCTTGAAGCTGTCGTCCAGCTTCTCCGGGTCGGTGAAGCGCACCGGCTCCGGCTCCTCCCCCGCGGCCTCGGGGCTCAGGGGCGCCGGGTCCGTCACCAGGGGCGGGACAATGAGATGGTCGCTGACGGCGTTGCGGCGCATGTACTGCTCCAGATCAATGCGCATCTCCTCGGGACTCTGGTAGCGGTTTCCGGGGTCGTGGGCGCAGGCCCTGCGAATGATCTCCGCCAGCTCATAGTCCGCGTAGATGGGAGCGGGAAGCTCCTCCCCCGCCACCCGCTTGGCGTCGGCGGCCTTGGGGCTGGTCTTTTCATCCTCGAAGGGGGCGTGGTTGCCGTTGTAGATCCGATAGAGGATCATGCCCAGGGAGTAGATGTCCACCGTGGGATTCAGGCCCCCCAAAAAGTCGCTGAGCTCCGGGGCGGTGTAGCTGCTGCGGTACTGCTCCGGCAGCACCGCGTACTGCATATCCTGGGTGGAGATCAGGCCGAAGTCCCCCAGCAGGAAGCGCCCCGTATCGGAGAAAAAGACGTTGCCGGGCTTCAGATTGGCATGGACGTAGCCCTCCTCCCGCAGAGCGCTCAGGGCCACGCAGAGGTCGATGCCCATGTTGATGCCCCGCAGATGGGAGACGGCGTTCTGGTTCAGGTATTCCTGCAGGGAGTTCCGCTTGGGCAGCACGGCGTAGACGTCGTAGCCCACGCCCTCCTTCTTCTCCATCTGGACCCCCAGGAAGGGCAGAATGTAGGGACAGTCCAGCAGCCGCTTCCGGGCCTCCGCCTCCTTCACCAGAGCCTCCGCCTCCTTGCGGTAATAGGCGTCGGCCTCCTCCTCGTTGGCATAGGCGCCGGTGAGCAGCAGGGCCTCCACCTGTTCGTCGCTGGCGGGAACGGAAATATGTTTGAGTACAAACTCACGGCCCGACTCCGGATGCAGAATCCGATAGCAGCTTGCGCCGCCGTGTTGGGCAAAGCATTCCCCCACTTCCATTGCGTCCAGAAGCGGTGAAACCTTGTGATCCAGCATGGTCGTACTCCTCCTTTTCGACAAATTATCTACTATATCTTATAACAAAAGTAAAAAAAAAGCAATAAGATATTGTTTTATTTGAAAGAAAATGCTATGATATAGGGTAGAAAGCTGGAAAAGCGGCCTGTGCGGGCTGCTTGCTGAATTATTCCCAACCACTGGAGGAACCATAACCATGCTGAATAAAAATGTATGCCCCAACTGCGGGCAGCTCTACGACACCAACCTTTCCAAGTGTCCCCTCTGCGGCACCGCCCCCCAGGTGGTGGACACCGCCGATCCGGTCCAGCGCAAGCGGATCACCGAGGCTGAACGCCGGCAGCGCCGGGCCAGCCGGAAGGAGGCGGAGCAGGAGGCCCGCCGCCGCCGGAAGGACGCCCAGCTCATGCAGGACGCCGACGAGGAGCGTCTGCTGGAGGAGGAGGAAGCCCGCCGCCGGGAGGAGAAGCGCCGTCTGAAGGAGGAGAAAAAGGCCTCCCGCCGGGCTGAGCAGAGCCCTGAGGAGAACCCCCTGCCCCCGGAGCAGGGAGAGCCGGCCTTTACCCCCGGCCCCGCGGTGGACGGCCGCGGCCCCATGCCCAAGCCCCATACCCCCAGAGACCCCAAGCGGGTCCCCCGGGTTCTGCTGGGGCTCAGCGCCCTGGTGCTGCTGGCGGCCCTGGTGGTGGGGGGCGGCTATCTGCTGTGGAAGCTGGAGCTGCTGCCCCTTCCCATCTTTGACAAGCTGGCGGCGGAGCACCGCACGGAGACTGCGGCCCCGGATTCCGCCCAGCTTCCCGCCGACAGCGGCGCCGCTCAGACCGAGGACCCGGCGCAAAGCCGGACCCCGGAGGGAGAGAGCGTTCCCTGTACCGGCATTACCCTGGGCCAGACGGAGATCCGCTTCACCGCCGCCGGGGAGCAGCTTCAGATTCCCGTGACTCTGAGCCCCGAGAACACCACCGACGAGCGGGTGTTTTCCACCACCGATCCCGGGGTGGCGAAGGTCAGCTCCGTGGGGCTTGTGACCGCGGCGGGACCCGGCTCCGCGATGATTACCGTCACCTGCGGCGGGCAGAGCGCCGTGTGCAGCGTGAGCTGCGATTTTGAGACGAACGCCAATTCCAGCAGCGATGTCAGCGCCACGGAGCTGGTGCTGAACAAAACCGATATGACCTTCTTTGCCGCCGGGGAGAACTATGCGCTCTCCGTCACCAACCTGCCCGCCGGAACCGCCGTGGAGTGGAAATCTCTGGACGAGGCGGTCTGCACCGTGAACGCCAACGGCCATGTGACGGCGGTGGGGGTGGGTACCACCCGGGTCATCGCCTCTGTGGGCGAGCTCAGCGCCGATTGCTGGGTGCGCTGCAGATTTGAGTAAGCCAGCCAAGCAAACGGAACAGCCCAATCTTAAAGGAAGAGGATCTTTGCATGAAATACGACGTTATCATCATCGGCTGCGGCGTGGTGGGGGCTGCCTGTGCCTATCAGCTCTCCCGCTATGCCCTGCGGGTGGGGATTCTGGAGGCCTCCAATGACGTGGCCAACGGCACCACCAAGGCCAACTCCGCCATTGTCCACGCGGGCTACGATCCCCTGCCCGGCACCAAAATGGCCCGGCTCAACGTCCGGGGTACAGAGCTGATGGGGGCTCTGTGCCGGAAGCTGGACGTGCCCTACCGCAACAACGGCTCCTTGGTCCTCTCTCTGTCGGAGGAGGACGACGCCGCCCTCAGGACCCTCTATGAGCGGGGCCTGGCCAACGGGGTGCCGGGGCTGCGGCTGCTGAGCCGGGAGGAGACCCTGGCCCTGGAGCCCAATCTGTCCCCGGAGCTCCGGGGCGCTCTGCTGGCTCCCTCCGCGGGGATTGTGAACCCCTGGGAGCTCTGCTATGCCCTGGCGGAAACCGCCCTGCGGAACGGCGCGGAGCTGCGGCTCTCCGCCCCCGTCACCGCCATTGAACGGCAGGAGGAGGGCTGGAGACTCCGCACCCCCAAGGGAGACTTCAGCGCCCCCTATGTGCTGAACTGCGCCGGGACCCTGTCGGACCGGATCGCCGCCCTGGTGGGGGACGAGAGCTTCCACATCCGACCCGCCAAGGGAGAATACTTCCTGCTGGACAAGTCCGAGGGGACCCGGGTGGAGCATGTGATCTTCCAGTGTCCCTCCAAGCTGGGCAAGGGCGTGCTGGTGAGCCCCACCGTCCACGGCAATCTGCTGGTGGGACCCAACGCCGCGCCCTCCGACCCGGAGGATACCGCCAACAGCGCCCAGGGTCTGGCCTTTGTCCGCTCCTCCGCCCAGCGCTCTGTGCCGGGGATCAACTTCCGGGAGAATATTCGCAACTTCGCCGGGGTCCGGGCCAACTCGGACAGCGAGGACTTTATCATTGAGGAATCCTCCGTGGCCCCCGGCTTCATCCACATCGCGGGCATCCGAAGCCCCGGCCTCTCCGCGGCTCCCGCCATCGGAGAAGAGGCCGTCCTCCTGCTGCGCCAGGCGGGCCTGGAGCTGAAGGAGAAAGCGGAGTTCATCGACAGCCGCAGACGCGTTCGCTTCCACGAGCTGTCTGAGCAGGAAAAGAACGAGCTGATTGCCCAGGACCCCCGCTACGGCCGGGTGATCTGCCGCTGCGAAACCGTCACCGAGGGCGAGATCGTCGCGGCCCTCCACACCCCCATCCCCCCCGTTTCCGTCAACGGCGTCAAGCGCCGGGTGGGCGCGGGCATGGGCCGCTGTCAGGGCGGCTTCTGCGGTCCCCGGGTTCAGGAGATCATCGCCCGGGAGCTGGGGCTGGACCCCACGGAGGTTTTGATGGACTGGGAAGGCACCTGGGTCCTCTGCGGCGAGACGAAGGGAGGGGCGGCACAATGAAACACTACGATCTGGTGGTCATCGGCGGCGGCCCCGCCGGCCTTGCCGCGGCTCTGGCCGCCTATGAGCAGGGCATTGGGAATATTCTGATCTTAGAGCGGGACAACCAGGCGGGGGGCATTCTGAACCAGTGCATCCACAACGGCTTCGGTCTGCACCGCTTCAAGGAGGAGCTCACCGGCCCCGAGTACGCCGGACGCTTCATCGAGCTGGTGAAGCAGACGGACATTGAGGTGCGCACCGATACCATGGTGCTGGAGCTGGACGAGAACCGGGTGCTGCACACCGTCAGCCCCCAGCACGGCTACGAGGCCATCCAGGCCGGGGCTGTGATCCTGGCCATGGGCTGCCGGGAGCGGACGAGGGGCGCCATCTCCATCCCCGGCGCCCGCTGCTCCGGCATCTTCACCGCCGGGGCCGCCCAGCGCTTTCTGAACATGGAGGGCTATATGGTGGGCAAGCGGGTGGTGATCCTGGGCTCCGGGGACATCGGCCTGATCATGGCCCGGCGCATGACCCTGGAGGGGGCCAAGGTGCTGGCCTGCGTGGAGCTCATGCCCTACTCCGGGGGCCTGACCCGGAACATCGTCCAGTGCCTCAACGACTTTGACATTCCCCTCTACCTGAGCCACACCGTCACCGACATCCGGGGCAAGAACCGGCTGGAGCAGGTGGTGGTCTCCCAGGTGGATGAGAAGCGCAATCCCATCCCCGGCACGGAGATGGTCTTTGACTGCGACACCCTGCTGCTGTCCGTGGGCCTGCTTCCGGAGAACGAGCTGTCCCGGCAGGCGGGGGTGGAGATTGACCCCCGCACCAACGGCCCCGTGGTCTGGGAGAACCGGGAATGCTCCATCCCCGGGGTCTTCGCCTGCGGCAACGTGCTCCACGTTCACGATCTGGTGGACTACGTCAGCGCCGAGAGCGAGCAGGCCGGCAAGGCGGCCGCCGCCTATCTCCAGGGCCTCCGCCCGGAGGGTCCCGAGATTCGGCTGAAAAACGGAAACGGCGTGGGCTATACGGTGCCTCAGCGCTTCCACAAGGGAGCGGAGAGCCTGGAAATCTTCTTCCGGGTCCGGGCCATCTACAAGAACGCCGCCATCCGGGTGATGGACGGGGAAGCCCAGATTGCCCGCTTCAAGCGGGAGCACATGGCCCCCGGCGAGATGGAGACCGTCAAGCTGCCCAAGGTCCTGCTGGACCGGGTCAAAGGCGACAGCCTGACCGTGGAAATCGAAGAATCCACCGTAGGGGACGGGTCCCCCGTCCCGCAAGCGTAAGGAGGCGGCACAATGAAAGAGATCATCTGCATCACCTGCCCCAAGGGCTGCCACCTGAAGGTGGACGAGGAGAGCTTCACCGTCACCGGCAACGCCTGCCCCCGGGGGGCCGTCTACGGGGCCAATGAGCTCCGCAACCCCGTCCGGGTGGTGACCTCCACCGTCGTTGTGGAGGGACCTCAGCGCCGCCTGCCCGTGAAAACCGACCGCCCCATCCCCAAGGGCAAGATGTTCGAGGTCATGGAGGAGATTGCCAAGGTCCGGATTACCGGCCCCGTCAAGGTAGGCGACGTCCTGATCCCCAACGTGGCAGGCACGGAAGGAAACGTGGTGGCCACAAAAAACCTCCCCTGACAAGGGGAGGGGGACCGGCCTCAAGGCCGGTGGAGGGCTTCGTTCCCGGAACAGAGCGCTGAAACAAAGGCAGCTCCCCTTGACAGGGGAGGTTTTCGCAAAGGTTCCATGTTTCATTTTTCATTCTCAAATAACAAGGAGGCCTCCCCATGGCAAAGTACATCCTCTCCCTGGATCAGGGTACCACCAGCAGCAGGGCGATTTTGTTTGACAGCGAGCAGAACATTGTGGCCCTGGCCCAGAAGGAATTCAACCAATACTACCCCCACTCCGGCTGGGTGGAGCACAACCCCATGGAGATCTACTCCAGCCAGTACGCCGTGATGATGGAGGCCGTCACCGAGTCCGGCATCGCCGTGGAGGACATCGCCGCCATCGGCATCACCAACCAGCGGGAGACCACCGTGGTCTGGGACAAAAACACCGGACGTCCCGTCTACAACGCCATCGTCTGGCAGTGCCGCCGCACCGCCCCCATCTGTGACGAGCTGGAGCGCC
>CAMOSU010000072.1 GCA_946625125.1 uncultured Clostridia bacterium
GCCGATGCCCACGGGCTCAAACTTGATGCCCAGGGTGCACTTGCTCTCGCACTGGCTCTCCTGGGGACAGACCCGGCCACAGACCGCGGGCAGGGCGGAGGACTGGGAGACGACCTGGTAGGCGCCCTCAAAGTCGCCGGTCTTCATTTTGCTGATGAAGTCGGGAATGGCGATGTTCACCGGGCAGCCCTGGACGCAGGGACGGTTTTTGCAGTTGAGGCAGCGCTGGGCCTCCTCCACGGCGATTTCGGCGGTGTAGCCCAGGGCAACCTCGTTGAAATTGTGAGCCCGGACCTCCGGGGCCTGGGAGGGCATTTCATGCTTCTTGGGATTCAGTGCCATCTTTACTTCGCTCCTTTCAGCAGGTTGCAGGTTTCTTCGTGGGCGTGACGCTCAAAGTCGAAGTACATCCGGCCCCTGGACATGGCCTCGTCAAAGTCCACCTCGTAGCCGTTGAAGTCGGGACCGTCCACGCAGGCGAATTTCGTGACCCGCTTGCCGTCCCGCACCAGGGTCAGGCGGCAGCCGCCGCACATGCCGGTGCCGTCGATCATAATGGGGTTCATGGACACGGTGACGGGCACGCCGAAGGGCTTGGCCGCCAGGGTGACGAACTTCATCATGATCAGCGGGCCGATGGTGATGATCATATCAAAGGTTTCGCCGGCCTCCAGCATTTCCTTCAGAGGCACGGTGACGTTGCCGTGGCGGGCATAGGAGCCGTCGTCGGTCATGACCACCAGCCGGTCGGAGCAGGCCCGGAACTCGTCCTCCAGGATCAGCAGATCCTTGCTGCGGAAGCCGATGATGGAGGTGACCTCCGCCCCCAGGCGGTGGAACTCCTGGGCCACGGGCATGGCGATGGCGCAGCCCACGCCGCCGCCCACGATGCAGACCTTTTTGATGCCCTCGGTGTGGGTGGCAACCCCCAGAGGACCCACGAAGTCCTGGATGGACTCGCCCTCGTTCTTGGCGTTCAGAAGCTGGGTGGTGGCGCCCACGATCTGGAAGATGATCTTGACGGTGCCTTCCTCCGGGTTGGTGCCGGCAACGGTGAGAGGAATGCGCTCGCCTTCTTCATTCACCCGGAGAATGATAAACTGACCGGGCTTGGCCTTCTTGGCCACCAGCGGCGCCAGAATCTCCATCTGGGTCACGGTGGGGTTCAGTTCTTTTTTGCGGACAATTTTGTACATGAAAACACGCTCCTTCGAGGTTCCGTTTTAGCTGTGCCGGGAAAAACTGTGCCAACTCGTATTATACATCTTTTTTTCCGAAAATCAACCGGAGAATTGCCCGGTTTTTGTACATTTTGCAGGCATTTTGCCCGAAAGCCCGGGGGAATACGCTCCGCCGCAGATTGGACTTGCAAAACGCGGGGCTTTGTGGTAAACTGTCCGTAAGTATATGTATAAGGGAGATTGTGTCAGCGCCATGACAGAGATCATCAACGAAACCACTTTGGCAGAATATGAAGCATTTGTCCAGGGCCACCCCAAGGGGAATTTTGCCCAGAGCTCCTACTGGGCCAAGCAGAAATCCGCCTGGACCTGGCGGGCCATCGCCTGCCGGGGCGAGGACGGCAAAATCAAAGGCACCCTGTCCGTCCTGATCCGGCGGATGCCAGGCTTCGGGCGGGCCATGATGTACGCCAGCCGCGGCCCTGTCTGCGATATCCACGACTACGCCACCATGGACGAGCTCTTTGCCCGGGTGAAGGAGCTGGCAAAGGAATTCAAGGCCTACGTCTTCAAAATCGACCCGGACATTCCCTCCTCCGAGACGGCGTTTACCGACTATATGACCCGGTACGGCTTTGAGATCAAGGCCGGCGGCGCCAAATTCGAAGCCATCCAGCCCCGGTATGTGTTTCGGCTCTACCTCCAGGGCAGGGGAGAGGAGGAGCTTCTGGCCTCCTTCCACCAGAAGACCCGCTACAACATCCGGCTGGCCATGCGCAAGGGCGTCCAGGTGGAGATCTGCGGCAAGGAGATGGTGCCGGAATTCGGGCGGCTGATGCTCACCACCGGAGTCCGGGACGGCTTTGTGACCCGCCAGCCCCAATATTTCGCGGACATTCTGGACAACCTGGGGGAGCACGCCCGGCTGTATATGGCCTTCATCGACGAGCCCCGGGAGGACGGGAGCACCCAGCGGAAGGCCATTGCCGGCACCCTGGCCATCTGGTACGGGGACAAGGTCTGGTATCTCTACGGCGCCAGCTCCAACGAGGACCGGAACTACATGCCCAACTATCTGCTCCAGTGGGAGATGATTCGCTGGGCGGTGGAAAAGGGCTGCCGGGTCTATGATTTCCGGGGCGTTCCCGGAGACGTGGGGGAGGATCACCCCCTCTACGGTCTGGTGAAGTTCAAGCGGGGCTTCAACGGCGACTATACGGAGTTTGTGGGGGAGATGGAGCTGGTCTTCAGCCGCTTCTGGTACAAGACCATCGAAAAAACCGCCTCCGCCTTCAGCCGTCTCCGCTCTCAGGTCTACAAGATCAAGAACAGAGGCAAGTAAGCGCGCTTCCCCGGTCCCCCTATTTTTCAGAAACAGAGGTGTCCCTATGAAAGCATACGTCGTCGAGCGGGAAGCGCTCGTTCACAACATTCAGGCGCTCCGGGCCTTCGCCGGTCCCGTACCCATCTGGGCCGTCCTTAAGGGCAACGGCTACGGCATCGGCCTGGTTCCATTCTCCCGGATTCTTCGGGAAAACGGCATCGACCGCTTTGCCGTGACGGAGCTCAAGGAGGCGGAGACCCTTCGGGAGAACTATCCCGACGCGCCGATTCTGATGATGCGCTCCACCGCGGACCCCGGGGAGATCAATGAGCTCCTGGATCTGGGGGTGATTCTTACGGTGGGCTGCTACGAGACTGCCGTGGCCATCAACGGCATCGCCGCCGAGCGGGCCATGGTGGCGGAGGTGCATATCGCCGTGGACACCGGCATGGGCCGCTACGGTTTTCTGCCGGAGGATGTGGACAAGCTCATCTCTGTCTATGAGTATATGAAGAATCTGCGGATCAGCGGAATCTTCACCCACTTCCACAGCGCTTTTTCCAATGAAAAGGCCACCCGGCAGCAGTTTGAGCTGTTTACCGCCCTGCTGGAGAAGCTGCGGGCTGCGGGCTGCGAGCCCGGTATGGCCCACTGCTGCAATTCCCACGCCTTTGTCCGCCACCCGGAAATGCATCTGGACGGCGTTCGCATCGGCTCCGCCTTCCTGGGCCGCCTGGCCTTCAAGGAGAAGCTGGGGCTGAAGCGGGTGGGATACGCGGAATGCACCGTGGAGGAGCTGCGCTGGATCCCCAAGGGACATACTGTGGGCTACGCCGCGGGCTTCAAGGCCAGGCAGCAGACCCGCATCGCCGTCATCGGCGTGGGCTATTACAATGGCTTCGCCGCCCAGCGGGAGAACGATCTCTTCCGCTTCCGGGACAGCCTGATGGGAATCTTGCACCACTTGAAGAACATCTTCTTTCCCCGGAAGATCATCGTCTCCGTGAACGGACACAAGTGCCGCATTCTGGGCCATGTGGGAATGGTTCACGCCGTGGTGGACGTCACAGACATCGAATGCGCGGTGGGGGATAAGGTCGTCGTCCAGGTCAACCCCCTGAACGTCAAGGGCCTTCGGGTCCAATACCGCTGAGCCGGCACAGCCGGAAACAGCCCGGAGGAGACGGCGCTTGCTGCCGCTTCCTCCGGGCTGTTTCCGGCTGCGCTCAGTAAAAGCTCTTCAGCTCCTGGGGATTTATGCCATATTTGGCGCAGAAGTCCTCTACCTCCTCCTGACTGTAAGCGCAGCAGTAGGAATGAAAGCGCCCATTGGCCTTCTCAATAAAGCCCAGGGTCATCTCCCGATTGCAAAAGCTCTTGCGCACCGCTGGCTGCAGCCGTTCCCGGTCAAAACCCGGTTCCGGTTTTCGGTGAAACCAAGGCATACCAACGCCTCCTTTTTGCCGCTCTGTGTCCTTCCGTGTAATCATACCACAGTCCGGCGGAAAAAGCCATCCCCCAGCCATGAAAAATTCCCGGAAGTCTCCTGGGCAGCAGACCGGGAAAGGACCCGCCCGGGCCTCCGCCCCGCGGGCAGAGCAAAGGCGCCTCCCATCCGGGAAGCGCCTTTTGGTCGGCCCGGAGCGCTTACTTCATGTTCTGCTCGTAGGACTCGATCATCTTCTTGACCATCTGGCCGCCGACGGAGCCGGCTTCGCGGGAGCTCAGGTCGCCGTTGTAGCCGTTCTTCAGGTTCACGCCAACCTCCCTTGGTGTTCCCACTGCATATTGAAACGGCTGTTTTTGGGGGTAAAAACACCGCTTTTTCTGCTGTGCCTGTCTTATTGCGGTTTAAATCAGCTCTTGCCTGTCGGCGGCATACTGCGTTCCGGCTCTGGTCCGATTTCGCCGATGAACTTGTAGATGATTCGAACCCTTTGACGGAACGGTTGGCTGCGGTGTATGATCTTCTGCGTTCCCTCCGGGAGAATCTTGGGACCGACCTCGATCCGCTCTACAAAGGTTTGCAGGGTCTCCCGGTCCAGATCCTCTATCGTGGTAAACTGCCGCGCCAGCTCGAAAAAGTGCTGGTAGTTTGCCTCTACGTCGTCAGCCTCGTCAGGCGAGTCCAGTTCTGCCAATAGGGCGTTCAGACCTGCGGCTTCACGCTGGAATTCGTCTACCATGCTGTAGAGCCTCTCGTCCTCCAGCCGTCCCTCGGCATTGTCGGAGTAGAGCTTTGCGATTACCTTTCCGATGGTGGCAAGCCGTGCGTTGGCCTTTTCCCGTTGAAGTGTCTTATCCTGCTTGCGGGAAGCTTCCGCAGTAAGCGCAAGCGCGTCTTCTACCATGCGCTGCACATCCTCGTCGCTCATGGCAATCAAGCTGTTCAAATCCCGCCGAACCAGCTCAACCAAGTCCAGATAACGAATCCGTGCGCCGGGACAGGGATCGGGAAACTCACGGCGTTGATGATTACACGCCAAAAACCAGTATTTTTCCCGTTCCCCCTTATAGACTGTGCCGCAGGAACACATGGCGTGACCGCAGAGCTCACAATAAGCGATTCCGGAAAAGATGCTTGTTCTGATACGATCATAGGCCATGAAGCGCTCCGTGCCGCGTCCCAGGTTTGCGCGGGCCGCCTCGAACTCCTTCAGCGTTACCAGCGGAATATGGGTGTTTTCTGTTACTGCCCATTCATCTGCGGGGACGCTGACTTTTTTCTTGGATTTCACACTGACCTTGCGGCTTTTGCCAAGAAGCGTATGCCCCAGATAAACCGGGTTTTTGAGCATTCGCTTGATTGTCGTGTGATTCCAGGTATCCGAGGCGTGAGAGGCGCCTTCCTCACTGAATTCATCCCGGTACAGAACGCGGTATTTCAGAGGGGGAATCACGCCATCCGCGTTCAGTTCCGCCGCGATTGTGAGGCAAGACGCCCCTTGGCTGGCCCGCTTGAAAATGCGCTGAACGATTGGCGCGGTCATTTCATCCGGGATCAGCTGGTCGCGGTTTGTTGGGTTTTTGCGGTATCCGTAGGGCGGACAGGCACAGTAGCTTCCGTTTTCCCGCTTGTTTCGCAGAACATCTTTGACCTTCCGGGAGCCGTCTCGCAAATAGACCTCGTTCATGGCAAACTGGAACGGCGCCATGATGTTTTCACGCTCGGTGTCAAAATTGTCCCCGATGGCAATATAGCGGATTCCATTTTCGGGGAAAAACTGCTCGGCGTAATAGCTGGATTCCCGCATATCTCGGCCGAGCCTGGACAGATCCTTGGTGATAACGGTATTGGCACCGTTGCATTCCAGCTCACGCATCATGGCCTGGAAGCCGGGGCGGTCAAAGTTTCCGCCCGACCAACCATCATCCGTAAAGCAGTGGACCAGCGTAAAACCGTTCTGGCGGCAATAGGACTCGATCATGCTGCGCTGGTTGGAGATACTGGAAGATTCGCCGTTCCGCGCTTCCTCTCTGGACAGACGAAGATATGCAAAAGCAAGGGTCAAGTGATTGGATCTCATAATACCTCCTGTGTATTATGTGGTCCATCCGTGTCTGTATTATACCGCATTTGACCCTGCTCTGTCAAATTGCCGGACTTGGTAATTTCTGCCATCAGACGCTCCTGGACAAGACTGGCCGCAGTCCGTTTACCGGAAAACACACGGCTCACCTCATAGGTCCCGTTTGAAAGCGTTACGAAAGCTGTATCCATCCGCTCACCTCCGGTATTCAGTATTGCCGGGAATCAAGAAGATCATGCCATGTTCTGAGCATGTTTTCCGGATTCCCGGGCCTGACCGATTGATTCTCGTTCCCCGGTCAGAGGGGCGTAATGCAGGCCGCCTATGGCAAGGCTGTCCCAAATCCACAAAATCGTACATGACGGGTTCCGCAGAATTCCCTCGCAAGTCAGTGGAGGGCCGTAGCTGGAGTTGCATATCGCCTGTGCTGTCGTCGCAGGCCGAAGCTGCCACGCTTCGGCTCGGAGGATGGCGTTGGTCGCTCTACCAGTCGAATGGAATCATACGTCGGTCTTCTTCGCGTCGCCCCACCGTTTGCTATCACACAGGGTCTGTGCCTGCATTACGGATATTTTGTTGTCAAACTGCACGAAAGGCTTTTTCCCCTTCAATAAGCATCCAAAACAAACGGGTTTTACCTCTACTTTTTCGGTAGGGAAAAAATTTTTTTGATTCTTTTTTTCGCAGCGGTGAGTGAGACGGATATTCTCTGCTGCCCGACAGACTCATGGGCGGCGATTTCCTGCTGGGTCAGCCCTTCCACGTAATAGAGCCACATACGGCGGTATTGCAGTTCGGTAACGATTTGACGAATCATGCGGATTGCCTCCGCACACAGCTTTCCACGTTCAAAACGGTCCAGACTGAGGAGCATCTGCTGCTCCATCCCCGGAACGGAAAGCATCCGATCCGGAATCAGATCTATTGGAATGGTATGCCGCGCCTCTCGCACATCGGCATTGTCCTCCGCATGATAGTCCTGATCGGACCACTTCTTCCAAAACATAAATTCTGCGTCTGAGTTGAAGTCCTGCCGGGTCAGGCGGACAGTCTCGCCCTCGGCGGACGGATAGACGATTGCTTCTGCGTCATGCTTATTCAGCGCATAGACGCTCTTTTTATTATACATGCCGTACCTCCGAACAGTTTTTTGAATGGGAACTGTTCGGAGGCGGCGGTCCGCGGCAGAAACAGAATAACCAGCAGGCAGTGTCAGCCGGGGAGGCTGGCGACACTGCCTGCTGGTTTGAAGTGAAGTATGGTTCAGTTACAAGATGACGGCAAACCTGCCGCAGCTGTAAAAATGGAAAGAAACTGCTGACTTAGAAAAACAAACTTCATTCAAGTGCTGTTTCATGTGCATTAAATTTCACCTTCAATGTGCAATACGATACATTCATTTTTTCGGCGGTGCATTGTAAAATGTCAAAGAGGTGAATTGCAATGCACGACTTTTCAGATGTTTTGGCGAGAGTTGTTCGGGATGCCAGAAAGCGTTTGGGGAAAACGCAGTCAGAGACGAGCGAGATGATTGGCGCCTCACCGCGTACAATTCTGAAAATTGAAAATAAAAAGGCTAACCCTAAAATGCAAATTATGTACCCGTTGATTCGGCATCTGAACATTGATCCAGGCTTGATTTTTTATCCGGAGCGCGAACACGATTTGCCTGCAAAGAGGCGGCTTCACGCAGAAGTCGATTGCTTAACCGAGCAAGAAGCGGATAGTATTCTGCCCGTTTTTCGGGACTTGGTTTTGTTGGCTCGCAGGAGAAGCGGGGTCTACTTTGGACCTACGGACGGCAATTCCGGGCGATAAATGAAAAGAGCCTGCCCACCATCCGAAAATGGTGAGCAGGCTCTGCGTCTATGCGTCTGGCTCTTTGCTCAGTGATATTCTGAATTGTATGACATCTACTATGGTTTCGCGTTTACATCGGGAGCAGTACAGCGGGAAGCGAAGCATTACGGTTTGATGATAGGCCTTTGTTTTGGTGTTCCTTCCGCAAAAGGGGCAGGGGAGGCAATACGCGACAGATTCGTCAGATTTGATTGAGTTGTCCCTGGGATGTTTTTCTTTGATTGGGAGAGCAGATACGTTATACATACTGTAAAAGTTTACGGAGATGTGGGGGCAACAACAGTACCTGTTTGTATTGTCATCGTATCATAACCTCCATCTTTCGCGGCATATAGTGTTACTTCACAGTAGTATGACATTCCTGCAACACAAGAGATTTGATATGTTCCAGCGGCTGTAAGTTTGTCATGAACAATCAATCCGTTTGCGGTGGACCCATAAATTGTTCGGTATTTCGTCCCATTACTTCTATACACTTCAATCATTGAAACACCAATCGTATCCATTTTTCCCATTCCGGTAATGCTGTAATTTACGCTTATTTTTCCTGCACTACTTCCTTGAGAAAGACTTGCAGATGTAATCCAAATATATGCACTTGATTGAGTGGATGCTGAAACCGGAAAAGCAAAGGTTCCAAACAAGAAGGTCAAAACAAGGACTAATGAAACCAGTCGAAATAATAGTTTTTTCATTATTACCCTCCATAAGATTGTATAATTTGCAGTAGCGATTCCTTTCCTTGCGAATCAATAATTGAAATAGCGCAGTTATTACTGAATTCCATCGCCTCCCATATACCGTTATTCTGTGCTAAGTAAAAAGTGAATTGATTGACTTCAACTATTTCCGCTTCACCACTGTCTTTTTGATGCCAAAGATTATTCGATCCTTGGTCATGAAGAAAATAATCTATTCTGAGAATAATCCAGTCACCAGATTTGCTTTTTAACAGTACATCCACAATTTGTGTGTCTTCGGTTGCTGAGAAGTTTATTTCGCTAATATCAAAACCGTCCGGAAACCACGATGGAACCAGTTCAGAAGGTAGTCTATATGATAATAGGGTGTCTTTGATTATTGCAACGGGTGAAGACTGCTTGTCTTTTGGCTGTTCAACGCTGTCGTTACCAGACTCAAAATGAAACAGGCTGTCTGTCCACTTGCCAACCGCCCCAAACACATCAACTCCGGCAGCCTGAACCGTGACCATAAGAGCGAAAAAGATTGCGATAGAGGCCGCAACTGTGGCGATTTTCCGCGCAGCACCTTTGAATCGCCTGCTGATACGGGATTCCTTTGCTTCTTCCTCCTCGGCACGCCGAAGAATCTCATTTAACTCTGCAGCGGCCTCCTGGTCAGAGATTTTCTTTATCTTTCCGTCGGCCAAGTCTTTTTCATACTGTTCTGAACTGATCCTCCCGTAGACCTCAGCATACTTGTCCAGCAGCAGAGCCAGCTTTGCGTCTTCGTAATTCTGAATCAGCTTGCGTCTGCGATTACCCATTGGAATCCTCCCCTTTTCCATTCGTTATAATTGCTCTTGCGTTTTTCTTTGCGCGAGACAGCAGAGACCGCACACTGTTTTTCTTGCAC
Source organism: uncultured Clostridia bacterium (assembly GCA_946625125.1). GTDB lineage: Bacteria > Bacillota > Clostridia > Oscillospirales > Oscillospiraceae > JAFRPC01. The sequence continues at coordinate 9,492 of CAMOSU010000072.1, forward strand.
CGGAGCGATTTTGCGAGTTCTTCATCTGTTTGCCACTCAAGGAAATGCCCGAACAGGATCAATTTATCACGTTCACTGAGATTGTTCAGCAGCAGCGCTGTCTGATATTCGGCGTCCATTTTTGCAATCAAATCATCCTCGGTTATCTGAGCACGGTTTATTGCGTCAACGGTATCGTCGTTCCAAGGGACGAAGGTAATACGGTTATGCAGATAGTGCCACCGTTGACAGTGATTGCGAACCGCGATTGATATGTAAGCACGTAATTCTTTTGGCGCCATTTCGATAAGCGTTGCTCTCACCTTTATCAAATTCAAAAAGCAGTCCATCAATACATCCTCAACATCAGACACGCTCACACCGAAATGCCGGATCTCGTTTCTCATAAATTGCTGATGATCGTTCCAAAGGTTTCTAACAAAGCCGCTCTCTTCATGTGTCACGGAGTAGAACCCTCCTATAGTTTGTTCAGGTACTTCTAATGGGCATATAAACCCTTCTACTAATATAAAGTAGGAAATCGCTATTTTGCAACAAAATTTCTCAAATTTTTTTGAAATTAGACAGTTTTTTCTTCAGATTGGGCATATTATGAAATTGAAATAGATGATTTTCCACCCGAGAGTGGCACTGATATTACTATTAAAACTCCAATTTTCGCGTCAAGATAACATAAATCATCCACTTTCAACAAAATGCTGAGCGACTAAAGTAAAATATAGAAAAAAGCAATATGAGGTGTGCAGCAGTGAAGCCGGAAGTGTTAAAGGAGCTACGCGAGAAGGCAAACATGACACAGCAGCAGCTTGCGGATCTGCTGCATGTTTCCAAATATACGGTATCCAAGTGGGAGCAGGGGATAAGCCAACCCAAAAAGGATATTGAGATGATGATCGCCAACATATTTTGCGTGAGTCTGGACTACTTGAACGGCGGCTCCGCTTTTTCGAGATTTGAAAAAGTTATGTCACAGGAGTTTTCCGAAGGCGTAACGTTTATGAATATATTTGATCACATCTTAAATCTTCCGGAAACCTACCGGAGTTCCGTCAGAATACAGCTCGAAGGCTTGGACGCGCTCGCACGGGAGCGCGGAATAGAGCGGAAACAAAAACCAATGAATAAAGCAACGGCTGGAAAAAAGAAATAGCAAGAAATACAGTTATGCTCCATGCACCTGTTACAAGCTGGTGTATGGAGCAATTATATTGTCTGTTAGACAGCCGACAGAATGCGTCCCAAGCTGGGACGCATTTTTTGTTGAGTGGGGGATTGTGTTGCAAAATCGCGAAAAAATACTTTATATAAGTGAGAGGGTTTTTCCAAGTACACTCTTCACAAGACAGTATTGAGGCACCGGCGGAGAGCCATATTGGAGTTCCGTCGGCGTCCAAAAGTACCACCTATCCAGGACAAAAGAAAGGAGTATTTTTAGCCATGAAGAAACTTATCGCGCTTTTGCTGGTGCTGGCTCTGCTTGTTCAGATCCTCCCGACCTACGTGTTCGCGGAAAACGACGCCAGCGATACGCCTCCCGTCGAAGCTGTCGAGACGGAAACCGGGGAGACCGGGAAGGTTGTCCTCGGTGAAATGACAGATCGACGCGGAGAGAACGAAAAGCATTTCTATTT
>CAMOSU010000073.1 GCA_946625125.1 uncultured Clostridia bacterium
CCATGCGCTTTTTCCGGGCGATGACGTCCATGGCGGTGTAGGGCCGGGCGTGGCCTACGTGGAGGCCCATCCCCGAGGGGAAGGGAAACTCAATGAGGCCGTAGAACTTGGGCTTCTCGCTGAGGTCCTCGGTGCGATAGGTCTTGTTTTCAATCCAGTATTTTTGCCACTTTTTCTCGATTTGTTCAAAGTCGTATTTCATCCGTGATTGCCTCTATTCTGTTCAGTTTTAACAGGCGGCCGTTGACCGCCCCTACAGGCGTAAATCGTTGTTAGTCACCAGTGACCAGTGACCAGTGACTTCTCTGTGGGTGGGATGGCGGAGGGCCAATCCCCAGGAGGGGGACGGGTAAGCGCCCCTACTATTGTGTTTCACCTAAAAGTTGTCATTCTGAGCGCAGCGAAGAATCCGTTATCCCTTACGTCTGCCACGAAGAAAGGAACGGATTTCTCGGTCGCAAGCTCCCTCGAAATGACAAGATGAAAGCGAAACAGTGTACTACAGGTTCTCCAATGACACCGGCTTGGCGTCGTTCCAGAGCCGCTCCAGGTCGTAGAATTGCCGGGTTTCGTCGGTGAAGACGTGGCAGACCAGGCTGCCGAAGTCCAGCAGCACCCAGGTGCCGCCCCGGTGGCCCTCCCGGTGGAGCAGGGGCTCCCCGCAGGCGTCCACGGCCTCCTCCAGAGCGTCGCAGAGGGTGTTGACATGGGTGTTGGAGCTGCCGGTGCAGATCAGGAAGTACTCCGCCAGGGTTGTGACCTCCGTGACCTCCAGGAGCTTGATGCCAATGCCCTTCTTGTCCTCCAGGGCCTTGGCCGCCGCCAGGGCGATTTCTTTTGTGGTCATAGTGAATCCTCCTTAGTTTGGGAGAGTTGTTGGGTCGGTATTGCATCACCGAAGGCGCGGGGCGTCGGGGACGCCGCCCCCTACGGGGAAACGGCGGGGTCGGTCCCGGGGCGTTCGGGGCGTCGGGGACGCCGCCCCCTACGGCGGGGTACGGCGGAAACGTACCGATCCTGTCATTCTGAGCGCAGCGAAGAATCCGTACCCCCGTCCCTTTTTCAATGTTTTCAAATGGCAATTTGAAAACACCTCAATTCTCCATTTTCAATTCTCAATTCTCAATTCGCCAGGGCGGGCGCAGGCGGGAAACGGCGGACGGCTGAGAGCCGTCCCTACAGGCGGGCGCAGGCGGGAAACGGCGGACGGCTGATAAGTGACGGCCCAAATCTCTGATTTGGCTGCCGGAACTTATGCAAAGCAGAGCCGTCCCTACGGGCGGTGCCGCATCGAACGTTCGGGGCGTCGGGGACGCCGCCCCCTACGGGGAAACGGCGGGGTCGGTCCCGGGGCGTTCGGGGCGTCGGGGACGCCGCCCCCTACGGCGGGGTACGGCGGAAACGTACCGATCCTGTCATTCTGAGCGCAGCGAAGAATCCGTACCCCCGTCCCTTTTCCAATGTTTTCAAATGGCAATTTGAAAACACCTCAATTATCCATTTTCCATTTTCCATTCCCCCGGGCGGGAAACGGCGGACGGCTGAGAGCCGTCCCTACAGGCGGGGGCAGGCGGGAAACGGCGGACGGCTAAGAGCCGTCCCTACAGGCGGGGCAGGCGGGAAACGGCGGACGGCTGAGAGCCGTCCCTACGGGCGGTGCCGCACGCCCTTTTCGCCCTTGGCGGACCGGACGGCTGAGAGCCGTCCCTACGGGCGGTGCCGCATCGAACGTGCGGGGCGGCGGGACGGTCAGAAAATTTTCCCCAGCAGGTCGGAGGCTACGGCGTAGAAGGTCATGGCGCTGAGCATCAGGGAGATCAGGAGAATGAAGGCCCCCTTGAGCCAGCCGGGGGTGCCGGAGGCGTTTTCCTCGGGGATTTCATACAGCGCCTCCTCCTCCACCTCTTGCTGGAGGTCCTGGGCGGTGATCCGGGCCAGGGGCCGGGCCACGGGCTTGGAGACGGGCTTCTCTCCCGCGGCGGGCTTCTGGGCGGCCTTGGGCTTGGGGCTCTCGCCAATCAGGGCGTAGAGCTCCGAGAGCAGGGTCTCGTCGTCCACCGCGTCCCGGGCAAAGCGTCCGGTGGGGTCCTTCTTGGCGCTCTCCACCGCCTCCGCCACGGAGGCGTAGGACACCGAGGCCAGGGGCTCCGGCTTGGGGGGCGTCTCCCCTTCCGGCTTCGCCGGGGCGGTCTGCGCCGGGGGCTCCGGCTTGGGGGGCGTCTCCCCTTCCGGTTTCGCCGGGGCGGTCTGCGCCGGGGGTTCCGGCTGGGCGGGCTTCTCCGCCGCCTCCTCAGGGGCGGGCTTCTCCGCCGCCTCCTCAGGGGCGGGGGCCGGGTCGGGCGCTTCGGGCTTCTGCTCCCGCATCTCCCGGATATTGGCCTCCAGGGTATCCTTCAGCAGCGCCTCCGGGTCAGGAAGCTCCCGGGTCTCCGCCGTCATGGACAGAGACGTCTCAGGCTCCTCCACCTTTTCCACGCCCTCAATATCCAAAACCAGCCTTTCCTCTTCGCCCACCGGCGCGGAGCCCAGCTTGGGCATATCGCTTTCGTCGGGGCGCTGCGGCTCCTGCCGGTCTGATTCTGTATTTGCGCCAAAGAGTTTCATGGGTCATTGACTCCTCTCGGTAAGATTTCTGTAGAATTCCCAGGCCTTCAGGGAATCCGGGTCCAGGACCTGCTTGTTTTCCCGGACGTGGGAGACGGACATCTCCAGACCGCGGAACACCGCGGCGTCCAGATCCCGCCACACCAGCTCCCGCAGGGTCTCCACCCCGGGGAAGTCCCTTTGAGGCTCCATATAGTCGGCAATATAGAGGATTTTCTCCAGCAGGCTCATTTCCGCCCTGCCGGTGGTGTGCCAGCAGATGGCCTCCACCACCTCCGGCTTCTCCCCGAATACCTCCCGGGCCAGCAGGGCGCCGGTTTTGGCGTGGAGGAGCTTGGGGTTCCGCCGCTGGAAATCCGTAAGCATCATAGCATATTTTTCGCAGATATGCAACTGTTCCTTTGGCCCCAGGGCCTTGGTGATGTCGTGGAGAATCCCGGCCCGGCGGGCTGCCTCCGGGTCCGCGCCCCAGTGCCGGGCCAGGGCCTCGGCGGTTTCGCTGGTGCCGCAGACGTGAAGACGGCGCTTCTCATCGTGAAGGGACAGGGACAGCTCCCGCAGGGCGGGATAGGGCAGGCCTCTGAGACTGCCTCCCGTGAGATACCAGCCCTTCTCCAGAATGCGGGACTCCACCTCCGGCTCCAGACAGACGGGAGCTCCGAAGGCCAGCATCCGGCGGACGGTGGTGGAGGAGATCTGGATGCAGCGGTTTTCCACCAGCCGCACCCGGGCGCCCAGCTCCTCTTCCAGACGACGGGCCTCCTGCTCCACCTGCTTCCAGGTCCCGGCGCAAAGATCCCGGTGCATCACCGCAATCTCCGCCAGCTCCGCGATGCGCCGGGGAGAACGCCAGGTGGAAAAGCTCAGGAACATATCGGTCCCCATAATGAGAATCAGGCTGTCCTCCGGGTGGGCGGCGGCCAGGGTCTCCAGGGTGTCCACGGTATAGCTCTTCCCCGGACGGCGCAGCTCCAGCTCGCAGAGCTCCACCCCGGCCAGGCCGGAAAAGGCCAAGCGGCACAGGCTCAGCCGGTCCTCGGGGCCGGGGGTTCCGGCGGGAAGACTTTTATGGGGCGGGTCCCCGGCGGGGACGATCAGCAGCTTGTCCAGCTCCAGGGCCTGTATCAGCTCCGCGGCTGCCAGGCTGTGGCCGGTGTGAGGGGGATTGTAGCTGCCCCCGTAAACCCCGATCCTCATTCCTCGCCGTCCCGTTCCTGACGGCAGCGCTGGCGGGCAAACTCAATGGCGGCCTGCTTGAAGTACTCGTTCTTCCGCTCCCGGGCGGCCTTGGCCGCGGCCCGGCGCTTCTGGGCTCCGGCCCGGACGGGGTTGATCTTCACCTTGGGGTGGGCGGTGCCGGTCTTTTTGGCCAGGGTCTCGGAGTGACGCCAGACCACGAATTTGTTCCCCACGCACTGAATGCCCTGGGCTCCCAGGGCCTCACAGAGCGCGTCGCTCACCTCCCGGGCGCTCATGAGGGCGGTTTCCAGCACCTTGCCCTTCACCAGCTCCCGGGCCTCCAACTGCCGGTCCATCTCTTGAATCAGGGTGTCGGTGACGCCCTCCTTGCCCACCATCAGGGTGGTGTCCAGTTCATTTGCCTTGGCCCGGAGCTCGGCCCGCTGTTTGCTGCTAATCATATTCATTCTCCTTTTCAGAGTTCCTGCAAAGCCTTCCCCCGGAGGGGAAAGGCGGCGTCGGGCGTCTCACGGAAGCCCGATGACGGATCAGGTGGTGTCGGTGCGGGGATTAATCCTTCTCATTTTCGAGAAGCGCCTCCAGGCGGGAAAGCGCGTTGGCCCGATGGGAAATCCGATTCTTTTCCGCCGCCCCCATCTGGGCGAAGGTGCAGCCCTTGGTGGGGATGTAGAAGACGGGATCGTAGCCGAAGCCGTCCTCTCCCCGGGGCTCAAAGGTAATCATGCCCTCGCAGCTTCCCCGGGCAACCAACTTCCGCCCGTCGGGATAGAGCAGGGTGATGACGCAGACAAAGCGGGCGGTGCGCTCCTCGGAGCGGATGCCCCGCAGCTTTTCCAGCAGGTAATTCAGCCGGTCCCGGTCCGTGACGCAGGCCGGAGCGCCGTAGCGGGCGGAATAAATGCCCGGCTCCCCGTTCAGCACGTCCACGCAGAGGCCGGAATCGTCGGCAATGGCGGGCAGGCCGGAGGCCTCCACCACCGCCCGGGCCTTCAGCTCGGAGTTTTCCTCAAAGCTGCTGCCGGTCTCCTCCACGTCGATGTGGAGGCCCAGCTCCGACTGGAGCGCCAGCTCCATGCCGTAGGGGGCCAGAATGGCCTGGATCTCCGCCAGCTTGTGGGGATTTTGTGAGGCAAGTACGACTTTCATGTTGCTATCTACCTCTTTTTCATCAGGATTGCTACGGGAAAGGGGAAGCCCTGTTCCTACAGCGTTACGTATCGTTTCAGCAATTGGCACAGCGCCCCGTTGCCCTTTTTGCAGAGCTCCAGGAGCTGAAGCTGTTCTTCTCTGGTATAGGGTCTCCCCTCTCCGGTGGCCTGAAGCTCAATGATGCCTCCGTTCTCGGTCATGACGCAGTTCATATCCACCATGGCCCGGCTGTCCTCCTCGTAGCAGAGGTCCAGCAGGGGCAGATTGTCCACGATCCCGGCGGAGACGCCGCTGACATAGGCGTTGAGGGGCATTTTTTCCAGCAGGCCCTGCTCCAAAAGCTTTCGGCAGGCCAGGGCCAGGGCCAGAAAGCCCCCGGTGACGGAGGCGGTGCGGGTGCCGCCGTCACCCTGGAGCACGTCGCAGTCGATGGTGAGGGTGCGCTCCCCCAGGGCCAGCAGGTCCGCGGAGCTGCGGAGACTGCGGCCGATGAGCCGCTGAATCTCGGCGCTTCGGGGAGCCAGCTTCAGCGTTGAGATGTCCCGCCGGGAGCGCTCCCGGTTGGCCCGGGGCAGCATGGAGTATTCCGCGGTGATCCAGCCTCCCTGCTTCACATGGGGCGGAACCTTGTCCTCCACCGAGGCGCAGCAGAGCACCACGGTGTTTCCCATCTCAATGAGACAGGAGCCCTCCGCGAATTTCGAGAAATTGGGGGTGATTTTTACGGGACGAAGCTCGTCAAATTTGCGTCCGTCAATGCGGGTCATGGTTTGCTCCTTTCTCAGCGGGTCAGGCGGGACGGGGGGACACGGCAGCTACAGGCGGTTCCGCGTCGTAGGCGCGGGGCGTCGGGGACGCCGCCCCTTACTGCGCTGTTTCGCTCTCATCTTGTCATTTCGAAGGAGCTTGCGACTGAGAAATCCGTCCCTTTCTTAGTAGCAGACGTAAGGGATAACGGATTCTTCGCTACGCTCAGAATGACAACTTTTAAGCGAAACGCAATACTACGGGGAAACAGCGGGGTCGGTCCCGGGGCGTTCGGGGCGTCGGGGACGCCGCCCCCTACGGGGAAACGGCAGGGTCGGTCCCGGGGCGTTCGGGGCGTCGGGGACGCCGCCCCCTACGGGGAAACGGCGGAAACGTACCGATCCTGTCATTCTGAGCGCAGCGAAGAATCCGTAACCCCCGTACCCTGCGGGCGGGGTATAGCGGACGGCAAAGTGCCGTCCCTACAGGTTGTCATTCTGAGCGCAGCGAAGAATCCGTACCTCCGTCCCTTTTCCAATGTTTTCAAATGGCAATTTGAAAACACCTCAATTTTCCATTTTCCATTTTCAATTCCCCCGGGCGGAAAACGGCGGACGGCTGAGAGCCGTCCCTACGGGCGGTTCCGCGTCGAACGTTCGGGGCGTCGGGGACGCCGCCCCCTACGGGGAAAACGTCCCGTCCTTGTCATTCTGAGCGCAGCGAAGAATCCGTACCCCCGTCCCCTGTGGGCGGCCGCAGGCGGGAAACGGCGGACGGCTGATAAGTGACGGCCCAAATCTCTGATTTGGCTGCCGGAACTTATGCAAAGCAGAGCCGTCCCTACAGGCGGGGGCAGGCGGGAAACGGCGGACGGCTGAGAGCCGTCCCTACGGGCGGTGAGATCAGATCAGGGCCTCCACGAAGTCCCGGGCGTTGAAGGGCATGAGGTCGTCGATGCCCTCCCCTACGCCGATGTATTTCACGGGGATTTGCAGGGCGTCGGCCACGGCGATGACGATGCCGCCCTTGGCGGTGCCGTCCAGCTTGGTGAGAACGATGCCGGTGACGCCGGCAATCTGCTGGAACTGCTTGGCCTGGAGAAGTCCGTTCTGGCCCGTGGTGCCATCCAGCACCAGCAGGACCTCCTTGCTGCTGTTGGGCAGCTCCCGGTCAATGACCCGGCTGATCTTCCCCAGCTCGTTCATGAGATTGGACTTGTTGTGGAGCCGACCGGCGGTGTCACAGATGATCACGTCCACGCCTCTGGCCTTGGCGGCGGTGATGCCGTCAAAGACCACGGCGGCGGGGTCCGCTCCCTCATGCTGGCGCACGATTTCCACGTCGGCCCGGTTTGCCCAGATTTCCAACTGATCCGCTGCGGCGGCCCGGAAGGTGTCCGCCGCGCAGAGCAGGACCCGCTTCCCCTCCCCGGCAAGCTGATTGGCCAGCTTGCCGATGGTGGTGGTTTTGCCCACGCCGTTGACACCGATCACCAGGATTACGGCGGGCTTGCTGTCCAGCTTCAGGCTGGAGCTGCCCACGTTCAGGGTTTCCTCCAGGATGTCCGCCAGGCCGCCGCGCACCCGGTCCGGGGTGGTGAGCATCTTGTCATAGGCCTCGGACTTCAGGCGCTCCACGGCCCGGGAGGAAAGGTCCACTCCCAGGTCCGCCAGAATCAGACGCTCCTCCAGCTCGTCGTAGAACTCGTCGTCCACCTCGTATTCGCCCACAAAGAGCCCGCTGATGGCGTTGCGGGTCTTGGTCAGACCCTTTTTGATCTTTTCAAAAAATCCCATTGTTGTGTCCTTTCCTATCAGGCGTAAAGTTTCGGGTATTGGGTTTGTAATGTATTATTACATCTGAATCAATATTTGTCATTCTGAGCGCGGCGAAGAATCCGTACCCCCCGTCCCCTGTGGGCGGAGGCAGGCGGGAAACGGTGGACGGCTGAGAGCCGTCCCTACAGGCGGGGGCGGGCGGGAAACGGCGGACGGCTGAGAGACGTCCCTACGGGCGGGCGCAGGCGGGAAACGGCGGACGGCTGATAAGTGATGGCCCAAATCTCTGATTTGGCTGCCGGAACTTATGCAAAGCAGAGCCGTCCCTACAGGCGGTGCCGCATCGAACGTGCGGGGCGTCGGGGACGCCGCCCCCTACGGCGGGGTACGGCGAAAACGTCCCGTCCTTGTCATTCTGAGCGCAGCGAAGAATCCGTTCCCCCGTCCCCTTTTTTCAATGTTTTCAAATGGCAATTTGAAAACACCTCATTTTTCCATTTTCCATTTTCAATTCCCCCGGGCGGGGTACGGCGGACGGCTGAGAGCCGTCCCTACAGGCGGGTGCGGACGGGAAACGGCGGACGGCTGAGAGCCGTCCCTACAGGCGGGGGCAGGCGGGAAACGGCGGACGGCTGAGAGCCGTCCCTACAGGCGCGTCATTCTGAGCGCAGCGAAGAATCCGTTCCCCCGTCCCCTGTGGGCGCGGGCGGGCGTCAGGTGCTGGCCAGTCCCAGTTCCTTTTCCAGCTCGTCCAGGTCCAGGTGCAGGACCTTGGAGACGCCCTGCTCCTGCATGGTGACGCCGAAGAGGGCGTCGGCCTCCTCCATGGTGCCACGGCGGTGGGTGATGACGATGAACTGGGTCTTGGCGCAGAGCTGCCGCAGGTAGTTGGCAAAGCGCTCCACGTTCCGGTCGTCCAGGGCGGCGTCGATCTCGTCCAGCATGCAGAAGGGGGTGGGACGGACCTTCAGAATGGCGAAGTACAGGGCGATGGCCACGAAGGCCTTTTCCCCGCCGGAGAGGAGGGTGATGGTTTTGAGCTGCTTGCCCGGGGGCTGGACCTTGATCTCAATGCCGCAGGACAGGGGCTCGTTGGGGTCCTCCAGCTCCAGGGAGGCCCGGCCTCCGCCGAACATCTCCACGAAGGTCTCCCCGAAATAGTGGTTGATCCGGGCGAATTCCCCGGTGAAGATCTCCGTCATGTGCTTGGTGATGTCCCGGATGATGCCCTCCAGCTCCCGCTTGGAGTCCAGCACGTCGTCCCGCTGGCCGGAGAGGTAGGTATAGCGCTCGTTCACCCGCTCAAATTCCTCGATGGCCCCCAGGTTGGGAGTCCCCAGGCCGTGAAGCTTCCGCCGCAGCTCCGCCACCTTCTTGTTGGCGGCGCTGACGGATTCGATCTCCGCCGCCTGGGCGGGGGCGGTGGAGGGAGTCAGCTCATAGCTGTCCCAGAGCTTGTCGATGATCTGCTTTTCCTCCAGATGGGAGCTATTCTTCTTGGCCTCCAGGCGGGCGGATTCCCGCTCCAGGTCAATGATGTCCTTGTTCTTTTGCTGGGCGTCCCGGTCCGCGGCGGTGCGCTGGGCCTCGATCTGATTCCGATGCTCCAGGCTCTCCCGCAGGGCGGCGCGGAGAAGCTCGTTCTTCGCCTCCTGCTCCCGCAGCAGGCTTTGATTCTCCTTGAGTCCGGCCTCCAGGCTCTCCGCCTGGGTCTCCAGGCTCTGAATCAGCTCCTGCTTCTGGCTCCGGTCTCCCTCCATGGCGGCGGCCAGCTCCTCCAGCTGCCGCAGGCTCTCCATGGCGCTGAGCTTTTCCGCGTTCCGCCCGGCCACGGCCATTTTCTTTTCCGTCAGCTCGTCGCTGAGCCCCGTCCCCTCCTTGCTCAGAGCGGACTGGTCCACGGAAAGGGCGTCGATGGAGGCGGCCAGCTCCCGCTGCCGGGCCTCCAGAACCTCGCAGTCCCGGGTCAGAGCCTCCCTCCGGCGCAGGTCGGTGCCGCTGCGGTCCCGGAGGCTTTCAATCTCCCGGTCGTTGCTCCGGGCCGCCTGACAGATGGCCTCATAGAGCACGCTGTATTGCTTCTCCTCCCCCTCCAGGCGGAGGATCTGATCTTCAAATTCCCGGAGCTTGCCCTGCAGGGCGCTCTGCTCAAAGCCCGCCAGATCCCGCTGGCGTCTGGCCTCGGCGCTCTGCCGGCTCAGCTCCTCCTTCTGGCTCCGAAGCTTCTCCGCCTGGGCCTCCAGGCGGCTGATCTCGTTGGCCCGGGACAGGACGCCGGCGCCGCGGCTGACGCTGCCGCCGGTCATGGAGCCTCCGGCGTTCATCACCTGGCCGTCCAGGGTGACGATTTTGAAGCGGTTTTTGTAGCGCCGGGCCATGGCGATGGCGTCGTCCAGGGTCTCGGCAATCACCGTCCGGCCCAGCAGATTCTCCACCACCCGGCGGTAGCGCTCCTCAAACTGTACAAGCTGGGAGGCCACGCCGATGAAGCCCGGGCAGTCCTCCAGACCCCGCTCCTGGAGCAAACGGCTCTCCATGGTGGACAGGGGCAGGAAGGTGGCCCGGCCCACGTCCCTCAGCTTCAACTGCTGAATGGCCTGCTTGGCGTCCTCCTCGGTGGAGACCACCACATGCTGCATGGCGCTGCCCAGAGCAATCTCCAGGGCCACGGAATAGCGGTCCGCGCTGTGGATCAGCCGGGAAACGGGGCCGTGGATGTTCCGCAGGGCTCCGCTTTCCGCCTGCTGCATCACGAATTTTACCGCCTTGGAGAAGCCCTCGTATTCCCGCTCCATCTCCCGGAAGAGATTCAGCCGGGACAGGGTGGTATCCAGCTTCAGCCCGCAGTCCCGGAGCTGGGACTCCGCCTGGCTGAGCTTTTCCTCCCGGGTCTTCTGCCGCAGGGCGTAGCCAGCCAGGGCGTTTTTGCAGCTCTGGGCCTCCTCCCGGGCATCGGCCAGGGACTTGCGGCAGGCGGCAAGCTGTGCCTCCGTCTGCTCCTGCCGGGACAGAGCCGCGGTCCGGTCCGATTCCAGCTCCTTCTCCCGGGCGGCGCCGCGCTCCAGGCTCTCCCCCAGGGCGGCCAGATCGGCCCGCTTGGCGGCCAGGTCCGCCGCGCAGGCGGCCTGACGGTTCCGCAGTTCCAGATAGCTGCGGTTCATACCCTCGGAGGAGGCGGTGAGCCGGTCCAGCTCCTGCTGAATCTCCCTGGCCCGAAGCTCCAGGTCCCGGGTTTCCCGGTCGATCTGCCCCAGGCGCTCCCGGCGCTCCCGGATCTGGCTTTTCAGCTCCTCCCGGCGGCCGTCCTGGTCGGAGAGCTCCTGCCGCAGCCGGTTCAGGTTCTCCCCGGCGTTCCGGCGCTCTCCCTCCAGCACGTCCCGGCGGCTGGCCAGGCGCTGAAGCTCCGCCTCCGCCTGGGAGATGTCCTCCCGGCGGGACTCGATCTCCCCGTCCCGGTTATGGAGGGCCTGGTTCAGCTCCTCGGACTTCCGGTACAGGGCCTCTAAGTTCTCATGCTCCTGAGAGAGTATGAAGGCGGCGGCGTTGTAGTCCTCCTCCGCCTTTTGGGCGGCGGCGGCCAGGGT
>CAMOSU010000074.1 GCA_946625125.1 uncultured Clostridia bacterium
CTGCAAAAGAGGCTAAGAATCGACGGCATCCGGGGTGGAAAACACCTAGGCAGTCAGTTTGGGTGCTCGGAGGATTACAGTGCGGACTCAGTGGCAATCGGGTATTGTGCACTGGCAACGGCACAGCACAGGCATAAAAAGGGAACTGCCCGCACGGCGACGGCGGGTTGCCTGCGGGGAAAGCCAACCCGACCTAAGACGCAAGATTTACTCCGGGCATCGCCACCACATTTCACGCTCCGGCACGGCGGTCCTCCGCCGCTCCGCCGGACGCTGACACAAGAGGAAGCTGTATTGAAATCCAGACTTGAATACGGGGAAAAGACTGACCCGAAACGGCGGAAATCCCATTCCGGCGGCAAAAACGGGTCCCGGGTCCGGTGGCTCGTCACGATTTTTCTGATGGCGCTGACGATCTCCGCCGTCTTTTCCTTTTTTTCCCAGGAGCTTTTGAGCAAGGCCGCTCTGTTTGGGGCCTTCGCGGTGCTTCTGGCCATCATTGCCATTGGCATCTTTTTTGATTTATTGGGAGTGGCTGTGACAGCCGCCGAGGAAAAGCCCTTTCACTCCATGGCCTCCCGGAAGGTTCCCGGGGGCAGCGAGGGGATCTGGCTGCTGCGGAACGCGGGAAAGGTGTCCTCCGTCTGCTGCGACGTGGTGGGGGATATCTGCGGCATCATCTCCGGCACCGCCGCCGCGGTGGTGGCCCTGGAGGCCTGGGCCATGGTTCAGAGCCTGTCCCAGCGGGTGGTGCAGCTTCTGCTCTCCGCCCTGGTGGCGGCCCTGACCATTCTGGGCAAGGCCTTCTGCAAGCAAATCGCCCTGGATAATTCCACAGCCATTGTCCAGGCGGCAGCCAAAGTGATCTGGCGCTTCAAGCATCTGTTTACAAGGAAGAAAAAGAAAAAATAATGAATAACCAAACAAAATTTCCCACCCGGGAGGAGCTTCTTGCCATGGACAGCCGGGAGATTCAAGCGCTCTGTGCCAGAATCCGCGGCTTTTTGGTGGAGAACGTCTCCCGCACCGGCGGGCATCTGGCCTCCAATCTGGGGGTGGTGGAGCTCACCGTGGCCATACACCGGGTTTTTGATACGGAAAAGGATCGGCTCATCTTCGACGTGGGCCACCAGTCCTATGTCCATAAGCTCCTCACCGGCCGGGCGGAGCGCTTTCCCAGCCTGCGGCAGTTGGACGGGCTGGCGGGCTTTCCCAAGCCCTCGGAGAGCGTCCACGACGCCTTCATCGCCGGTCACGCCTCCAACTCCGTCTCCGTGGCCCTGGGCATGGCCCGGGCCAGGACCCTGAAGGGGGAGGATTACAGCGTCATCGCCCTGATGGGGGACGGCGCACTCACCGGCGGTCTGGCCTACGAGGGCCTCAACGACGCGGGCAACAGCCAGGAGCCTCTGATTGTGATTCTCAACGACAACGGCATGTCCATCACCCCCAACGTGGGGGCCATGGCCAAGCACCTGTCCAACATCCGCACCAGGCCCAGCTACTTCCGCATCAAAAAGGCCTGGCGCACCGCCACCCAGGGCTCCGCCCTGGGAATGGGCCTTTACAAAGGGGTCCACGGGATCAAGGAGGGCCTGAAAAAGCACCTCATCAGCTCCAATATGTTCAACGACATGGGCTTTGAATACTTCGGCCCCGTGGACGGACACGACGTGGAGAAGCTCTGCTGGCAGCTCCAGCAGGCCCGGGATCTGAAAAAGCCCGTGATCCTCCACGTCATCACCCAGAAGGGCCGGGGCTACGCCCCCGCCCTGGAGAACCCGGACCGCTTTCACGGCGTCGGCCCCTTCGACCCCAGGACGGGAGTCCCCCTCTCCGGCGGCACCCGCAGCTTCTCCGATACCTTCGGCCATTGCCTCACGGTCCTGGCCGGCCAGGACCGACGCATCTGCGCCATCACCGCCGCCATGCAGAACGGTACGGGCCTGGATGAATTTGCCGCCGCCTACCCGGAGCGCTTCGGGGACGCGGGAATCGCGGAGGGCCACGCCGTGGCCATGGCCGCGGGCCTGGCCAAGCAGGGAATGCTGCCGGTGGCGGCGATTTACTCCACCTTCCTCCAGCGGGCCTATGATATGCTGATCCACGACGTAGCCATTCTGGGCCTGCATGTGGTCCTGGCGGTGGACCGGGCCGGTCTGGTGGGAGCCGACGGGGAGACCCATCACGGGGTCTTTGACGTGGGCTTTCTGCGGCAGGTGCCGGGAATGCGGATTCTCTGCCCCGCCAACCAGGCGGAGCTGGAGCAAATGCTGAAAACCGCCCTCTTTGATATGGAGGGACCCGTGGCCCTGCGCTATCCCAGGGGCGGGGACGGGCGCTGGAAGGAGCTTTCCCCCTCTCCCGTGCTGCGGGAGGGACGGGATCTGACCCTCTGCGCCTACGGAACCACCATCAATACCATGCTCAGCGCCGCCGAGCTGCTGGAAGCGCGGGGCATCCGGGCCGAGGTGGTGAAGCTGAATCAGCTTCCCCCCGCCGACGGGTGCTGGAAGGACTCTGCCCGGAAAACCGGGGCCTTCCTCATGGCGGAGGAGTGTCCCGCCCATGTGGGCGTCTATGACAGTCTGGCGGCGGACCCCGCCCTGGAGGGTGTGAAGAAGCTGGGCCTGGACCTGGGAACCGGCTTCATCCAGCACGGCTCCGTCCCGGAGCTGCTGAAGCGCGCCGGTCTGGATCCCCAGAGCGTTGCCAACGCGGCGCAAGCTCTGCTGAACAACTCATTGTAGGGACAAGCCTCGCTTGTCCGGCATTCGGAACGAAGGCGATTTGCCCAAGGCAAATCCCGGCAAGCGACGCGGGGACAAGCCCGCGTGTCCGCCCATCCCTTTGAAACCTGGAGGCTTCATGAAACAAAAAGAACGCCTGGACGTCTATCTGACCAATCATCTCTACGCCGAAAGCCGCTCCAAGGCTCAGGCGCTGATTATGGCCGGTCTGGTCTATGTGGACGGGCAGAAGGTGGATAAACCGGGCTATTCCGTGGAGGAAAGCCAGAACGTGGAGCTTCGGGGCGCCGCCTGCCCCTATGTGAGCCGGGGCGGTCTGAAGCTGGAAAAGGCCCTCCGGGACTTCGGGGTGAAGCCGGAAGGCTTTGTCTGCTCCGATTCCGGGGCCTCCACCGGGGGCTTCACCGACTGCCTTTTGCAGCAGGGGGCCAGGAAGGTCTTCGCCATTGACGTAGGCTACGGCCAACTGGCCTGGAAGATCCGCAGCGATCCCCGGGTGGTGGTGATGGAGCGCACCAACATCCGCTCCGTGACCCCCCAGGACCTGGGAGAGCCCCTGGACCTGTCCGTGGTGGACGTGTCCTTCATCTCCCTGAAGCTGGTGCTGCCGGTGATCTACGCGCTGCTGAAGCCCCAGGGCCAGGTGCTCTGTCTCATCAAGCCCCAGTTTGAGGCGGGGAAGGACAAGGTAGGGAAGAAGGGCGTGGTCCGGGACCCCGCCGTTCACCGGGAGGTGCTGGAGCGTTTTCTGGAAAGCGCCGGAGAGATCGGCTTTACCGTGAAGAATCTGAGCTTTTCCCCGGTCAAGGGACCGGAGGGAAATATTGAATTTCTGGGTCATCTCAGCAAGGCCCCCGGGGAGAGCGTCACCCCGGACTGCGAAGCCCTGGTAAGGGAGGCCCACGAAGCCCTGGACCCCGGGACGGTACGCCCGTAGCGGCGAGCATGGACTCTGATTCCCGAATCAAAAGGAGCATCCGTAAAAATCTATGAAACGTGTCGTCATGACTCCCAACCCCTATCGGGACCGGGATTTTGCCTGTGTGCGCCAGGCTCAGGAGATTTTGGAGCGCGCCGGGGTGGAGGTGAAAATCTGCCTCGCCTTTGACCTTGACCCCAACTTTCAGCTTCCCCCGGAGGTCCCCATCTCCGATCTGCAGGAGGAGATCAAAACCGCCGAGGCCCTGATCTGCTTCGGCGGGGACGGGACCATCCTCCACGCCTCCAAGCTGGCCATGCGCCGGGGCATCCCCATTCTTGGGGTGAACATCGGCACCGTGGGCTTTATGGCGGAGCTGGAATCCGGGGAAATGGAGCTGCTGTCCAGGCTGGCCCGGGAGGAGTACAGCATCGACGAGCGCATGACCATCTTTGTCCGGCTGATCCATGAGGGCCGGGTGATCTACCGGGACCTGGCTCTGAATGACGCCGTGGTGACCAAGGGGGCCGTGGCCCGGGTGATTCAGACCTCCGTGCTCCTGGACGGCGTGGAGGCCATGAACTTCTCCGGGGACGGACTCATTGCCGCCACACCCACAGGCTCCACCGCCTATTCCATGTCCGCCGGAGGCCCCATTGTGGAGCCCCAGGCCGACAACATCATTCTCACCCCCATCTGCGCCCACAATCTTCAGCCCAGGAGCCTCATTGCGGCCCCCCACCGTAAGGTGGAGATCCAGGTGGGCCGGGTGAACCACCGCAACGCCTTTCTCTCGGTGGACGGGGGCAAGGCCATGCGGGTCTACGGGGGAGACCGGATTCTGCTGGAGATGGGCAACCAGAAAACCAAGCTTTTGAAATTGAAGAACACCACGTTCTTTGATATATTAAAGTCTAAACTCAACCACTAAGGAACATGGAGAACTGAATTATGAAATCCCAAAGACAGACCAAAATTCTGGAAATTATCGCATCCAAGGACATCGAGACCCAGGAGCAGCTCCTGGAGGAACTGCGTCAGGCGGGCTTCCGCAGCACCCAGGCCACCATTTCCCGGGACATCAAGGAGCTGCGCATCCTGAAGGACCTCACTGCTATGGGAACGTATCGCTACTCCATCGGCACCAAGGAAACCTCCGGGGCCTTCTCCAATCGGCTGAACGCCATCTTCAAGGAGAGTGTCATCAGCTACGACTATGCCCAGAATATCGTGGTGGTGAAGACCCTTCCCACCCTGGCCCCTGCCGCGGGCCGCGCCATTGACGCCATGAACATGTCCGTGGTGGTGGGAACCCTTGCGGGCGACGACACTCTGCTGATCATCATGCGGGACGTACAGAGCGCCATCGGCTTCTGTATCGAGATCAAGAAGCTGCTGGATTGAGGCAAAAGGGATCAGGCCCGCTCCGTAGGGGCGAGCATTGCTCGCCAAAACGTGCCGAAGGATGAAACGTGCGGACGGCAGAGTGCCGTCCATACCGCTCGATCTGTAGGGGCGAGCATTGCTCGTCCCAAACGTGCCGAAGGACGAAACGTTCGGACGGCAAAGTGCCGTCCCTACCCCTCAATTCGTAGGGGCGAGCATCGCTCGTCCCAAACGTATCGAAAGACGAAACGTGCGGACGGCAAAGTGCCGTCCCTACCCCTCAATTCGTAGGGGCGAGCATTGCTCGTCCCAAACGTACCGAAAGACGAAACGTTCGGACGGCAAAGTGCCGTCCCTACCGCTTGATCTGTAGGGGCGAGCATTGCTCGTCCGGAACGTGCCGAGAGATGAAACGTGCGGACGGCAGAGTGCCGTCCCTACAGCTTCGGACGGCTGGGTGCCGTCCCTACAGCTTCGGACGGCAAAGTGCCGTCCCTACCCCTTCGGACGGCTGGGCGCCGTCCCTGCGGCGGGGTGAAACCCTGCATCCAGAACTATGAACCGGGAGGCAGTCATGCTGACACTGCTCCACATCGAAAACATTGCGGTGATAGAATCCGCCGACATCTCCTTTGACCGGGGCTTTAACGTGCTCTCCGGCGAGACCGGGGCGGGCAAGTCCATCATCATTGACGCCATTTCCGCCATTCTGGGGGAACGGACCTACCGGGAGGTGATTCGCACCGGGACGGAACGGGCCTTTGTCTCCGCCGTGTTTGACGGGGTGCCGGAGCTGGACTGGTTTGCCGCCTATCAGGTCCCCTTTGAGCCGGAGCTGCTGATTCAGCGGGAAATCCTTCTGGACGGCAGAAATCTGTGCAGGGTCAACGGACGGGGGGTCACGGTGGGACAGCTCAAGGCCCTGGGCCGCCAGCTCATTACCATCCACGGTCAGCACGACTCCCAGCAGCTTTTCGACGAGCAGAGCCACCTGGGGCTTCTGGACGCCTTCGCGGCGGACGAGGCTCTGCGGGGGGACTATGCCGCCGCCTGGGAGCAGGTGAAGGCCTGCCGGACCCGGCTGGACAAGCTCAGCATGGACGAGGCCGAAAAAGCCCGCCGTCAGGAGATGCTGCAATATCAGATCAAGGAGCTGGAAAAGGCGAAGCTGCAGCCCGGGGAGGACGAAGAGCTGGAGCAGCGGCAGAAGCTTTTGATGAACGGGGAAAAGCTCACAGCAGCCTTGAATGAGGCGGTGACGGCCCTCTTCGGAGACGAGGACAGCCAGGGCAGCGCGGAGCTGCTGGACGAAGCCCTCTCCGCCCTCTCCGGGGCGCTGCGCTATGACGAGGGGCTGCGGCAGAGCCACGACAGGCTCCGGGAGCTGTCCTTCGCCCTCTCCGACGCCGGGGAGGAGCTGCGGGACTACCGGGACAGCCTGGGAGACAGCGAGGCGGAGCTGGATGAAATCGGCGCCCGCCTGGATCTGATTCACCGCCTGAAGCGGAAGTACGGAGCAAGCTGCGCCGAGATGCTGGAATATCTGGAGCAGGCCCGGGCGGAGCTGGACGACATTGTATTTGCCGAGGAAAAGCAGCGCCGGGCCGAGGCGGAGCTGAAGCAGGCGGAGTCCGCCGCTCAGGTCCTGGCCTTGAAGCTCCGGGAGGCCCGAAGCGCGGCGGCCCGGGTCCTGGAGGACCGGGTGTGCCGGGAGCTGGCGGAGCTGAACATGCCCAAGGTGCGCTTTCTCTGCGAGTTTACCCAGCTTCCCCTGGGACCCGAGGGCATGGACGGCCTGCGCTTCCTGATGAGCGCCAACCTGGGGGAGGCTTTGAAGCCTCTGTCCAAGGTGGCCTCCGGAGGTGAGCTGGCCCGGATCATGCTGGCCATGAAGAACGTCATGGCGGAGCACGACGGGGTCCCCACCATGATCTTCGACGAGGTGGACGCGGGAGTGTCCGGCCGGGCCGCCCAGAAGGTGGCGGAGAAGCTGCGGGCCGTGGCGAAGGGCCGTCAGGTCCTCTGCGTCACCCATCTGCCTCAGATCGCCGCCCTGGCGGAGCACCATCTGCTCATTGCCAAATCCGAACGCCAGGGGAGAACCTACACCCAGGTCCGCCCCCTGGACCGGCAAGGCCGGGTCCAGGAGCTGGCCCGCCTCATCGGAGGCGCCCAGATCACGGAAACCACACGAAAAAGCGCGGAAGAGATGCTTCAAGCGGACATTGAAAGTTGAAAGAAAACAAACAGGAGAATACTGATATGGGTATTTACGAAGAACTGCAAGCCCGGGGCCTGCTGGCCCAGGTGACCAACGAAGAGCACATTCGGGACATGATCAACCAGGGCAAGGCCACCTTCTACATCGGCTTTGACTGCACCGCCGACAGCCTCACGGCAGGGCATTTTATGGCCCTGACCCTGATGAAGCGGCTGCAAATGGCGGGCAACCGCCCCATCGCCCTCATCGGCGGCGGCACCACCATGATCGGGGACCCCTCCGGCCGCACGGATATGCGGAAGATGCTCACCAAGGAGGACATTGCGCACAACGCCGCCTGCTTCAAAAAGCAGATGGAGCGCTTCATCGAGTTCGGAGAGGGCAAGGCCCGGATGGTGAACAACGCCGACTGGCTGCTGAACCTGAACTATGTGGAGCTGCTGCGGGAGGTGGGCGCCTGCTTCTCCGTGAACAACATGCTCCGGGCGGAATGCTACAAGCAGCGCATGGAGAAGGGCCTGTCCTTCCTGGAATTCAACTATATGATCATGCAGTCCTACGACTTCTACTACCTCTACCAGCACTACGGCTGCAACATGCAGTTCGGCGGCGACGACCAGTGGTCCAACATGCTGGGCGGCACCGAGCTGATCCGCCGCAAGCTGGGCAAGGACGCCCACGCCATGACCATCACCCTGCTGACGGATTCCCAGGGCAAGAAGATGGGCAAAACCGCGGGCAACGCCGTCTGGCTGGACCCCAGCAAGACCAGTCCCTTTGAGTTCTACCAGTACTGGCGGAACGTGGGAGACGGAGACGTGCTGAAGTGCATCCGCATGCTGACCTTCCTGCCCCTGGAGCAGATCGACGAGATGGACAAGTGGGAGGGCGAGCAGCTCAACCGGGCCAAGGAGATTCTGGCCTGGGAGCTCACCAAAATGGTCCACGGCGAGGAAGAGGCGGACAAGGCCCAGACCGCAGCCAGAGCCCTCTTCACCAAGGGCGCCGACGACGCCAACATGCCCACCACCCAGCTCAGCGAGGCGGATCTCAGCGAGGGAAGCATGGACATCATCTCCCTGCTGGTGAAGTGCGGCCTGGTGAGCTCCCGCTCCGACGGACGGCGGCAGATCCAGGGCGGCGGCGTCAGCGTCAACGATGAAAAGGTCAGCGACATCGGCCTCAGCTTCAGCGCGGACCAGCTCCGGGAGGGGCTGAAGCTCCGCAAGGGTAAAAAGAGCTATCACAAGGCGATTTTGAAGTAATGCCCCGCAGCGGCTGCTGCGACAAATATGCAAGGAGGTTATTCCTATGCCTGATACCACGCAATTTCGCGCCGCACTTCACGGCTACAACCGGGAGGACGTGGTGGCCTTCATCGACCGGATGAGCCGGGAGCATGAGGACACCCTGCGCCGCATGCAGGAAAAGAACGAGCAGCTCCAGGCGGAGCTGGCGGAGACCCGGGAGGCTCTGGAACGCGCCCGGGAGAATCCGGAAACCGAAAAGGCCCTCTCCGACGCCCAGGCCCTGATCCGCGATCTGAGAACCCAGAACGAGGCGCTGGAGCAGCAGCTTGCCGCCCTGCAGGAAGAGCTGGAGGGGCGGCAGGAGCCCGGGGAAGAGGACACCATGCCCATGCCCATCTCCCAGGAGCTGGACGACCCCATCCCCCCTGTGGCGGAGGTGCTGCCCGCCCAGGCTCCCCCCGCCAAGGATTATACGGAGCTGGAGCTGGCGGCCTATCGCCGGGCGGAGCTGGCGGAGCGCCTGGCCCGGGAACGGGCCGGAGACGTGTACCGGCAGGTGCAGTCCGTCTTCGGCCAGGCCAGCGAACGGATGAACAACGGCAAGGCGGACCTGTCCCAGCTTTCCCAGAAGCTCACCGCCGACGTCAACGAGATGCTGACCCTGCTCACCAACCTCAACAGCACCTACCATCACGCGGAGCTGAGCTTCAACGAGATCGGCGCCCGGAACCGGGAGATTTTGGAGCGCGAGGGCTGATATGGAACGGGAAAATCTCACCATGCTCTGCGACTTCTACGAGCTGACCATGGCCAACGGCTACTTCCTGTCCGGGAAGAAGGACACGGTTTCCTACTTCGACGTGTTTTTCCGCTCCATTCCCGACAAGGGAGGCTTTGCCATCACCGCCGGCTTGCAGGACGTGGTGGAGTATATTCAGAATCTGCGCTTCACCCCGGAGGACATCGACTATCTCCGGGGCAAGGGCCTCTTTGACCCCGCCTTTTTGGACTATCTGGGGAGCTTCCGCTTCACCGGGGACATCTGGGCCATTCCCGAGGGGACCCCGGTGTTTCCCAACGAGCCCATTCTCACGGTGCGGGCTCCCGCCATCGAGGCCCAGTTCATCGAGACCTACGTGCTGCTGGCGCTGAACCACCAGAGCCTCATTGCCACCAAGGCCAACCGCATTGTCCGGGCGGCGGAGGGGCGCACGGTGCTGGAATTTGGCTCCCGCCGGGCTCAGGGGGCCAGCGGCGCCGTCAACGGAGCCAGAGCCTGCTACATCGGCGGGGTCCACGGCACCGCCTGTACCATCTCCGACGAACGCTACGGCGTTCCCGCGGGAGGCACCATGGCCCACTCCTGGGTCCAGATGTTCGACTCCCAGTACGAGGCCTTCCGCCGCTACTGCGAGATCTATCCCCACAACGCGGTGCTGCTGGTGGACACCTACAACACCCTCCGCTCCGGCATTCCCGACGCCATTCGGGCCTTCAACGAGGTTTTGAAGCCCCTGGGGATTACCCAGTGCGGCATCCGCATCGACTCCGGCGACATGGCCTATCTCACCCGGAAGGCCCGGCAGATGCTGGACGAGGCGGGCTGGCCCGGCTGCAAAATCTCCGTCTCCAACTCCCTGGACGAGTATATCATCAAGGACATTCTGGCCCAGGGGGCTCAGATTGACCTCTTCGGGGTGGGGGAGCGGATGATCACCGCCAAATCCGAGCCGGTCTTTGGGGGCGTGTACAAGGTCTGCGCCGTGGAGGACCCGGAGGGGAACATTCTCCCCAGGATCAAGGTCAGCGAAAACGTGGGGAAGATCACCAACCCTCACTACAAGAAGCTCTGGCGCTTCTACGGCCGGGACACGGGGAAGGCCATTGCGGACTACCTGGGAGTCTGGGACGAAACGGTGGACGACAGCGGAGACTTTGAGATTTTCGATCCCGAGGCGGTGTGGAAGCGGAAAACCGTCTACAACTTTGAGGCCAAGGAGCTCCAGGTTCCCATCTTCCAGAAGGGAGAGCTGGTGTACAAGCTGCCGGACCTGAACAGCATCCGGGCCTACTGCGCCGCCCAGGTGGATACCCTCTGGGACGAGGTGAAGCGCTTCGACAATCCCCACAGCTATTACGTGGACCTGTCCCAAAAGCTCTGGGACATCAAGCAGTCCATGCTCCTGCAGGCAGGACAGCGGCTGTAAGCTGCCTCTGTGTGCAGACGGGAGCAAAGTCCGGAAGAAATCGCCGGAAGGCAAGGGCGGGACGGAAAGCGCATCCCCTACAGGCCGGAAGGCCGGCAATATGACAACAGAGGCAGGAAGTATCAGCGTACTTCCTGCCTCTGTTGTTTCCATGTGTGGGGTTTTGCCTGTGCAGGCTATGGCGGCCAACATGCCCCGCGACGGTACGCCCGTAGGGGCGAGCATCGCTCGTCCCGCACGTTCCGAAAGACGA
>CAMOSU010000075.1 GCA_946625125.1 uncultured Clostridia bacterium
CCGCCCTTGAGGGCGGTCCCCCTCCCCTGCAAGCAGGGGAGGTTTGTCTGAACAAATGTACGCTGGCAAGACTTCCACAAATCCCAATTTGGCGGCATTATTTGAACAGTTTGTAAAAAATACAATTCGGGCTTGCTTTTTTGGAAAAGGCTGTTATAATAGGTTTAGCACTCAGAAGAAAAGAGTGCTAAGCCTATTATACTTTATGAAAAAGAGTGATATGTATGTCGAAAAAGCAATTTAAGGCGGAATCCAAGCGTCTTCTGGACATGATGATCAATTCCATCTACACCCACCAGGAGATTTTTCTCCGGGAGCTGATTTCCAACGCCAGCGACGCCATCGACAAGCTGGCCTACCTGGCCCTGACGGATCAGAACGTGGGGCTGAACCGGGAGGATTTTGCCATTGAGCTCCGGGCCGACAAGAAGCTGGGCCTGCTCACCGTCTCCGACAACGGCATCGGCATGAGCAAGGACGAGCTGGAGCAGAACCTGGGCACCATCGCCAAAAGCGGCTCCCTCCAGTTCAAGCAGGAGCTGGACAAGGAGCAGAGGGACGTGGACATCATCGGCCAGTTCGGCGTGGGCTTCTACTCCGCCTTTATGGTGGCGGACACCGTCACCGTCCTGTCTAAGAAATACGGCCAGGAGGAGGCCTGGATGTGGCAGTCCTCCGGGGCCGACGGCTACACCATCTCCCCCTGCGAGAAGACCACCGTTGGCACCGAGGTGATTCTGAAGCTGAAGGCCGACAGCGACGACGAAAAATACTCCCGCTTCCTGGAGCAGTACGAGCTGCAAAACCTGGTGAAGAAATACTCCGACTACATCCGCTACCCCATCCGCATGGAGATGGAGAAGAGTCGCCAGAAGCCCAAGGCCGAGGGCGAGGACGAGGACAAGGAGCCCGAGTGGGAGAGCTACACGGAGCTCAGCACCCTGAACTCCATGGTTCCCGTGTGGCTCAAGGCCAAGAAGGACGTCACCGACGAGGAATATGACGGCTTCTACAAGGACAAGTTCTTTGACTTCGAGAAGCCCCTGGCCCACATCCACATCAGCGTAGAGGGGGCCGTCAACTACAAGGCCCTGCTCTACATCCCCGCCAGGGCCCCCTATGACTTCTACACCAAGGACTACAAGAAGGGCCTGCAGCTCTACTCCTCCGGCGTGATGATTATGGAGCACTGCGAGGATCTGGTGCCGGACCACTTCCGCTTCGTCCGGGGCGTGGTGGACACCGCCGATCTGAGCCTGAACATCAGCCGGGAAATGCTGCAGCACAACCGCCAGCTTGCCATCATCTCCGGCAACCTGGAGAAGAAGATCAAGCAGGAGCTGCTGAGCATGCAGAAGGACCGCCGGGAGGACTACGAAAAGTTCTTTGCCGCCTTTGGCCGCCAGTTGAAGTACGGCATCGTCTCCGACTACGGCATGCACAAGGATGCCCTGCAGGATCTGCTGCTGTTCTGGTCCGCCAAGGAGCAGAAGCTGGTGAGCCTGAAGGAGTACGTGGAGGCCATGCCGGAGGAGCAGAAGCACATCTACTTCGCCGCCGGGGAGAGCAACGCCCGTCTGGCCCAGCTTCCCCAGTACCAGCGGCTTCAGGAGAAGGGCTTCGACGTGCTGTTCATGACCGAGGACGTGGACGAATTCGTTCCCCGGACCCTGATGAACTACATGGAGAAGGACTTCCGCAACCTGGCCACCGACGATCTGGATCTCAGCTCCGAGGAGGAGAAGAAGGCCGCCGAGGCCGCCGCCGCCGACTGGAAGGAGGGGCTGGACTTCCTGAAGACCGCCCTGGAGGGCAGGATTGTCCGGGCGGAGGTCTCCGCCGATCTGGGCTCCCATCCTGTTTGCCTGGTCCCCGAGGGGGGCATGAGCTTTGAGATGGAGAAGTACTTCAAGCGCGTGAATCCCGAAATGGCCATGCCTGTGGAGAAGGTCTTGCAGCTCAACCCGGAGCATCCCATGGTGCGGAAGCTGAAGACTCTGATCACGGAGGACCCGGAAAAGGCCAAGCGCTATGCCCAGGTGCTCTACGCCCAGGGTCTGATCCTGGCGGACCTGCCCATTGAGGACCCCCAGGCCTACACGGAGCTGATCTGCGGGCTGCTGTAAAGCCGCGTCCATGCAGACTCTGAACTGAATCAAAGCTGACAGCCCCTGCGGATTGCTCCGCAGGGGCTGTTTTTAGCTTATTCGCTGAGATCGTCGGTGATATAGCCGAAGCTCTCCACCGGGGGCGCGTAGGGGATCAGGGGGGCGTCGTAGTCGTCCAGCCCCCACCAGGTGGTCAGATTGATCCGCTCCTCATAATAGTCGTAGTGCAGGTACAGGGAATCTCCCTCCGGGTTCAGGTTTTCAAAGATCATCCGGTACATATCCGGGTGATACCAGATTCGCCAGCTTGCCCTGGCATCGGGCTCGTCCACAAAGGCCAGCTCCCAGTCCTCCACCGTGAGGTACTGTCCCTCGGAATTCATAATGTAGTAGCTCCCGTCGTCGCGCTTCTCCAGGTCGAAGAGGAATTCCGCCGGGGGATCGTTCAGATAGGGCCAGCCATCGGAGAGGTCAAGCTCAGCCGAAACGCTTTCTCCCCGGGAGTTCAGGAAGCAGGCGCTGCTGTTGTCCCACTCCGGGTGAGCGCCGAAGGCCCAGACGCCGGTATAATCCGGCAGGAACCAGTGGAACTGCTCCAGGCGGGAGAAGTTGTCCTCAAACTCCATGGGAAGCTCCACCAGGGGATAGTAGTCAATGTCGTCATAGACCGTGATATCCTGCCCCGGGTACACAAGCTCTTCCCACAGCGCGCTCTGCGCCATCTGCTCATAGCTCAGGACTTCAGACAAGGGCTCCGGGATCCAGCCATAGAAGCTGCCCCAGCAGGTCTCCCCATTGAACCAGGGTATGTGGAGGGAAGCGCCTCGGCTCACCAGGTAGCTGTCGCACCCTGTCTGAGCCCAGCGGCCGCCCAGGAAGCGGACCTGACAGAGCTTGGAGGAATCGCCCAGGCAAAGATTGGTTTGAACACTGTTGCCCGCAAAGTCCATGGCTTTCAGAATGTAATTGCCGGGCTGGACGTTGGAAATGCTTGCGGAGTGGGACTGGCCGGGAAGCCCGTCGGCATAATTCTCGGACCAGACCGTCACCGGGTCCTCCATGGGGTCTCCCCACACGTCAAGCTCCGGCTGGGCGATGAGCTCCAGCTTGGCCAGATAACGGCTGTCGAAGGCCTCACAGCTCAGCCTGTGGCTCATGGGGTTATAGCTCAGGTTCCGAATCTCCGGCAGGGCGCAGTCCAGACTGAAGCCAAAGCTCCAGATCAGCTTGTCCCCGGCCTGCTCCGCCAGGTCCTCGTAGTCGATGCCGTCCAAAGTATCCTCTCCAAAGGCCGGAGTTCCGTAGAAGCAAACCAGCAGTCCGGCGCCGTCCTGTCTGGCCTCCTCGGGAATCGACAGGGCCGAGAACATAAACTCGCTGTTTCCGAAGAGCCAGGAATTGCTCTTCCTCACATAAGTGGAATCCCACACGTCATAGATCTCTCCGCTGTCGGCGTCTGCCACCGTCATAATGAGGCGGCGGGCATTCCGCAGCAGGGTGGGCCTGATCTCCAGGCTGTCCATTCCGCCCACGGTGGAAAGGCTGGCTCTGTCCTCGTCATACGCGCCAACGGCGTTGGGATGATCCCCCAGCATGGTGTACAGATATTCCCCGATCTGGTTCGCGTCCTGCGTATAGGCGTAGACGCTGCTGTAGTCGATGTCCAGGTCGAAGTCCGCGAAATCTCTCCAGTAGCTGCCCTCCTCTTCATAGCTGGGGCCGTCCTCATACGGGCTGTTTTGCCGCATCCAGCTCATGACCCGCAGAACGTCCCGCCAGTCATGGGCATTGGTCAGGGGCGCGGCGGACCAGTCCCCCACAAAGCCGGTAAAGGCAGCGTGAAGCTCGCTGGACAGCACGGAGGGCTCCAGGCAGTTGCGCAGGAAGCTCATCAGCATGGTGGCCACCTGCTCCCGGGTGGCGGACCCCCAGGGACTCAGGCGCACGCTGCCGTCGGGGCCGGTGGTGCCGGACAGGACGCCCACCGCCACGGCCCAGCTCATGGGCTCCAGGGCGTAGGGGCTGACTTCTCCCAGATCCGGGAAGCCCTCCAGGGGCGCCCGGACGCCGGTATCCATGCCGCAGTGCTTGGCGTAGCTGAAGAGAATGGTGGCCAACTGCTCCCGGGTGATCTCCGCCAGGGGAGAGAAGCGGCCGTTGCCGGTGCCGGCCACGATGTTGTTCTCCGCCGCCCAGATGACGGGCTTCTCATAATAGGCGTCGGGCTCCAGGTCCACAAAGGGGTTGCTGCCCTGGGGCTCCGGCTTGCCGGCATGGGCGTAGAGCACCGTCACCAGCATGGAACGGGTCATGGGCAGCTCCGGGGAGAAGGTGGTGGCGGAGGTGCCGCTGAAGAGGCCGTTTCGCAGAACAAAGTCAATGCCCGGGTGCGCCCAGTGCTCCGGGGCGGGCATATCCGTCATGGCCTTGCCCGGGCAGCTCTCCCCGCCGTCGCAGGGGGACTCCGCCTCGTTGAGATAGATAAAGCCGTCCAGGAAGGCTCCGTTGGGGAAGTCCCGCTCCAGGCTCCGGCGCAGGCTGTCCTTGACCCGAAGGGTCAGATCCACCGGCACAGTCTCCCCCGCCGGTACCACCAGCAGTCGATTGCCCAGCAGCTCCACCATGCGGCTGACGTTCTGGCTGGTGAGCGTGTTGTAATCTCCGTCGGTCTCCCCGTCCCCGTCAAAGTCCAGAGACTCCACCGCGTCCCGCAGGGCGGCGGCGTTGATTTCATAGCTCAGGGTCTGATCCGTCAGGTTCATCACGCTGAACTGCACATGGAAGCTGCCGCTCTGGCTGTCTCCCAGGGAGAGCACAGGCTGGGTAATCACAGCCCGGGCGTTCACCGCCGCCGCCACGTCCATGAGGCCCGCGCCCTGTCTCCGGGTGCTGTAGATCCGCCCCACGTCGTCCGTCAGAATCCGGGCGGAGCTTTCCAGCAGAGCCCTTGCCAGCTCATCATAGGCCACGCCCCGGAGCCCGGGCCTCTTCTCTCTCAGGTATTGCAGAACGCAGGCCAGACCTCCGGCGTAATCCGGGGTGGACATGGAGGTACCGGACATTTCGCAGTATTGATCCTGGGTATTGTACTCGGCGGAAACGACGCTGCCGCCCACCGCCGTGATGGTGGGCTTGAGCTCCAGATCCGGGGTCACGCCCCAGGAGGAGAAGTACGACATCTGCCAACCCCAGGGGTTCTCCTCCGGCTGGTCGGCAAAGCGGAAGGCGCCCACCTGGGTAGGCAGAAGGCCCTCAATCTTCTCCAGCCCATAGAGGGCTACCTCACTGGCCGGCTCCGTCCACAGCCCGCTGTCATAGGAGAAGAAGCGGAACAGGTCTCGCTCCGAATCATAGCGGAGCTGGAACTCCCCGCAGGTAATCTCCGCGCTCCCGTCCGCGTTCACAGAAAGATACAGATCCTCCTGGGTGTCGTCGCCTCCGAACTGAATCCCCTCTTCTCCATCACAGCACAGAAGATCTCCGTCGAACTTCAGCAGGCCGTCTTTATTCTGGAGCATTTTGTTCCACAGGGCATCGGAGGCCGGGATGATCCAGTCGTAGACAGTCACGGGCAGACTGTTGCCGGGCTGGTCCAGAGGCTGGACCAGAGGATCAAGGGCCCGCTCCGCCTGCTTGTTCACCAGAAGATAATACTCATGCTGCCTGAATTCTGAATCGCTGTACACCTGCACAAAGGCATTTCCCAGGTCTTCCTCGCTGTCGCTGATGGGTTCCGGAAGCTCGGGCAGCTCCGGGGGCGCCTGGGTCTGGGTATGAGCCAGCAGCCATTCCCCGTCCTCCCGGCTGATGACGGCCACAGGCTCGTCATAATTATAGTCGCTGTAGAGATCCACCTGCTCCGGATCGTCGGTGTAGATCAGAATGCCCATCGCTCCGGCGTCGTAGGCGTTTCTCGCCAGCTCCCCGAAGGAGATCTCTCCCCACTGCACCAGGACAACGCGGTTATTGATCTGCAGGCCCTCAAAATCCTCCGCCCGTCCATAGCCGGGAATCGCCACATACTCCACAGGCTCCTTCGTGTAGTTGTATTCCCAGCGGAGATCCTCCAGGCCGATTCCCCGGATCAGACGTCCATCCTGCTCCAGAACCGTGGCCTGAAGGCAGACGTTTTCCACAGAGGCCACCGCCACGTTGCCCTTGTAGGAGGCCGGACTGTCCAGGTTGCCGTAGTCGGCATAACCCGCGGTCACAGTCCCTCCACCGGCCCGGGTTTCGTAATAGTCCGCCATGGAGCCCCGGTTGCCGGCGGCGCAGGCCACCACGACGCCCTGCTCCCGGAGATTCTCAAAAATGTTTCCGTAAACCGAGTATTCCAGGTCCTCGTCAAAGGTAAAGCCGCAGGGAGCTCCCAGGGACAGGTTTACCACGTCCGCGCCCAGCGCGCAGGCGTCCTCCAGAGCCTTGAAATAGATGGAGGAATCGGTGGTGGCAATAAAATCGTAGGAGGAAAACACCTTCAGGGCCAGAATCTGGGCGTCGGGAGCGGCGCCGCAGAAGCTCAGCGATCCGTCCTCCCCCCGGGCGTAGCCCGCGGCGATGCCCGACACATGGGTTCCGTGGCCGTGGGCGTCGTCCTGGGCGTCGTCGTCCCAGTCGGCATAGTCATAGGCAAAGGGGATTTTCTCGGAGACGAAGCTGCCGTAGCCCAGCTCCTGAATCTGCCGCTCCACAGCGCTCCGGCTGAGGGCGGGGCTTTGCAGCATTCCGCTGTAGACCCCGAAGGCCTCGTGCTCCGGGGTGATGCCCGTGTCCAGCACGGCAATTACCGTGCCGCTGCCCAGGTATCCGGACTCATGGATTTGGGTCAGCCCCGTCATTTCGTTGGAGGACTCCATATCCACCGTCACAGGCAGGCCGTATTCGTTGGCGATGTAGGCGCCCCGGACGCCGGGCAGCTCCTCCAGGAGCTCCAGCTCCCAGGGCTTCAGATCCAGGGCGAAGCCGTTGAGCAGGGTGTCGTACTCAAAGCGCAGCCGGTCAGCCAGGCCGGACTTCGCCAGACTGCCCCGGAAGGCCTGGTGCTGCGCCTTCAGCCGGGCCAGTCCCAGGCTGCGGACAGGGCTGTCCAGCTCCGCCTTGGGAGCCCCCTCCAGCACCACGATGACCCGAAGCATCTCGTCCTGGCTGAACTCATGGTCGCTTTGCTCCAGCAGGCGCTCCAGGCGTTGGAGGATTGAGGCGTTTGCCGCCGTCTCTCCCGCTTCCCTCTCCGGCTGGGCGGCGGCAGCCGCCGTCACGCAGGACAGGCAGAGAAGCAGGGTCAACAGCAGCGCGAGGATACGTTTCGCGTTTTGCATGGTCTCTCTCTCCTTTTTCATTTTTTATACTCAGTCGGCTTCCCAGCAGAGCTCTGCTGTGCCGTCCGGGTATACGGTGTAGGCGATCTGACCGTCGTTGGTGACGCCGTAGACGGTCACGGCCCGAATCTCCAGCCCGGCGCTCTCCCGGGCAGCGGTTTTCAGGGCCGCCACGGTCTCCAGATTGCCCGTGGGAAGCTGCTGCAGCTCCTCCAGGGTGCCGCCGTACTTCTCCATCTGGGCATAGCTGAAGCGCAGGGGGTATTCCAGCTCCAGCGCGCCGCTGTCCTCATCCCAGCTCCGCAGGGTGAACAGGGGCCAGCGCTGGGAAAGGTAGTCCTCCATCCCCTGGCCCCGGGCGGGGCCGCTTCCGGCCCCGAGGCCGGTGAGCAGTCCCCCCAGCAGCACCAGGCACAGGACAATCAGCACCAGGGCCACGGCGCAGAGAATCAGCATGGTTTTTTTCATTGCCACAGTCCCTCCGTCAGCAGCGCCAGGGCCAGCTCGGCCAGAAAGACCCCCGGAATGCCCCAGACAAAGGCGGGATGGGCCCGGGCGTTGGTTTTGTGATGAAACAGCGCCATGGCGGTCATGGCCCCCAGGCTGCCCCCCGGAAGGCTCAGGCTCAGCAGAACAAGCTCCGGCACCCGCCGACGGCGGCCAAGGGCCAGCAGCTTATCCAGGCCGAAGACCAGCAGGCTCAGCAGATTGATCCCCAGCAGGCAGAGGGTCCAGCGTTCAGTGGGTGACAAGGCGCCGCACCTTCCTTTCCTCAGGGGAAGCTCAGGGTTTCCAGGCTGCTGCCCCCCTGGGGAGCGAAGAGCTCCAGCGCCACCACCAGACGCCCCTCCTCGGTGAGGTGCATGCGATTCACCGTCAGGGGGAAGAGGGCCTCCTGACTCCGGTTCAGGGCGGTGGTCACCTGGATCTCCGCTCCCTCCGGAGAGCCGAAGCGCTGGGTAAAGAGCTCCAAAAGCCCTTGATTCACCAGCTCATCCGGGTCCCCGGCACAGCCCGCGGCGGCAAAGAGGGTCTCCACAGACACCGCCTCGCCGCTCTTCTCGTCCATGGTGTAATAGGCGTCGCTGATGGCCCCGTCGGTATCCACCCGATGTATGTGGAGGGTGAGAATCCCCCCCTGGCTGTAGCTGGAATAGCTCAGATACTGCAAAACCGGGGTCTCTTTTCGCTCCATGGCCTCCAGGGACTGCCGGATCAGCAGGCCGAAGCGGCTTTCGATCTCCTGGTTGCAGCCGGAGGCCTGGGCTCCCTGCAGGTCAATCATGGGAAGCTGATAGCTGTAATAGGCAATGGGACGGCTCAGGGGAATTGCCCCGTCATAGGCCAGAATGGTTTTGACGACGCTCCACTCCCGGGGCTCCGACGTCTCCGTCCCCACAGGGCTCTGGCTCCAGGCAGGCGCCGGAGACTGAACTCCCGTAGGTAAAAAGTCCTCGGAGCTCTGGCGGTTGCGCAGCTCGCAGCCCGCCAGCAGCAGGAGCAGCAGCAAAAGGGGAAGCACACGTCTCATCCCGCATCCTCCAGACTCAGAGTCAGCAGGACGGGATTGTGGTCCGAGAAGGCAAAGCTCTCGTCCAGGGTCTCCACCTGCTCCACCCGGAGATTGGGGGAGACCATAAAGCCGTCGATGACGTAGTATTGCGTGTTTTCAAGGTCCGCGGGATCGTAGGGCTGATTCAGCAGGCGGCAGGTGGGTACGCTGTCGTCCCACACATAGCGCCAGCCGCCGCTGAGCTCCGTCTCGTCCAGATAGCCGGGGGTCCAGAGCTCCTGATGGGTGTTGGGCCAGCGCTCCTCGGAATTGGGGAAGACCTGGTTCCAGTCTCCTCCCGCCACCACGTAATTGCCCTTTTCATACTCCGCCGCCAGGAAATCCCGAAGCTGCTGAGACTGGGCCAGCTTGCCCTCTCCGTCGTCGTAGGCCTCCAGGTGGAGATTCACCAGCACCAGCTCCTTGTCGGAGCCCTCCAGGGGAACCCGGCTCACCAGCAGGCAGCGCTTCAGATTGGCCATGGACACCGGCCAGGAGAAGGGGCAGGGCAGGCTGATCCGGGTTGCCTCGGAGATGCCGTAGCGGGAGAAGGTCAGAAGGCCGGAGCGCACCTTGCCGATGGTGGGGAAGGGGTAGGGAACGTAGTTGCAGGAGAAATTCAGGGCATAGGCCGCCGGACGGCTGAGCTTCTCCTCCAGGGCGGCAACCTCATCCAGACCGTAGCTGCGCTTGGAGCCGGAGTCCACCTCCTGCAGCAGGGTAAAATCCGGGTCCCGCCCGGAGAGGAAGCCCCGGACCCCGGCGAAGTTCTTGCTGACCCAGTCCTTGGAATCGGGCCGCACCATCTCGCCGCCGTCCATGAAAAAGTCGCTCTCTTCTCCCAGGGCGCAGTAGCCCACATTCCAGCTCAGCACGGTAAAGCTGTCCTGATCCATGGGCTGCTGCAGGTTTTGCTCCACCGTCACAGCCTCCTCCGGCTCGGGGCGGAACTCCGTGATGGTCAGGTAGGTGAACAGCCCCACCGCCGCCACCAGCACCGCCCCCAGCAGAATGGCCAGGGCCAGCAGGATCTTCTTGAATACTTTCATTGGAAAGCCTCCTTTGGAAAATAAATTGTTCACACGGAACGGGGAGCGGAAGGGATTTCCCGGCGGCAAGCTCCCCCGACAGGGCGGGGCTTGTCCCCGCGGCCCTTGGCCGCTTCAGATCTCCCGGTACATGCCGGCGGCGTCGTCCTTGCGGACGGTTTCGGCCACCTGCAGCACCTCCACGTTGAGGGTTTTCTCCCCAAAGCGGATGGAGAGTCTGTCCCCCACCTTCACGTCATAGCTGGCCTTGGCGGGCCGGCCGTTCACCGTAACCCGCTCCGCGTCGCAGGCCTCGTTGGCCACGGTGCGGCGCTTGATAATTCTCGATACCTTTAAAAATTTGTCAAGTCTCATAATGCCTCCACAGAGAATGAAACTATGAAATTATGAAAATATGAAACGATTTCGGTGTCGCTTCGCGACGATTTCAATTCAATTTTTCATAGTTTCATTCTTTCATATTTTCATATAAAACTTTCCGCAAATATTGTCCCGTAAAACTCGCCGGGTTTTCGGAAACCTCCTCCGGGGTGCCTTCGGCCACGATCCGGCCGCCGCCGTCGCCCC
This sequence comes from uncultured Clostridia bacterium, assembly GCA_946625125.1. Lineage (GTDB taxonomy): Bacteria > Bacillota > Clostridia > Oscillospirales > Oscillospiraceae > JAFRPC01. The sequence goes on from CAMOSU010000075.1 coordinate 10,595, forward strand.
CCTCGGGACCCAGGTCAATGATCCAGTCGGCGCACTTGATGACGTCCAGGTTGTGCTCGATCACCAGTACGGTATTGCCCCCCTCCACGAACTTTTGCAGCACGTCAATGAGCTTGCTCACGTCGTACATGTGCAGGCCCGTGGTGGGCTCGTCCAGGATATAGAAGGTGGAGCCGGTGGAGCGGCGGGACAGCTCCGTGGCCAGCTTCACCCGCTGGGCCTCGCCCCCGGAGAGGGTGGTGGAGC
>CAMOSU010000076.1 GCA_946625125.1 uncultured Clostridia bacterium
GGAGATTTCTCCCTACCGCCCGGTACATTACGCATAAATCAGATCGTTGTTCACAAGCTCCATAGCTCGATTCCGAATGTTGTTCCTTCGCTGGTCTCGGCTGCCGCCTCGGTCGGCGCTTCTGCCTTCGGCAGAGGTCTCCACCGGAGACCCGCGCCCCACAGCATTTGATCCTGGACCTTAAGTTGTTCTGTGACGCCTTCACGGGCCGCCATCTGCTTAACCAGCTCAAGAAACACAGATTCAGCCTGTTCGTTCAGATCGGCAAGATAAGCGTTCAGCTTGCCGGTGATCTGCAGCTCTGTGTACAGTGCCTTGCGGTGTTGCCGGAGATACCGCAGATGCCGCTGACCCCAAGCGCCGATGGGTCTTTGTTCTTCAGCGGGCAGCTTCCTTACGAAGTGCCTCCCTTCCGACGCCTCTTGCTTATCATTCATTCCTTTGTCTTTGACGGACAGCTTCCGGGGCAGTCGGCACAGCCGCAGCCGCAGCCGCCGGATTTTTTGTTTTTCCGCATCCGAACAATGGCCAGGCCCACCATCAGGGCTACGGCGGCGAGGATGGAAATATCCCAGAAATTCATATCATCCCACCCCCAAGGCAGCCAGAAGCAGCCGGGCCAGCAGGGCCACGGCCCAGGCCAGCAGACATTGGCCCAGCACCACGGCAACGGCCCATTTGCCTCCCAGCTCCCGCTTGATGGAGGCCACCGCCGCTACACAGGGGGTATAGAGCAGGCTGAACACCAGCAGCACCCCGGCGGACAGGGCCGTCATGGCCGCGGTGACGCCTCCGGCGGCGCCGAAGAAGAGCTCCAGCACGGAAACCACGCTTTCCTTGGCCATGAAGCCCGTGATCAGGGCCGTGACAATCCGCCAGTCCCCCAGTCCCAGGGGGCGGAACAGGGGCTCCAGAACCCCCGCCGCGGCAGCCAGGATGCTGTCGTGGGAGTTCTCCGTGAGATCCAGGCGGAAGCTAAAGCTCTTGAGGAACCACACCACGATGGTTGCCACCAGAATCACAGTGAAGGCCCGCTGCAAAAAGTCCTTGGCCTTCTCCCAGAGGAGCTGCAGCACATTCCGGGGACTTGGCATCCGGTAGTTGGGCAGCTCCATGACGAAGGGCACCGCCTCCCCCTTAAAGAGCGTCTTTTTGAACACCAGGGCCGCCAGGATTCCCGTGACGATCCCCAGCAGGTACAGGCCGGTGATGATCCACCAGCTATTGCCCGGGAAGAAGGCGGCGGCAAAGAAGCCGTAGATGGGCAGCTTGGCGGTGCAGCTCATAAAGGGCGTCAGCAGGATGGTCATTTTCCGGTCCCGCTCGCTGGGGAGGGTCCGGGTGGACATCACCGCCGGCACCGTGCAGCCGAAGCCGATGAGCATGGGAACGATGCTCCGGCCCGAGAGGCCGATTTTCCGCAGCAGCTTGTCCATAAAGAAGGCAACCCGGGCGATGTAGCCGCTGTCCTCCAGCAGGGAGAGAAAGAGGAACATGGTGACGATGATGGGCAGGAAGCTCAATACGCTGCCCACGCCCTCAAAGATGCCGTCCAGCACCAGACTCTGAATCACGGAATTGACGTTCCCCCGGGCCATGGCCTGGGCCGTCAGCTCCGCCAGAGCGTCTATGCCGCTTTGCAGCAGGTCCTGGAGGAAGGGGCCGATGAGGGCGAAGGTCAGATAGAACACCAGACCCATAATGAGGACAAAGGCGGGAATGGCGGTGTACTTGCCGGTAAGTACCCGGTCCAGCTTCTGGCTGCGCCGGTGCTCCTGACTCTCCCGGGGCTTGACGACACAGGCGTCGCAGACCCGTTGAATGAAGCTGTAGCGCATATCCGCAATGGCGGCGCTGCGGTCCAGCCCCCGCTCGTTTTCCATTTGCAGGACGATGTGATCCAGAAGCTCCTGCTCGTTCTGATCCAGCCGGAGCTGCCGGAGGATGTCCTCATCCCCCTCCACCAGCTTTCCGGCGGCAAAGCGCAGGGGCAGTCCCGCCGCCCGGGCGTGGTCCTCAATGAGATGGCATACGGCATGGAGGGAGCGATGCACCGCCCCGCCGTGGTCATCGGAGCCGCAGAAATCCTGGCGCAGAGGCCGCTCCTGGTACTTAGCCACATGGACCGCGTGGCGCACCAGCTCGTCAATGCCCTGGTTTTTCGCCGCGGAGATGGGGACCACCGGGACCCCCAGCAGGGCCTCCATGGCGTTCACGTCCACGCTGCCCCCGTTGCCCGTCATCTCGTCCATCATGTTCAGGGCCACCACCATGGGGACGTTCATCTCCAAAAGCTGCATGGTGAGGTAGAGATTCCGCTCAATGTTGGTGGCGTCCACGATGTTGATGATGCCCCGGGGCTTCTCCTCCAGCACGAAGTTCCGGCTTACCAGCTCCTCGCTGGAATAGGGGGACATGGAGTAAATGCCCGGCAGATCCGTGATCCGGGTGTGGGGGAAGCGGCGAATGGCGCCGTCCTTCCGGTCCACGGTGACGCCGGGGAAATTGCCCACATGCTGATTGGCCCCGGTGAGCTGGTTGAAGAGGGTGGTCTTGCCGCTGTTCTGGTTTCCCACCAGAGCAAAGCTCAGCAGGGTGGAGTCCGGCAGGGGATCGCCGCTGCCCTTGGGGTGGTATTTGCCCTCCTCGCCCAGACCGGGATGCTCCCGGCGCCGGGAGCGGTGCTCCGTTTTGGACGCCCGGGACTCCTCCCTCGGGTCAGAGACGCTGATTTTTGCCGCGTCCGCCAGCCGGAGGGTCAGCTCGTAGCCGTGGATGCGCAGCTCCATGGGGTCTCCCAGAGGAGCCAGCTTCATTACCGTCAGCTCCGCCCCGGGGATCACCCCCATGTCGAGAAAATGCTGCCGCAGGGCGCCTTCGCCTCCCACGGCGGTGATCCGGGCGGACTGCCCGGGCTTCAATTCCTGTAGAGTCATAGTTTCTCTCTCTTTTCCTTGGCTGCTTGAATTTGCGCGTGCTCCTCCCTCAGAGCCTCATAGAGCTCCAGAGAGGACCACTGGATGTTGGTGGGGGTAATCATGGCCTTCAGGGCCACGGGAGCAAGCCCGGCGTCCCGGAAAAAACGCAAAAAGTCGCTGAGCATCCCCTCCCGGAAGGCGAACATCACCAGCATCTCCTCCCGAAAGGCCGGCCCCAGATGGGCTCCGGGGAGGGAGGCGAAGCCGGGCAGGGTCAACAGGGACCCCAGGGGCTGACGGTAGTCGGCGGGGGCCACCTCCACAGGGCGGATTCCCGCCCGGCGCAGCCAGTCTGTGATCTGCCTGCGTCGGCCTTCCTCCCGGATGCCGTAGAGCAGCACTGTGGGCCGAGGTAATCGTTCTGTCATGGGAGCCTCCTGGTCGTTGTATTTCTTCAGATCGTCTTTTCCAGCAGCCGCAGGATGGCTCTGCCCACGCCGCTCTCGTCGCAGCGCTGGGTGATTTCATCCGCGGCGGCCTTCACCTCCGGGGGGGCGTTGCCCATGGCAACCCCCACCCCGGCGGCCTTCAGCATGGAGACATCGTTGAGGTCGTCCCCAAAGGCCACGGTTTCCTCCATGGGAATCCCCAGATGGGCCGCCAGCCGTTCCAGGGCCACGCCCTTCTGGGCTTCAAGGCTGTTGAGCTCCACGTTCCGGGGGATGGAGCTGGTAACCACCAGATCCGGGAAGCGGCGCTTCATCTCCTCCATGGAGCGAAGCCGCAGCTCCGGGTCCCGGAAAAACATCTGGATCTTCTGGACGTCGTGGCCCACCTGGGCCAGATGGGCCTTCAGCTCCGGCACGGGGACGCGGTAGTCCCGCAGCATGGCCAGACTGTGCCGTTGAGGGGCGTAGTCCGCCGCCTGATCGTAGAGGCTCCGGGTCATCCAGCCCCAGTTGTCCATGTAGCAGTCGTAAATCACCGGCAGCGTATCCAGCCAGCCCATGACCTCCACAGCCCGCTGCCAGGGAATCTCCGCCCGGAACAGGCTGCGGTCCTCCAGGGCGTCGTAGACGCAGGCGCCGTTGATGGTGATGTAGTAGCGCAGCCAGGGCAGCTCCCGGATCTGCTGGGGAATGACGCCGTAGAAGCGCCCCGTGGCCGGGACCAGCAGGACCCCCGCCGCCGCGGCCCGCTCCAGCGCCTCCCGGTTCTCCGGGGTCAGCTCCTTCTGGGTGGTCAGCAGGGTCCCGTCCAAATCAAAGGCGATGAGCTTCATAACAGGGATTCCTTCATGGGCATTGGCCTTGCCTTACTTCCCGTCCGGGAAGCTGGTGAAGCAGCCCCGCTCCATGGGCGGGACGCCGTTCCGCTCCGCCTCGGCCTGAATGGCCCGGATCAGGAAGGCCATATTCCGGGCCAGGTTCCGCATGGTTTGCAGGCCCTCCAGGTCCTTTTTCACATCCTCGGCGCTGAAGCCGTGGACCTGGTTCCAATAGCTGGAGGAGGCCACGGGCATGCCGCTGATGGTGAAATACTTGTTCAGCACGTCGAAGCTGGCGCTGTTGCCGCCCCGGCGGCAGCTCACCACCGCGGCTCCCACCTTCATGTGCTTGGAGAAGGCGCTGCTGTAGAAGAGCCGGTCCAGGAAGGACAGAATCGTTCCGTTGGGGGAGCCGTAGTACACCGGGCTTCCCACCACCAGGCCAGCGGCGGCCTCCAGCTTCGGGGCGGTCTCGTTCACCAGGTCCTCAAATACGCAGCGGCCCAGCTCCCGGCATTTGCCGCAGGCCAGACAGCCCCGCAGGGACTTGCCGCCCACCTGGACCAACTCCGTCTCCAGGCCCTCGGCCTCAAAGACGGAGATCATTTCCTCCAGCGCCGCGGCGGTGCAGCCGTGGGGCCGGGGACTTCCGTTCAAAAGCAATACCTTTGCCATGTTGAAAGCTCCTTGATTCTCAGATTTTTTTCACAACCCGGATGTCCGGGTCCACCTGGGCGGCGAAGCGCTCATAATCCTCCGGGGACCCTGCCACGCTGCCGTAGTGGATGGGAATGACCGCGGCGGGCCGGATGCGGTTGGCCAGGGCCGCCGCCTCGTGGGGGTTCATGGTGTACTTGCCGCCGATGGGCAGCAGGGCGATGTCACAGCGAAGGGACCGGGCCTCCGGAGTGGCGTCGGTATCCCCGGCCACGTAGATCCGCAGCCCTTCCAGGCACAGGAGGTAGCCCACCCAGCCCTTTTCCCGGGGATGGAAGGGCTTGGCGGGATTGTAGGCCGCCACCGCCTCAAAGCGAAGCCCAAGGGCCTCGCCCTCCCGGCCGGGCTCCGCCGTCACAAGCCGGTGATTCCCGATCACCGGGGCGGTTTTTTCCCGGATGCTGTCGGGCTGCACAAAAACAGTGTCCTCCTTCTCCACCCGGGCGATGTCCTCGGGGGAGAAATGGTCGAAATGCTCGTGGGTCAGAAATATCAGATCCGCGTCCCGGGGCGCGTTTTGCAGGGCAAAGGGGTCCACATAGAGGATTCTTCCCTCCGCCTCAATGCGAACGCTGCTGTGGGCGTTGACCTGGATTTTGGATAACATGGTCTCCGGCGTCATGCCGCACCGCTCTCCTTTCAGTTTATGCTTGTTCTGTGATTATACTACAAAGCGCGCCGCTTTGCAATTCCCCTTTTTTATTCCGGACGGAAAGGGGCGGCAATTTGTCCCCCGGAGCTGATTCCCCTGGCTTCGCCGCCTGATGGGGATTGACAAAGCGGCGCTTCTTTGGGATAATGGAAGACACGCAAAGCACAAGAGGAGGAACGCGGCATGCGAATCATCACCGTCAGCAGGCAGTTTGGCAGCGGCGGCCGGGAGCTGGGCAAGCGCCTGGCGGACCGGCTGGGCTGGGATTACTACGACCGGGAGATCATCGACACCCTGGCGTCGGAGCACGGGCTGGACCCGGACTATGTGAAACGGGCTCTGGCCAATCACGGTTGGCAGAACATTCAGCTCAGCTACCGCAGCAGCTTCTCCCAGCTCCTCTATAACCCGGGCAGCAGCACGCAGCTCCTCTGCCGGGAACGGGAAATCCTGCGGGACATTGCGGCCCTGGGAAACGACTGTGTCATCATTGGCCGGGACGCGGACGTGATTCTGGAGGAGCACCACCCCTTCCGTATCTCCGTCTGCGCCGATCTCCAGGCCAGGCTGGCCCGCTGCATGAAGCACGAGGCGGGCCGTCCGCCGGAGGAGCGCCTCTCCGAAAAGCAGATTCTTCGGAACATCCGCCGGATTGACCGGAGCCGGGCCAACACCCGGGAGATTCTCACCGGCAGGTCCAGAGCCGACGGCAGCGGCTTTGAGCTGACGGTGAACACCGCCGGCTGGGAAATCAAACGGCTCAGCGCCGCCCTGGCGGACTTTGCCCTGAAATGGTTTGAGGAATAGAAACATGGAAAAAACCCTGCCCCGTCAGGATCTGACTCAGGGGGTGGTGTGGAAAAAGCTGCTGCGTTTTTTCCTGCCCATCGCCGCCGGAACCTGCATTCAACAGCTTTACAACGCCGTGGACGGCCTGATCGTGGGCCGTTTTGTAGGCACTGCCGCTCTGGCCGCCGTGGGCGGCAGCGCGGCGCAGATCATCAATCTGCTCATTGGCTTCTTTGTGGCGATTACCTCCGGAGCCTCGGTGGTCATTGCCCAGGTCTACGGAGCCAAGCGTCCTCGGGACGTACAGATCGCGGCAGGCAACGCCATTGCGGTCTTTGCCCTGCTGGGGCTGCTGCTTATGGGCTTCGGACTGCTTCTGTCCCCGGCCATGCTCCGTCTGCTGAGAACCCCGGCGGACACCCTGGAGGACGCCGTTCTCTATCTGCGGATCTACTTCATCGGCGTCCCCTTTATTCTGATTCTGAACATGGAATCCAATATGCTCCGGGCTGTGGGGGATTCCGTCAGTCCCTTCCTGTACATGGTGGCGGGCTGTGTCGCCAACATCCTGCTGGACTGTCTCTTCGTTCTCGTCTTCCACTGGGGCGTAGCGGGGGTGGCAGTGGCCACGGCGGCAGCCCAGGCTCTGAACATGGGCCTGCTGACCTGGAAGCTGCTGAGCACCCGGGAATCCTACCGGCTCAGCCTCCGGGAGCTTCGGCTCCGGGGAATCTACCTGAAAAACATGCTCCGTCTGGGCATTCCGGCGGGACTTCAGTCCTCCATGTACGCGGTGTCCAATATGATCATTCAGGTGGGAGTGAACTCCCTTGGCACCGTGGTGGTGGCCTCCTGGGTCATGACCGGCAAGACCGACGGCATCTTCTGGGCTGTCAGCAACGCCCTGGGGGCGGCCATCACCAGCTTTGTGGGCCAGAACCGGGGGGCAGGCCGGGACGACCGGGTAAAGCTCTGTGTAAAGCAGGGAATGATCCTCTCCACCGTGATCACCCTCACCCTCTCGGGCCTGATTATGCTGACAGGACGGCCTCTGCTCTACATCCTCACAAGGGATCAGTCCGTGCGGGACACCACCTGGCTGATGATGGTCTACTTTGTCCCCTACTACTTCACCTGGGTGGTGATCGAGGTGCTCTCCGGAGTGCTCCGGGGCAGCGGCGACGCGGTGCGTCCGGTGGTCATCATCGGTCTGGGCATCTGTCTTTTGCGGATCGTCTGGATCTTCACACTCTTCGCCCGAATCCACACCCTCTTTGTCCTGTGCCTGTGCTATCCCGTCTCCTGGACCCTCACCAGCGCCGTGATGTACCTCTACTACCGCAAGGGAGACTGGAAGCGCCGGGGCAGCGTCATTGTGGACCGGTAGAGGGAGGCCGACGGAGCCGATTTTTATATTGACAAAGTCTTCTCTTTGTGATATAAACATATAAACCCAGTAGGATGATAGGTTAAACATCTCCATGGGTGCCTTGCTTCTCTCTACATTCTGTTATCTACAGGAGGGTCTGTTTATGTCTTCCATTTATACATCCGCGGATCAGCTCATCGGCGGAACGCCGCTGCTGGAGCTGCGCCGCATCGGGCAAGAGCTGGGTCTGGAGGCCCGGGTCCTGGTGAAGCTGGAGTCCCGCAATCCCGGAGGCTCTGTGAAGGACCGGGTGGCCAAGGCCATGCTGGACGACGCCGAGGCCCGGGGCCTGCTGGACCCGGACACCGTGATCATCGAGCCCACCTCCGGCAACACCGGCATCGGTCTGGCCGCGGTGGGGGCCGCCCGGGGCTATCGGGTCGTCATTGTCATGCCGGAAACCATGAGCGTGGAGCGCCGGAAGCTGGTGCAGGCCTACGGCGCGGAGCTGGTGCTCAGCGAGGGCTCCAAGGGCATGAAGGGCGCCATTGCCCGGGCGCAGGACCTGGCCGCCCAGCTTCCCAAGGCCTGGATTCCCGGCCAGTTTGTGAACCCCGCCAATCCCGCCGTCCACAGAAGCAGCACCGGCCCGGAAATCTGGGCGGATACCGACGGGAAGGTGGACATTTTTGTGGCGGGGGTGGGTACCGGCGGTACCCTCACCGGGGTGGGAGAATATCTCAAGTCCCGGAATCCCGCTGTGCGGGTGGCTGCGGTGGAGCCCGCCGACTCCCCGGTGCTCTCCGGGGGAGCTCCAGGCTCCCACAAGCTTCAGGGCATCGGAGCGGGCTTTGTCCCCCAGGTGCTGAACACGGAAATCTATGACGAGATTATCCGGGTTTCCGGAGAGGACGCCTTCGCCGCCGCGAGGCTGCTGGGCCGCCGGGAGGGCGTTCTGGCGGGAATCTCCTCCGGAGCCGCCCTCCACGCCGCCCTGGAGCTGGCAAAGCGCCCGGAAAACCGGGGCAAAACCGTAGTAGCCCTGCTGCCGGACACGGGAGAGCGCTATCTTTCCACGGCGCTCTTTGCGGAATGACGGCCCTGCAGGCCCGGCTGATTGCCGGGGCAGCGGAGGATCTGGCCGCGGAATCCCCGCGGCGGGGAGTGAATTACTGCGGGCTGGCCGCCCGGGTGGAGCGGATGACGCAGCTTTGGATTGACGCCATGTTTCCCCGGCACGCGGCGGAGGAGCTGCCGGTTTCCCAGCGGCTGGAGCAGGCGGCAGCCCTGCTGCGCCACTGTCTCAGCCTCTCCGGGGCGGAGAACCCGGATCGGGTGGTGAACACCCTGCTGCGGGCTCTGCCCGAGGTCCGCAGGCAGCTCGGGACGGATCTGGAGGCGGCCTACCGGGGGGACCCCGCCGCCTCCAGCCAGGACGAAGTCATTCTCTGCTATCCCGCCTTCCCTGCCATCAGCACCTATCGCCTGGCCCATGTACTCTACAAGGCGGGAGTCCCCCTGCTGCCCCGGATGATGACGGAGTACGCCCACCGGCGCACAGGCATCGACATCCATCCCGGGGCTGCCATCGGGGACAGCTTCTTCATCGACCACGGCACCGGGGTGGTCATCGGAGAGACCACCACCATCGGCAGGGACGTGAAGCTCTATCAGCACGTCACCCTGGGTGCCAAGAGCTTTCAGGCCGCCCCGGACGGGACGCTGGTGAAGGGCATCAAGCGGCACCCGGACATCGGAGACCGGGTGGTGATCTACGCCGGGGCCACCATTCTGGGGGGCGATACCCGGATCGGCAGCGACTGCGTCATCGGCGGCTCGGTGTGGCTGACCCACTCCGTCCCCGCCGGGAAGATGGTCCTGGCCCGCTCCACCGTCCTGGACGCCCCCCTCACCAAGGACATCATGGGGGTCGATCCGGTGCTGGACAGCGCCATGCTGTAAGCAGGGGCGCGCAGTGCGCGCCCGCGCCCACCCGCAGGGGCGCGCAGTGTGCGCCCGCACCCACCCGTAGGGGCGGCCATTGGCCGTCCGCGCGTTCCAGCTTTCGATACGTTTGGGACGAGGGATGCTCGCCCCTACGGCCTGGACGCTGCGTGAACCTGGTTTGAATCGAACAGATCCCTGCGTACAAAGCAAACGACCGCCTTCCCAACAGAAGACGGTCGTTTGCTTGTGATCGGGCGGAGGGCTATGCGCCCTTCATCCAGGGTCAGCGGCCACCAAGGGACCGCTGAATCGCCGCGGAGTGCGGCGGAAGCAAAGGATCAGAGCTGGGGACCCGCGGCGACGAGGGCCTTGCCGGCTTCGTTGGACTCGTACTTGACGAAGTTCTTGATGAAGCGGCCGGCCAGATCCTTGGCCTTCTCTTCCCAGACGGCGGGATCGGCGTAGGTGTCTCTGGGGTCCAGGATGGCGGGGTTGACGCCGGGCAGCTCGGTGGGTACCTCAAAGTTGAAGTAGGGGATCTTCTTGGTGGGGGCCTTCAGGATGGAACCGTCCAGAATGCCGTCGATGATGCCCCGGGTGTCCTTGATGGAGATGCGCTTGCCGGTGCCGTTCCAGCCGGTGTTCACCAGGTAGGCCTTGGCGCCGCTGGCTTCCATGCGCTTCACCAGCTCCTCGCCGTACTTGGTGGGATGCAGCTCCAGGAAGGCCTGGCCGAAGCAGGCGGAGAAGGTGGGGGTGGGCTCGGTGATGCCCCGCTCGGTGCCGGCCAGCTTGGCGGTGAAGCCGGAGAGGAAGTAGTACTTGGTCTGCTCCGGGGTCAGGATGGACACGGGAGGCAGCACGCCGAAGGCGTCGGCGGAGAGGAAGATCACGTTCTTGGCGGCGGGGCCGGCGGAGATGGGCCGCACGTTCTTGACGATCTTCTCAATGTGCTCGATGGGGTAGGAAACCCGGGTGTTCTCGGTGACGGACTTGTCCTTGAAGTCGATCTTGCCGTTTTCATCCACGGTGACGTTCTCCAGCAGGGCGTTGCGGCGGATGGCGTTGTAGATGTCGGGCTCGGAGTCCTTGTCCAGGTTGATGACCTTGGCGTAGCAGCCGCCCTCGAAGT
>CAMOSU010000077.1 GCA_946625125.1 uncultured Clostridia bacterium
TCCCCCTGGCCTTCGCCCTGAACGTGGCGGACTCCGAGGCCACCTATTTCCTGGAAGAGACCCCGTAATCAAAAAAGCGCGCCCCGGCGCGCTTTTTTCGCAAATTGTCATGCTTTTGTGCGCTGGATGTGCTATGATGCAGGCAGAAAAAGAGAAGCCTCCGGAAAGTGCCGGAGGAAGAAGGAGCTGAGCGTATGCCTACCATTACCTTTGATCAGACCAAGACCGCTCTGAAAAACCTGGATGCCATGCGAACGTTGGTCAAGAGAAAGGAGTTTCTTCGGAACGACTTTGAAGCCCGCAAAGCCGCCTATGCGGCCATTCTGGGAGTGCGCTGCGCCGCCAACGCCCAGCGGGACAACAAAAAGAGCCTGAAGGTCAACGTCAGCGAAGAGCTGGTTTTACAGTATTACAAGCTCCTGGCAGAAAGTCCGGTCTTTGACGCCTTTGTCCGGGAGACGGAGCCCGGGGAGATGCAGCGCCTCATTACCCAGGGCCACGGCGGCGCGCTGGAGGACAAGCTGAAGGACTACGTTCTCCGGCAGGACAAGCTGCCAGGAGGAATCCCGACGCGCTACTACCCCAAGGCCAACGAGCGCGTTGAGAAGCTCCAGTCCCGGCTGGGAGAGCTGGAGCCCGGGTCCCCCCAGGCGGCGGAGCTCTACGCCGAAATCTTCCGGACCCGTCGGGCGGTGAGCGCCCAGCGGGGCAAGGGAGACAGTCTGGAAGTCGCGGTGGACCCCCAGAAATACGCCGCCATGGCCGGTCTCGGGGCCAGCGACGCCTTCCAGGGCTTTGTGCGGGAGCAGGGGAATACCCTGCGAACCACCTTGGGCAAGGGCCACGGCGGCGAGGCGGAGGAGCAGTTCAAGGACTATATTCTGAAAATGGACCACATTCCAGCCAATACCCCCGGAGACTACATGCCCCAGGCTCTGAAGCGCGCCGAGGCCATCCAGGAGAAGCTGCGCGGCCCCGACTTTGCCGCCGCCGGGGAGGAGCGGAAGCAGGCGCTCTATGCCGAGCTCATGGGAACCCGCCAGGCCGTCGGGGCGGTCCGGGGGGAGAGCAGCAGCCTGGAGCGGAGCATCAACCCCCAGGAGCTGGAGAAGGCCGTCAATCAGTGGAAGAACTGCAAGAGCTTCCAAAGCTATCTCCGGGAAGAGGAGTCGGCAGTGAACAAGGCTGCTGTCTCCGGTCACGGCGGCGCCCTGGAGGACGGCTTTAAGAACTACGTGCTCCAGATGGATCACTTGGCGGAGGACATTCCCGAGGGCTATCTGCCCCAGGCCCTGGAGCGCGCCGAAGCCCTCCAGGAGAAGCTGGGCAGCCCGGACTACGCCCTGTTCAGCCAGGAAAAGAAGCTGACCCTCTACGCGGAGCTGTTGGCCACCCGCAGCGCCGTGGGAGCGGAGCGGGGCGAGAAGGACAGTCTGAAAAAGCCCATCAACGTTGCCGCCCTGAACCGGGATGTGAAGCTGCTGATGGAAGCCCCCGCCTTCCGGGAATACGTTCAGGATCGGGACATGAATGCCCGCAGGGCAGCCCGGACGGGCCACGGCGGAGCCCTGGGGGACGATTTTACGGACTACCTGGCCAAACGTGACATCCTGCCGGTGAATGTCCCCGCCGCCTATATGCCCAAGGCCATTGTTCGCGTCGAGGTCCTGCAACAGAAAATCAAGGACGGGGAGTCCGTGGGATCGGAACGCGTGGACCCGCATGACTATTTCGCCCAGCTTCTGGCAACCCGGGACGCGGTAAAGGCTGTCCGGGGGAAGAAGGATTCCCTGGACCCCGCCATCAAGCCCGAGGCCCTGAATAAGAGCGTCCAGGAATGGATCAGGTGCCAGACTCTGCGGGAGTATCTGGAGGAGCATGAGGCTGAGGCCCGTCTGGCGGTACAGAAGGGCCACGGCGGCGCTTTTGCGGATCAATTCAAGGAATACGTGCGGGAGCTGGATGAGCTTCCCACGGATGTTCCCGAGAGCTGTATGCCCACCGCCCTGGAGCGCACCGAGGCCGTGCAAAAGAAGCTCCGGGAGGAACAAGAGGAATTCGTTCCGGATCAGGAACGGCTGCGGTCCCTGGCAGCGGAGCTGCTGGCCGCCCGGAGCAGCGTGGGAGCCGTCCGGGGGGAGAAGAGCAGTCTGGACAAGCCCATGAACCCCGAGACGGTGAAAAAGCAAGCCGATGCTCTGCGGGACTGCCAGGCCATGCGGGACTACCTGGACCCTGTTATGAATCCCCAGTACAGAAAGGATCTGGAGCTGATCTCCGCCGGACACGGCGGAAAGTTTGAGGACCGCTTCAAGGAATTTGTGTGCCAGCGGGACGAGCTGGAGGCGAATATTCCCGACGAGTACATGCCCACCGCCCTGGAACGCACCGAGGCCCTGCAAAAGAAGCTGGGCCAGACGCCTCTGGAGGAGGAGCGGAAGCTCAGCCTGATGTCCCAGCTCCTGGGAGCCCGGTCCGCGGCGGCAGCCGTCCGGGGAGAGAAGGAGAGTCTGGACAAAAAGCTCAGGGCGGAGGAGCTGGAGAAGAGGGCGGCGTCCTTCCGGGATGATCCCACCTTCCAGAGCTTTGTCAAGGACCCGGCCAGCGGGGCGGTGGAGGCTGCCCGAAAGGGCCACGGCGGCGCTTTGGAGGACAAGTTCCGGGACTACATCCGCAGGTTGGACAAGCTGCCGGAAAAGCTTCCGGCGGGCTATGCCCCCACTGCTGTGGAGCGGACGGAGGCCCTGCAAAAGCGCATCAAGTCTGAGGAGTATCTGAACCGGAGGCCGGAGGAGCGGGACTCCATGATGGTGGAGCTGCTGGCTGCCCGCCGGGCTGTGGAGGCCCAGCGGGGCAACAAGGAGAGCCTGAATCAGACCATACCCCTGGACAAGCTGGAGGCGGCCAGGGTAGAGCTGCAAAGCAGCGCCACCTTCCATGAGTTTTTGAAGAACAACGCCGAGGCGGCCAGAAAGGCGGCCCTCTCCGGTCATGCCGGTGAGCTGGAGGACAAGTTCAAGGACTATGTGAAGGGGCTGGACGTGCTGCCTGAGGACGTGCCGAAGCACTATATGCCCACGGCCCTGGAGCGTACAGAGGCCTTGAAAAAGAAGATGGAAAGCAAGGACTTTATGAAGCAGCCCTTTGGAAAACAGGAGCAGATGTACCGGGAGCTGCTGGCAACCCGCATGGCGGTGAAGTCCATCCGGGGAGAAAAGAGCAGCCTGGATCAAAGACTGGACGCGGGGAAGCTGAAGGAGGCCCGGACCAAGCTGGAGGAAAACGAGGGCCTGTCCGCGTTCTTCCTGAACCGGGACAGGGAAAAGCTGAGAAAAGCCGCCGCCAGCGGCCACGGCGGAGAGCTGGAGGATGATTTCACCAGGGACCTGGTTCGCCAGACCACCGAGCGCGGATGTATCCCCAAGGGAGACCAGAGCCGCTATATGCCCAAGACCTCGGAGATTATGGAGCAGTACCGGAAGGATCTGAAAAAGCTCTTGTCCAATCGGTCCGCGGGGGAGCTTCAGAGGGACAGCGAGTCCTGTAAGCACAAGATCGCCTCCATGATGTATCTGGCGAAGGTGGAGTCGGACAACCAGCGCAAAACCGACCGCCACGCCATGCTGGACCACGACAAGATGGAGCAGGCAGTGGATGCCCTGGCGAAATCCCCGGCCTTCGAGGCCATGTTCGCGTCCCCCAACGGAACCCGGGACATGATGCTCAAGGCGGCCAACGGCGCTTTGAGCAAGATCTTCGAGAGCTTTGTCCAGGCGGGGGGCAATCTCAACGCCCAGAACCAGCCCCAGCCCGAGCTCCAGAAAAATCGCCAGCGGGAACTCAACCAGCCGGTGCTTCAGAACTGATCACCGCTGAAGCAAAAAAACCTGCCGCGTCGGCGGCAGGTTTTTTGTATGTTCTCACAGGAGGGTGGAGTAGAGCTCCATGTATTTCTGGGCGGGGAGCTGCCAGGAGAAGTCCTCCTCCATGTCCCCCCGGACCAGCTTCTTCCAGGCCTCCGGGTGGTTGACATAATCATCCAAGGCCCGGTCAACGGCCCCCAGGAAGTCGTCGCCGTTGTAGCTCTGGAAGGTGTAGCCCCGGCCTTCTCCGGTTTCGGGGTTGTAGGGAGGCACCGTGTCCTTGAGGCCGCCGGTGGCGTTCACCACCGGAACGGCGCCGTAGTGCATGGCGATGAGCTGGCTCAG
Organism: uncultured Clostridia bacterium; assembly: GCA_946625125.1. GTDB lineage: Bacteria > Bacillota > Clostridia > Oscillospirales > Oscillospiraceae > JAFRPC01. Next base: position 4,209 of record CAMOSU010000077.1, read on the forward strand.
GCCGCAGGGCTCGGATTTGGAGGGCATGAGGTAGAGATCCGCGCCGGCGTAAACCCGGGAGGCCAGGGCGGGATCAAAGCGCAGATTCATGGAGAACTTGCCGGGATACTCCTCCGCCACGGCGCAGAGGGCATGCTCATACCGGGCCTCGCCGGTGCCAACGATCACAAGCTGCAAATCCCGTTCCAGCAGCCGCCGGAGGATGTAGCAGAGAATGTCAATGCCCTTGTGGGAGACCAGGCGCGTTACCATGGCCAGGATGGGGGCGTCGGATTCCTCCAGCCCTAACTCCCGCTGCAAGGCCCGCTTGCAGACCAGCTTCCCGGCGGGATCCGCGGCGCTGTAGTTCTGGGCCAGAGCCTTGTCCCGGGCGGGGTTGTAGACCTGGGTGTCGATGCCGTTGGTGATGCCGGTGAGCCGCCGGCCCCGCTCCGCCAGAATGCCGGAGAGCCCGTGGGCGTAGTAGGGATAGCGCAGCTCCCGGGCGTAGTTCTCAGAGACGGTGGTAACGGCGTCGGCCTTGACAATGGCGGCCTTCATAAAGTTGATGCAGCCGTCATAGGTGCAGACGCCCCGCCAGCAGTCCTCCAGCCCCAGAACCTCGTTGAAGAACTCCGGGCCGGCCTTCCCCTGATACTCAATGTTGTGGATGGTGAACACCGTCCGGGTGTTGGGGAAGCGGTGGCGGAATTCCGCGTCCAGATACACGGGGACCAGGGCGCTCTGCCAGTCGTGGCAGTGCAGGATCTCCGGCCGCAGCTCGATGCGGTCCATGGCCGCCAGCACCGCCTTGGCGAAGTAGGCGAAGCGCTCCCCGTCGTCGTAAAAGCCGTAGATTCCGTCCCGGCAGAAGTAGAACTCGTTGTCCAGGAAATAGACCTGGAGATTGTTTTTGCCGCCCTTCCAGCGGAAGAGTCCCACATACTGCTGACGCCAGGTGAGATTCACCGTGAAGCTGGTGACCAGCTCCGTCTCCAGCTCAGGATTGTACTTGATTTTCTTATAGTAAGGCAGAAACAGGGAAATCTCATTGCCCTTGATCCGGGCCAGCTCCTGGGGGAGGGCCTGGAGCACGTCTCCCAGGCCGCCCGTCTTGATGAAGGGGGCGGCCTCGGAGGCGATCATGGCGATTCTCATACCACATCACCCCGGTTGAGAATCACGGGGTGCTCCATGGTGCCGATGAGTTTGACGCCGGCGTTGATTTTCACATCCTTGTCCAGAATGCAGTACTCCAACTGGGCGCCGATGCCGATCTCGGTGTTGGCCATTACCACGCAGTTCTTCACGGAGGCCCCGGTGGAGAGCTTCACGCCCCGGAACAGCACGGAGTTGCTGGCGCTGCCCAGCAGTACGCAGCCGTCGGCCACGATGCAGTCGTCGATCTCGGAGCTCTCGCCGTAGTAGCAAGGCACCTGATCCCGAACCTTGGTGTAGATGGTCAGGCCGTCCCGGAACAGGCTGTGGCGAACGTTCCTGTCGATGATGGCCAGATTGTTGCGGAAGTATTCCTCGGTGGACTCGTTGAAGAGGGCAACGTTGTGGAATTCATAGGCGTTGACGGAGAGCAGGCCCTCGGCCCAGTCCTGGAGAATGAACTCCCGCTCGAAGCGGTAGCGGTTGTGGGCCACACACTCGGCGGCGGACTTCAGCAGCAGATCCTTGCGCATGATGAACATGCCCATGGAGGCCAGGTAGTCCTCGGGGGCGGCATAGTCCACGGCCATGTCGGAGATCTCCCCCTCGCCGTCCAGACGGACGGCCAGATCCAACTGCTTGCTGCCGTTGGCGATGCCCGCCTTGACCACCACGGTGACGTCCTTGCCGGAGGCGATGTGGGCGTCCATAACCTCCTCCAGATTGATGGCGCAAATCACCGCGGCGTCGGCCAGGATGATGTACTCCTCCTTGCCCCGCTCCAGATAGGAGCTGCTGGCAGCGGCAATGGCCTCCAGCTTGCCCCGGAAGGTGTTGCTGACGCCCATGGAATAGGGGGTGATGAACTCCAGGCCGCCCTCCTCCAGCTCCAGGTCCCACTCCTCGCCGGAGCCGATGTGGTTCATCAGACTCTGGAAGTTGTACTGGGTGACGATGCCGATGTGCCGGATGCCGGCGTTGGACATGTTGGACAGGGTGAAGTCGATCTGGCGGTAGCGGCCGCCGTAGGGGAGGGAGGCCTGGGTGCGCTTGTTGGTGAGCTGGCCCAGAGAGCTGTCATAGATGTTGGCGAAAACAAGACCCATTACGTTTTTCATTGTTCGTTACCTCCTGCCTCAGATGACGTCGCCGGGCTTGACGACCTGGTTGATCTCGATGACGTGGTCCTTGCCCACCACGGAGATCTGGCGCTTTTCGTCCCCCCGGAAGCTGCCGCCGATGACGGCGCCGCTGCGGACCGTGCAGCCCTCACCGATGATGGCGTTGCGGATGATGACGCCTTCCTCAATGACGGTGTTGGGCATGATTACCGCGTCCTCGATCATGGCGCCCTTGCCCACCTTGCAGCCGGTGGAGACGACGCTGTGGCGGATGTCGCCGTAGATCTCACAGCCCTCGGCGATCAGGCAGTTGATGTTCCTGGAGCCGGTGTCGATGTAGGAGGCGGGCAGCGCGTAGTTCCGGGCGAAGATGGGAGCGCTGCCGTCCCCGTAGAGATTGAACTCGGGGTCGGTGCCTAAAAGCTCCATGTTGGCTTCCCAAAGGGAGCTGATGGTACCCACGTCCTTCCAGTAGCCCTCAAAGTCATAGGCGAAGAGCTTGTGACCGGCGTTGAGAATGGCGGGGATCACGTTCTTGCCGAAGTCGTTCTCGGACTCGGGGTTCTCCTCGTCCTCGGTGAGGAACTTCTTGAGGATGCTCCACTTGAAGACGTAGATGCCCATGGAGGCGTTGTTGGACTTGGGCTGCTTGGGCTTCTCCTCGAACTCGTAGATGGAGCCGTCGGGATTGGTGTTCATGATGCCGAAGCGGGAGGCCTCCTCCATGGGGACCTTGCGGACGGCGATGGTGATGTCGGAGTCGTGCTCCTCGTGGTACTTGATCATCTTGGCGTAGTCCATGCGGTAGATGTGGTCGCCGGAGAGGATCAGAACATTGTCCGGGTCGTAACGCTCAATGAACTTGATGTTCTGATAGATGGCGTTGGCGGTACCCTTGTACCATTCGGATTTCTTGGAGCCGGCGTAGGGGGGCAGCACCTGGACGCCGCCGTGGGAGCGGTTCAGGCCCCAGGGCTGACCGTTGCCGATGTACTCGTTCAGCTCCAGGGGCTGATACTGGGTCAGAATGCCCACGGTGTCAATGCCGGAGTTCACGCAGTTGGACAGGGGGAAGTCGATGATGCGGTACTTTCCCCCGAAGGGAACAGCCGGCTTTGCGGTGTTCTCCGTCAGGACGTACAGACGGGTGCCCTGGCCGCCGGCCAGAAGCATTGCGACACAGCGCTTTTTCTGGAAGTTCATGATGTTCGGGTCTCCTTTATGATGATGTTTTCAGAAGTGCGATCTATGGGCCGGGGCTTACTTGAAATACAGGAAGTCCCAGAGCTTTCTTGCTTCGTAGGGCGAATAGCCGGTTTTCAGGGAGAAATCCGCCGCGTTCACCTGCTCCACCACACCGTTGCGCCGGATGATCAGGGCCGAACTCCAGCCGCCGTCCAGAGCGGTGGCGTAGTCCACCCCCAGGGTGGAGATGAGAATCATCATCTCACGCTTGGTGTTGCCGTAGGAGGCACGGTCATTGGCGAAGTTGTAGGGATCGGAGGAGTCATAATTGGTATAGGTGCAGCCGTCGGAGCACACCCGGTAGATGTGTATGGTGTTCCCCTCGGTCTTAAAGCCGAGGATGGAGGCCTGCCGCCGCAGGGAACGGGTGGTGTAGGATTCGGGCCAGTAGTCCGGCTGCTGGTCGAAGAGATCCATCCACATTCTGCCGCCCTGCACATAGGGTACGCTGAAGTAGAAAGTGTCGGTGACCCCCAGGCTCTGGAGCATCGGAAGGGAGTTCACGTCGGTCCGGCCCAGGCTCGACACCGTGCCGTAGGTCCCCAGGCTGGGGTTCCAGTAGGTGGCGGACCAGCCGGGCTTCTCCAGGAAGGCACAGTTCCCCCGGAGGGTGGCCTTGCCGGTCCAAAGCTGGGTGTCCCCGTTGAAGAGGATCTGCGCCTCTGGGAGATAGGCCATCTCATCGTAGGCGGAAAGGTACTTTGAAGGATCGTTGCTGCCAAACTGCTTGAAAACGTTGGTGCCGGTAAAGTCGGTATAGGCGCCCAGGGGCAGCACGGCGTGGGTGATATAGCACCAGGCGTTGCCGAACCAGCGGCGGGTGATGGTGGCCTCTCCGCCGTTGCTGAGCTGGAAGTGAATGCCGTTGGCCAGCTCCTCCGCCGTCCAGACGTGGGTGCGCAGCTTGGACTGGATCTGGGGCTCCCGCAGAATGGGCTTGCCCAGGCTGCGATTGCCCTGTCCGTCCGCCATGCCGCAGCGGATGCAGCAGAGCTGGTAGATGGTGGGACTGTAGTAGGTGGCGTCCGCCACCAGGCGGGCCTGGCAGAAATCATGGCCCAGCCCAACGCCGGAATAGACGGTCTTGGAGTTGCCGCAGGCGCAGGTGTAGACCTTTCCGGGGCCGTGGAGGCAGTCCGCCTCCAGCTCCTGGCTGAGAACGAAGCTGTGCTGTCCGCCCTCCAGAACGTGGCGCATCCGATAGAGGAAGGTGACCACCATGGCCCGGGTGACCTCCACATTCGGGGAGAAGCCGTTGCCTCCCGTTCCGGCGGTGACGCCGTTGCTGAAGGCCCAGTTGACGGAGTTGTAGAAGTAGGCGTCGGCGGGGATGTCGTCATACTGGACCTCCGGCGGGACGATTTCGCCGCCGAAATACTTCCAGATGAAGGTCATGGCCTGGGCCCGGGTGCAGGTCATATCCGGGGCGAAGCTGTCGGGGGTGATGCCGGCGGTGACCCCGGTCTCCTTCGCCCAGAGCACCGCGTTGTAGTAGTAGCTGTCCGGTGAGACGTCTGTGAAGGGATTCTCCCAGTCCTCAACGGGCCTGCCGCTGAGTCCCCAGAGGATGGTGACGATCTGGGCTCTGGAACAGACCATGTTGGGGGAGAAGGTGTTGGGGGAGGTGCCGCTGACAGCCTGAATCTCATAGGCCCAGCACACCGGCTCGTAGTACCAGTCCGTGGAGGCCACGTCGGTGAAAGGAATGGAATCCGCATGGGCGGGGGCAAGGGTCAGCAGCAGGATCAGAGCCAAAAACAGGGTGACAATTCTGTGGGGAAGCTTGTGTGCCATGGAAGTACCTCCTTTCGAGTCGAAGATCAGCGGTCTTCAGCTTCCTTCCCGGGGGAAGAAGATTGTTGGACAGCGCCGCCTGACGCGGTGTGTCAGATTTCGTCAGACCGGCCTGTCCGGGGTCTTCCCCGTCTGGGCGCGGCCTTGTAAAACAGCACGCTCAGGGGGGGCAGGGTAAATTCGGCGGAGCAGGGCAGATCCCCCCAGGGGCTTTCCTCTCCCACCACCGGGGGCAGCTCTGTTCCCCAGCCGCCGTATTTCTTCTCGTCGGAGTTCAGCACCGGGACGTAGGATACGGCCTTGGGAACGCCGATGCGGTAGTGCTCCCGCTTCACGGGGCAGAAGTTGCAGATACCGATGATCTCCCGGCCCTTGTCGTCGATGCGCCGGAAGGCGATGACGGAGTTGTCCCGGTCGTCGCAGGAAATCCAGCGGAAGCCCTCCCAGCTCTGGTCATTCTGCCAGAAGGCGGGGGTATCCAGGTACAGGTGGTTCAGATCCCGGACAAAGGCCTGCATCTGCCGGTGGCTCTCGTAGTCCAGCAGCAGCCAGTCCAACTGCTGATTTTCGTTCCACTCGATGAACTGGGCGAACTCGTTGCCCATGAAGTTCAGCTTTTTCCCCGGGTGTCCCATCTGCCAGCCGTAGAAGGTCCGCAGATTGGCGAACTTGTCCACATAGTAGCCGGGCATTTTCTGGATCAGGGAGCATTTGCCGTGAACCACCTCGTCGTGGCTCAGGGGCAGGATGTAGTTCTCGGAGAAGGCGTAGGTCATGGAGAAGGTGAGACTGTCGTGGGAGTATTTGCGGTAGATGGGGTCCTGGCTCATGTAGCGCAGGTTGTCGTTCATCCAGCCCATGTTCCACTTGAACAGGAAGCCC
>CAMOSU010000078.1 GCA_946625125.1 uncultured Clostridia bacterium
CCGTCACTTATCAGCCGTCCGCCGTTTCCCGCCTGCGCCCGCCTGTAGGGACGGCCATCGGCCGCCACTGCAGCCCGCAGGGGGAAATTGAGAATTGAGAATTGAAAATGAAAAATTGAGGTGTTTTCAAATTGCCATTTGAAAACATTGGAAATGGGGACGGGGGAACGGATTCTTCGCTGCGCTCAGAATGACAAGGACGGGACGTTTCTGCCGTACCCCGCAGTAGGGGGCGGCGTCCTCGACGCCCCGAACGTGCCGTTCTCTGATCCCTCCGGGCCGTCGAGGACGCCGGCCCCTACGGATTGCCAAATCCCCCTTTGTCTGGCAGTCCTGTCTGTAAGCAGACCGCCGCTTTAAGTGAGGCACTTAAAACGGCGGTCTTTGCGCTTTGGGACGGATTCACTGCCTGTTCACGTCGGATTCAGGCTTTCTCAGCCCGTGAAGCCGTCCTCATAGGGGTCCCACGCAATGCCGGAGGTGGTGATTACGTCCTCTGTGTCAAATTCCGTTACATCCATCTCCAGGGGCTCATAGGGTTCTTTGTTCATTGTCAAAATCATCCTTTCTGATTCGATGCCCTGTCAGGGCTCATAGACGTAGGGGTTGGGGGAGCTGCCGGTTTCGCCCACAACGCCGCCGATGGTCACGACATTGCCCGGATGATTCGAGCCATTGGCGGAGCCGATTCCAGCGGCGCGATCCTGGCTGGTGGCCGTCCAGAAGCTGGATATTGCCGGTGAGCTCCTCCAGGATTACCGGTTATTTCTGGGAAGGATCAGATCTTCCTCCGTGATCTCGTCGTTGGCTTCCGCATCCATATACAGCTTACCGCAGTCGGGGCATTCATAGTGCGCCGCCACGCCGACAGCCTCGTGGGTCGCGGGAAGCTCGGGAACGTAGACAAGGGGGGTCTTTTCCAGGATTTTTGTTTCCCTGCTGAGCTCCTCGCCGCACCTGCTGCAGTAAACCACCTCGTCATAGCTGCCTGTGGCGGTGCAGGTGGCAGGAACAAGGTTTTCCTGACCCGCCGCGCCGGGGATGTGGATATGGAAGTAGTCGTTGGCCGCCTGGTTGTACCAGTAGAGCGCCTTTGCCAGATTCTTGGATTCCGCCGACGCGCTGCCGTTGATCACAGCCTTGACGTAGTCCAGCGCGGAGTACCGGAAGCTTTGGCTGCCCACTCTGAAGCTTTGCAGGCTGTCCAGCTCCGCCGCCGGGATATCGCTGACTTCCACATAGTAGTATTCGCCCTTGTGATCGTCATAATCCCCCGGATTGAAGGCGTCGCTGTCCTTGGTGAAGTAATGCCTGAGGGTGGTCTCGGAGAGATAAACCAGGCTGGTGGAGTACCACTTTGCCCCCAGGCGGGAAGCCACCTCCGTCAGATCGTCGGCGGTGTCGCCGTTGTTCGCCGCTTTCACGGCGTTGTCCAGCATTTCGCCGGTCACGTCCTCCTTCTCATACTCCACGCCCGCGTTGGCGGGGTTGGCGGTGTTGATGCCGAACCTGGCCTGGGCCATGGCGCCGTAGTGGAGCATCGCCTTTACAAGCTCCAGGAGCTTGCCGTAGCGCGCCTCGCCCAGATCCGCCTTATATTGCAGGCTGAAATCGGAGTTTTCGTCCAGGATGGTGTCGCAGTACTGGCGCACGCTGTAGCTTTCGCTGTCGGGGAAGCCGTTGAGGGTAAAGCTCGCTTTCACATCGCAGGTCATTTCCGCCGCGCAAACCTTGCAGCTCACCTTGATTCTCCCGTCGTTGGTAACGGTAAAGGCGTGTCCGGACTGGGCCGCCACATCGACCTTTCCCCCCTCGTCCGCCCAGGCAAAGCTGTAGCTTAAATTGTCCTCTGTCACCTGATCGGCGTTCAAGCCGGCAATCTGAGGATCCAGATAGAAGTTGATGCCGATGTTGCCCTCCAGCGAAATGTCGTGACCGATGATCAGGTCCGCGGAGACAAAGTCAAGGATGTAGGGGTCCTCCTGGGTACCCTCGCCCGAAAGGCATTTCCACGCGATCCTGTTGCCCAGAGCCTGTTCAAAGTTCCGGTAAAAGAAGCTTGTACCCCCCGATTTTGAAGAAAGCGCCACACGATATCTATGTCTTTGCGTATTTGCGTCGTACAGCTTAATCTCTGATACCACCATATATTCAGACCTTGTAAACGGGCCGTTCATTACGATGTCCATACTGTTGGATTTGTTGGTTCTGAGGCTGATATAGGAACCGACGCAATCCATGCCGTCTCCCTGGAAGAATACGACGCCGGGCTTCACATATTTTACCTGAGTCTGTTTTCCGTGATAAATTCTTTGTCCGTTTGCCTCGAAGTTGGCTAACCCCAAATTGGGAGCCATGTGCGGCTGGGTATCAATGACCCCGTTATTCTCTGCGTACCAGCATGTTACGTAGTAGTAGTCGTCGGGAGACTCGCTCTGCCGGGAATACGTGCCGTCAAAGGACAAAGGAGTTCCCTGCACTACGTTCTCATCGACTTCAAGGATGTTGCCGTCCTCATCCTTCCAGATCACAGTACCCAACTGTAAGATCTGGAATCGGTATGGATTGCCGCTGGTACCGTTTCCGGTGGAAACCTGCAGAACATAGGTCTCATATTCCGTATAGCCATAGGCGGTTAATTCAAGCGTTTCATCGCCGGATTGCAGTACGACATTGTAGTTGCGTTCCGTGCTGTTGAAGCTGGCAGAAACAAAGGTATAGCTGCCGCTCAATTCATGGGTGGGGTCATTATAATTGCACCCCTTCACATAAACCGAGTCCCCGAAGTCGATGCTGTCGCCCGGGCGGAAGCGGGCGGTCCCTTCCTGGAATTGCGCGGTATAGCTCACGTTGTCTGTGACAGCCGAAATCTCAGGGGACCAGCCATTGAAGCTATAGCTGTATCGTACGTTTGCGGGCTTGGTGGGCGTTTCGCCGTCATAGCTCGGGATGGCGCCTGCTTCAACGCCTGTGTCGGTTTCGAGGGTTGTGCCGTCCCAGTTCTTCCATGTTACGATGTAGGGTTCCGCAATCGACGCGGTAATCGGCACCTGGGGAAGATCGTTGACATTCCCATTGCCCATCACCCGGTAGCACAGGGGATATTCGCCCGGCTCCGTCGCCTTGGGAATGTCCTCGGACCAGAACTCCACTGCCGGAGCCAGCGGTTCTTGGGGATTGTACTTGTAATAGGCGACGTTCACAACACCGCCGCTTACGGAAGTGACAATCACCGAATTGAAATCATTATAGTTGTACTTAATCATTCCCCCGTTAAAGGCTATCACTTCCCAAGAGGTTTCGACCCCATGGGCGATCCTTGTGAGTACCGTACTGTTGTATTTTACGGTACCCTCGCCTTCAAAGGTGATGGCCCCGAGGTCATGGACATAGAGAATATCGCCGTATTTCAGGTCCGGAATGTTGACGACGCAGTTCTCATACACAACAGGGGTTCTGGAAAAGCCGTATTGCAGGGTTCCGAAATCGGTGGATGCGGAGCTGATGAGCGCCTGCTCCTCCCCGTTATAGAGCAGATTCTCCACAGGGATGACGCTGACCGTGGGCGTCACCTTCTCAATTGTGGCCGTGCCGATCATGGTGGGCTCAACAGGGTTTTCGCCGTCAATCTTATAAAATACGTCATAGCTGCCGGCGTCAGTTCTCACAGGCGAGCTTGCGGTCCACTCGTCGCCCATGAACATCGGAATCGTATCCTCCGAATACAGAACAAATTCCACCGTAACGCTTGTTTCATCCATGGCAGTAACCAGCAGCGCATTGTAATCTGTGGTGCGCACTTTATTAGACGCAGAAGGCCCGAAATACCATAAAGTTCCTGACGTCATGTATCGGATCTCGTAGATTTCCTGGAGGCTGTCATCCTGGCCGTGCAGCATGACGGTCTTGCCATCAAACCTAATCGTGCGCCTTGTGCTTGTATCCTTGCAGGGCCAGACAACATCCCCGACGAGGAACTCGTTGGAATCCAGGTACGCAGTGCCGGATTCGAATTCAGAATAAACCGTCCGGAGCCTGCCGACGCTGTACAGCATGGTCCCTTCGTCGGTGGAGCCCTCGTTGATCAGCGGCTGCGGTTGGCCGTTATAAACCAGGTCTGTTTTTACAGCCGGTTCCGTTGTCTCCGCATAGGCTGTCATGGACAGGGTGGCGATCAGACCCATGAGCAACAGCAAGGCCAGCAGAATACTGACAGGTTTTTTCGCGTTTTTCACCGTTTTTTCCTCCTAAATCTTATTTTTTTGTGGATTCAGTATGCCGTGGCCACCGCGGCGTCCGACGCAAAGCAGTACGTTCCGAACTCCCATTCCGCCCCGCGTTTCGCGCTTTCTGCCTCGGCTGCTGAATTACAACAAATCCATGGTAATTATATACTTTTTTTCCCCTTTCCGTCAAGAATGATTCCCATGATTTCCCAGATTCTTCACAGAAGAATCTCCCCCCGCGTTCCACATGCCCGCCCCGTGCCGGGTACGGCGGAAACGTCCCGATCCTGTCATTCTGAGCGCAGCGAAGCATTGCGCCCTTCACGGGTGAATCCGTAACCCCGTCCCCTGTGGGCGGGCGCGGGCAGGGTACGCGCGGGGCGTCGAGGACGCCGCCCCCTACGGCGAAAACGTCCCGATCCTGTCATTCTGAGCGCAGCGAAGAATCCGTACCCCCGTCCCCTACAGGCGGGCGCAGGCGGGAAACGGCGGACGGCTGAGAGCCGTCCCTACAGGCGGTGCCGCATCGAATGTGCGGGGCGTCGAGGACGCCGCCCCCTACGGCGAAAACGTCCCGTCCTTGTCATTCTGAGCGCAGCGAAGAATCCGTACCCCCGTCCCTACAGGCGGGGACAGGCGGGAAACGGCGGACGGCTGAGAGCCGTCCCTACAGGCGGGCGCAGGCGGGGGGACGGCGGACGGCAAAGTGCCGTCCCTACAGGCGGGCGCGGGCGGGAAACGGCGGACGGCTGAGAGCCGTCCCTACAGGCGTGGGCAGGCGGGAAACGGCGGACGGCTGAGAGCCGTCCCTACGGGCGGGCGGGGGCCGGGGCGCTGAATCCTTACCCGGCTTTTTTCATCAATGCCCGGGTTTTCGGAAAAAAGGATTGACAGAAGCGAAAAAAACCGATACGATGAAGAAAAGCGATTCAGGAGGTCTCTATGAAAGTTCTCGCCATTGACTACGGCGACGCCCGCACCGGGATCGCCGTTTCCGATCTCACAGGCTCCATCGTGGGCTTCACCACCGTCATTCACAGTTGGAACCGGGAGAAGACCCTCTCGGAGATTCAAAGGCTGGTCCGGGAGCAGGGCGCCCAGAGGATTGTCATGGGCTTCCCCCGGAATATGGACGGCTCGGAGGGTCCCCGGGCGGAGCTCTACCGGGCCTTCGCCGCCGATCTGGAGGGGCTGCTGGGAATGCCCGTCCGGCTCTGGGACGAGCGCCGCACCACTGTGGAGGCCCACAACATCCTCACGGAAACCGGCTATCACGGCAAAAAGCGGAAAAACACCGTGGACGCCGTAGCGGCCAGCCTCATTTTAGAGGGGTATCTGGCCTATCTCCGGCTGCACCCGGAGGAATAACACAAAATGACCCGCCCTGTGCTGAGGGCGGGTCATTTTTTAATAGATGGTGACGCTGGTGCCGGGGGTGACGGTCTGGAGAATCTTGACCATGTTCTCCTCGGCTACGCCCACGCAGCCGCCGGTGGGGCTGTCGGGTCCGCGCCAGCAGTGGAGGAAGATGGCGTTGCCGGCATAGGGGGCGCCGGGTTCGTTGTAGCCCAGGTACAGCAGGTAGTTGTACACCACGGGATAGTCAATCAGATGCTCGTCCTCGGAGTAGTCGGCGTCGGGATCGTCGCTCTTGTAGATCAGGGTGTTGTACTTCAGCCCGTTGGAGCCGGTGGCGCACCAGTACATGTCGTCTGTCACCTGGGTGTAGGGCAGCAGGCTGCCGGGGTCCTCCTTAATGCCATAGGCCTCTCCGATGGTCCAGGTCCCCAGGGGCGTCTTGGTGTCCCCCTCGGACTGCTTGCCGGGACCGTTCTTCCCCACCACGGCGGGGCAGGAGAAGACCTCCTCATACTTGCCGTCTCTGGCCTGGTAGACGGTCAGGGTGGCGTGGAAGTCTCCGTCGATGGCGGTTTCGATGCCGATGCGGTACTCACCGTTCCGCTCCGTGGAGATGGGCTGGCCGAAGAGGGTGTTGCGAACCTCCTCCTGGGAGATGACGTTCCTGTAGCGCTTGTACTTGGCGGCGTCGATCCGGGTCCAGACCAGCAGCCCCGCCAGCACCAGGCAGAGAACCGTCAATAGGGCAATGATGGTTTTTGCTTTTTTGTTCATGGTCTTTTCTCCTTTTTCAGATGATGATAGCGAACCTCCAGCAGCGCCAGGCTGAGCCAGAGATAAGGCATTATGATGACAGAGGAAAAGCAGAAGAGCATGGCGCAGAGGAAACAGATCAGGCCGCCTCCCAGGAGGGCGACGGTTTTGTCCCTTCTGGCCCGGACCCAGTGGCTCAGAACAAGCCCCACCAGGCCCAGCCAGCTCAGCAGGGCGGGCAGGCCCTGGCAGTAGAGAATGTGCAGGGGGTAGCAGTGGGCGTCGGTGATGGAGGCCCGGGCGGCCACAGCACCGTTTTCATAGCGAACGAAGGGGGCCAGGCCCGAGTAGCGGGCCATATCCGGTCCCACCCCGAACCAGAGCCCATCGGGAATCCGCTCCAGCATCTGCCGCCAAATGTAGAAGCGTCCGGTGCCGAAGCTGTCCTCAAAGCGGCCGTGGAGAATTTCATGGAGCTCATGGAGCATCCCCACGGGGAGATCCACCAGGAACAGCAGTCCCAGCACCCCCAGTCCCAGGCCCAGCAGCAGCAAAAACAGCCGCAGCCGCAGCCGGTCGGGACAGAGCGCCAGCAGGCACAGGGCCGCCCCCATGGCCAGCCCCACCAGGCCGCAGAGCACCCGGAGCCAGATCAGAATCCCCAGGCATACCGCCCCCAGAACCCAGCAGGGCCAGGCCTGCCGGGGCTTTTGCCCCAGGGTCCGGAGCAGCAGCATGGGCAGCGCCAGGGCCAGGAAGGCGGAGACCAGGTCCACGTTGCCGATGGTGCCGGCATAGGCCCCCTTGTACCGGACGCCGTAGCCGTCATAGAAGTTCAGCCCGCTGGGATAGAGCCCCAGGGGATTCCCCCCCAGGGCCTGCCACACACACAGCAGACACAGCCCCGCCAGGGACCAGAGCATCACCCGGAACAGTCCCTCCGTGGGCTTTCCCCAGCGGGAGACCATCAGAAACAGCAGCACATAGAGGCTGACGGTCAGGGCCGCCTCATGGGCTGTGGGATCGTACCAGGGATTCCCCCCCTTTACCCGGGAGAGAGCGGCGGAGAGCAGGGTAAAGCCCCAAAAGGCCAGGGCCAAAAGCTGCGCGGGGCTGGGCCGCAGAGAGCGCTTGGCCCTCCAATCCCGCAGGAAATACCAGAGCCCCACCGCCAGCAGCAGAGCGCTGAGGCCGTAAAAGAGGCCGGTTTTGAAGCTGGAGATTCCGGAATAGCCGGAAAAGCCCGGAAGCAGCAGATACAGCGCCGCGAAGAGCCCGGTCCAGAGCTCCATGGGCTCCGGCAGGGAGCGGCGTTTTTTTGTCTTTGCCACGACTCATCTCTCCTATTCTTTGGGCTTCCTATGGAAACGCCCCTCCGGGAAGCCGGAGGGGCGTGAAAGAACTCACTCCTCCGGAGAGAAGTCGTCCTTTCCCACGCCGCAGAGCTCGCAGGTGAAATCCTCGGGAAGGTCTTCCCACTTCACGCCGGCCTCGTCCTCATCATAGACCCAGCCGCACACGTTGCAGACATATTTCACTTGATGATCCTCCTAATTGAAATCTTGGACGCCTGGCATCCGTCTGTATGATTATACCATCTTCGCCCCGCTTTCGCAAGAGGCAGCCGGGTTTTTTCACAAAAAAACCGGTTTGCGGCAGCAGCTCCGCCCTTGATACCCGCCGCAGGATCCGCCGCCTGTGCTCTTCACGGGGATTGGCCGCCCCCCGCGGCAGAAATCTATCGTCTTTGCCGTAGGGGCGGCCATTGGCCGTCCGGTTTGCGCAGCAAACAATCGGATGCGTCAGCAGACGATCTGACAGCGCTGCGTTTGTCGGTACGGTTCCGTATATCGAAACGGCGCTGGATTTGCCTTCGGCAAATTGTCCGCCCTTGGCGGACCGGACGGCTGATAAGTGACGGCCCAAATCTCTGATTTGGCTGCCGGAACTTATGCAAAGCAGAGCCGTCCCTACGGGCGGACGCAGGCGGGAAACGGTGGCGGCAAAGTGCCGTCCCTACAGGCGGGTGCAGGGGGGGACGGCGGACGGCAAAGTGCCGTCCCTACAGGCGGTGCCGCAGGGTACGTGCGGGGCGTCGAGGACGCCGCCCCCTACGGCGGGGTACGGCGGAAACGTACCGGTCCTGTCATTCTGAGCGCAGCGAAGAATCCGTTATCCCTTACGTCTGCCACGAAGAAAGGAACGGATTTCTCGGTCGCAAGCTCCCTCGAAATGACAAGATGAAAGCGAAACAGCGCAGTAGGGGCGAGCAATGCTCGCCCGGTTTGCGAAGCAAACAATCGGATGCGTCAGCAGCCGATCCTACAGCTTGGCCAGGATGGAGCGGACCTCCTGGGGGGTGAACTTGTATTCCGTGTCGCAGAACTGGCATTCCACCTGGATGGGTTGGCCCTCCTCCGCGATCTGGGTCAGCTCCTCCCGGCCCAGGGAGATCAGGGTGGCCTCCACCCGGTCCCGGGTGCAGTAGCAGCGGTATTCCACCGGGCTGGGCTCGAAGAACTCCAGCTCCATTCCCCCCGTGACCCGGGTGAGGAGCTCCTTCAGGGACAGGCCGCTGTCCAGCATGCCGGTCACGGAGCCGGCGGCGGCAATCCCCGCCTCCAGTTGGTCGATCAGGGCCTCCGGCGCTCCCGGCAGGAGCTGGAGGATGAAGCCTCCCGCCGCCTTGACGCTGTGATCCAGGTCCACCAGGACCCCCAGCCCGCAGGCGGAGGGACACTGCTCCGACTGGACCAGATAGGCGGTAACGTCATCTCCGATTTCCCCGCTCACCAGCTCCACGGAGCCCACATAGGGCTCCTTCATTTGCAGGTCCCGGATCACGGTGAGCAGGCCGTTGGTACCCACGGCGGCTCCCACGTCCAGCTTCCCGGCGTATTTTTCCAGAAGGGTGATGTGGGGATTCTGGACGTAGCCCCGGACGTTGCCCTGGGCGTCGGAAACCGCCATCACCGTCCCCAGGGGGCCGCCCCCCTTGATTTGCAGGGTGACGGAGCCGTTTTCAATTTTCTGCATGTTGCCCAACATGGCGCAGGCCGAGAGCGCCCGCCCCAGGGCCGCGGTGGCGGTGGGGGTGGTGTTGTGGATGCTTCTGGCCCGCTCCACAAGGTTTCTGGAATTGATGGCCACGGCCTTCACCCAGCCGTCGGTGGTCATGGCTCTCAGGATGGTATCAGTCATCATGTTTCTCCTTTGCAAAGGAATAGATAATAGGTAATCAATAATTCGCAGCAAGGAATCCGTATTCCGGTATCTGTTCGGCAGCCCTGATTGACTCTGTTTCGCATTCCGTTGACGAGGCACCGGAGATCAAACGTTGGCGCGGGGTGCGGCGGGCAGAAACGTACCGATTCTGTCATTCTGAGCGCAGCGAAGAATCCGTACCCCCGGCCCCTAGGGGCGGGCGCAGGCGGGAAACGGCGGACGGCTGAGAGCCGTCCCTACGGGCGGGCATCGGCAGGGAACGCGGACGGCAGAGTGCCGTCCCTACAGGCGGTGCCGCATCGAACGCACGGGGCGTCGGGGACGCCGCCCCCTACGGCGAAAACGTCCCGTCCTTGTCATTCTGAGCGCAGCGAAGAATCCGTACCCCCGTCCCCCTTTTCCAATGTTTTCAAATTGCCATTTGAAAACACCTCAATTTTCCATTTTCCATTTTCCATTCTCAATTCCCCCGGGCGTGGTACGGTGGCGGCCAATGGCCGCTGCTACAGGCGGGCGCGGACGGGAAACGGCGGACGGCTGAGAGCCGTCCCTACAGGCGGTGCCGCATCGAAGGCGCGGGGCGTCGAGGACGCCGCCCCCTACGGCGAAAACGTCCCGTCCTTGTCATTCTGAGCGCAGCGAA
>CAMOSU010000079.1 GCA_946625125.1 uncultured Clostridia bacterium
TGCTGAAAAAGGCCCTGGACCCGGACAAGGACCAGAGCTACGTGCTCTACCATCTCACCCAGGAGCAGCTTGCCCATGTCCGCTTCCCCCTGGGAGAGCTGACCAAGCCCCAGGTTCGGGCCATTGCCGAGGCTCAGGGCTTCGTCAACGCCCACAAGCCGGACAGCCAGGATATCTGCTTTGTCCCCGACGGGGACTATGCCCGGGTCATCCAGCTTCGTACCGGGCTGAGCCCGGAGCCGGGGGACTTCCTGGACACCCAGGGCCGGGTCCTGGGACGGCACCGGGGAATACTCCACTATACCGTGGGGCAGCGCCGGGGCCTGGGTCTTTCCTTCCCGGAGCCCTACTATGTGGTTTCCATCGACGCCGGAGCCAATACCGTGACCCTGGGGCCGAAGGCGGCTCTGTATCGGAGCGACGCCAGAACCGGCCCCTTCCACTGGATCGCCGGGGAGCCCCCCGCCGGTCCCATCCGCTGCGCCGCCAAGATCCGCTATCGGCATCCCGAGCAGCCCTGCCTGCTGACCCCCCTGGAGGACGGCGGCGTCCGCCTGGACTTTGATACCCCCCAGCGGGCCATTACCCCGGGCCAGTCCGCCGTGGTCTACGACGGTGACACGGTCCTGGGCGGAGGAGAGCTGCTCTGAAACAGCCGTGCGCAGACGCGCCGGGGAACATTTTTCGGATTCTGTCGTCTGTGACAGAGAAGCGCGGCGCCACAGCCAAGAAAAAACCGAGAGAATGGCTTCCTCCGCCCCTGGGGGCGGACAGCCCTTCTCCAAGACAGATATTTCGCAAGGAGGTACCCCTATGGGAACAAACAACGGAACGACACAGGGCGGACGCTACAGCGTCGGCCGAAGCGCCGCCAGACGGCAGCGCGGAGGGGCCTGGAAGCAGATTGTGCTTTCCGGACTGCTGCTCATTGACCTGTTTCTGCTCTATACCATGATCATGCAGCTCACCCACCAGCAAAAGGCCTTTGAGGCCGACCAGGTGGTGAATCTGGGCCTGCTGGCCATCTTTGCCCTTTGCGCCGTGGCCCTGATTTACGGCGTGATTCGCACCGGAGCCTGGAAGCGTCTGCTCTGTCTGTTTTTGATCTGTACCATCCTGTACCTGGTGGTGGTCTTCTCGGAGATTCCCTTGGTGAAGAAGTACCGGGAGATCTGGATCTCCACCGCCATGTCCACCATGCGGCACCAGGGCTTGGCTACTTACTACTTCCCGCCCTCCGTGGTGGAGGCCAGAATGCAGATCGAACAGGAGGCCCGGGACTCCCAGGTGGGAGACAACACCCTGGATACCTTCGCACACGACGCCGACCAGCACGACTGGATGGACAGCACCATCTCCGGCTGGGAGGATCAGCCCGGCCAGCAGGTCCAGGAGCTGAGCCCGGAGCAGAAGAGCTTTTACGCCCTGTTCTATGAGCTGGACGTGAAGAGCGCCGAGGACTACTTCAAGGCCCATCCCGCCGCGGTGGAGCGGGGCTATGACCACATTCTGGTGAATGAGTCCAGCCTCAGCAGTGATGGCACCAGCATTCGTACCAAGCTGGGGGAGAAGGTGCTGGCCATTGACGTGGAGAACCAGATTCTGATTCTGGAGGTGGACTGCGACGGCTCCCGGGGCGTTCTGGCTGTTGCCAAGCTGCCCTCCCGGCTGCATCTCTTCCCTGCCGCGTCTCTGCCTGCTTACGGAGAGAACGCGGGCTCCATCGCCAAGCGCAACGGCGGCATTCTGGCCATGACCGGCTCCGGCTTCATTGACGAGGGCGGCGTGGGCAACGGCGGCCAGATCGCCGGCTGGGCCATGTGCGGCGGAACCACCTACGGCGAGCACTACGGCTGGGGCTATAAGCGCCTGGAGCTTCACAGCAACGATTGGTTCTACATCGACGACGCCTTTGCCTCTGTGGGCAGCGATACCACCGACGCCATGGAATTCCAGCCCGCCCTGATTATCAACGGCAAAAAGCTGGACCCGGGCATTTGGACCAGCCAGAACCCCAGAGCCTGCATCGGCCAGTCCCAGCGGGGCGAGATTCTGATGCTCTGCGTGGAGGGCCGGACTCTGGCCTCCCCGGGCTGCAGCGTGGACGTCTGCGCCGACGTGCTGCTCCAGCACGACGGCATCACCGCCCTGAACTGTGACGGCGGCACCACCGCCATCATGTGGTATCGGGGCGAGCCCGTCATGCGCTGCTCCAACGCCGCCATTCCCGAGGGCCGTCACCTGCCCAACGCCTGGGTCTACCTGGGAGAGTAAATCAAAAAGTGCTGAGGTACAACACGGGAGGTATCTGACATGAAAAGGATTCTTGCCCTGCTTCTGACCCTGGGGCTGCTGCTCGCCGGCTGCGGCGGCAGTCTGCTTCCCACCGTCCCCACAGGCACCGATGTTCCGGGAACCGAGACCACCGGACTCCCCACAGAAAGCGCGGTCCTTTCCACCACCCAGGAGCCCGCCACCCGGGACTCCGCCACAGAGCCTGCCCGGACGGAGCCGGCTCCCGCCCCGGAGAGCAGCCAGGCCCCCGCGCCTTCCCCCGAGTCTGCGGACCCCTGGTCCCTCATCGGCGTCAGCTACTCCGACCAGGGAGTCTACTATGACGAGATGGGAAGCGATTTCACCTGGAGCTATGAGCTGCCCAAGCTGGAGGCCGACACCCCGGGCGCCCGGGAAATCAACGAGGACATTGACGCCCACTTCGGCCAGGATCTTCGGGACTCCCTGAAAAGCATGGAGGACCGCATCTCCCTGGGCATAATCCACATTGGCTTCCGGAGCGAGGTCTGGGACAACATTTTGACCCTGATTGTCATTGAGGACACGGACTGGAGCTTCACCAACTACGGCGTATACTGCTATGACTGCGACAGCGGAACCCGCCTGGGGACCCGGGAGCTGCTGCAAAGGATGGGCTATTCCGAGGAGGACTTTCTGGAGACCTGCCGGGAGCGCTTTATCCAATGCTACAAGGACATGTACAGCCACATTCCGGAGGACAGTCTGGATCAATACGGCTACTACGACGGTCTGGAGCGGGTGGACGACCCGCGCTATGTCAACCTGGAGCTGCAGATCTATCCCGAGGCCAACGGGGACCTCGTGGTGATCGCGCCCATTGTCTCCCTGGCCGGAGCGGACTACTACTATCAGGAAATCCATCTGGGCATGAGCGCCTCGGGCTGAGGCAAACAGAAGCAAAAGGGGCTGCCGCAAACGCTTGGTTTGCGGCAGCCCCTTTTTCGGCGCCAGGGGATTACTTGTAAATGCTTTCCATGACATCCAGGGCCGTGCTGGACCCGGCGATGGAGATGTTGTGACAGAGCACCACGTCCTGAATGCCCTGCCGCTCCACCAGGGCGGAGATGCTGGGGTCTCCGTATCCGGCCCAGGCGCACCACTTCTTGTAGTTGCGGAAGTCAATCCAGTAGATGTGCTCGTAGTGGTCAATGAGGAAGGGGATAAAGGCGTTGCCGTAGGAGTCCTTCACAATCAACACCGAGGAGCCGTCGGTGACGGCAGTGTTGTGAACGTAGTTGTAGGCCTGGTCGCCTCCGGCGAAGGTGGCGTAGAGCTCGCTCTTGGCGTAGTCGGAAACGTCGTTGACGATGCGCCAGTCGTACTTGGTGAAGCTGCCGTCCCCGTTGGCCACATACATCTCCATGGAGTTGGTACCCATGGGGACGTAGGCAGTGACGGTGTCCGGGTTGGCGGCCAGGGAGGCGTTCTTGTTGGAGTTGGAGTAGAAGGTCCCCAAAAAGCCCTCAAAGCTCTTGGTTTCAAACTGACTCAGCTCGTGGGGGGTGACGCCCTTCACCTTGCACCACTCCTGGTAGGCGTAGTAGGCGCCCAGGGCGGTCCAGTGGTGGTCCGTACGGAAAAAGATGTATTGGTCGTTGTGGGCCTTCAGGGAGTTGAACATGGAGACGGTTTTCACCGAGGGGTCCATGTTCCGGTAGAACCACTCCGTGGCCTGGTTCTCGTCGGAGGCTCCGGTGGACTCCCGCACCTCGTCGGAAAGCATGACCCCCGCGGAGATGGGGCAGAGCATGGAGTAGATCTGGGCCTTCCCCGCCAGATTCTTGGCAAGCTGGTTCACCAGCAGGCAGTAGCGGGCGGAATTGCTCTCGCTGAAGTAGTAGACGCCGTAGCCCGCCCCGTTGGCGATGTAGATGTCTCCGGACTGCACCAGATCCTCGGTGACGTCCGCCGCCCCCTGGCCGTTGAACTCCGTGGTGGCGGGAGGCGCGGCCTCGGTGCTGACGGGGCTTACGGGGCTGCCGCTGGCCACCGGGACGCTGCCGCTGTCTGAGGGAAGCGGGGCTTCGGTGGTGCTTCTCCCGGCCAGCTCCGCCAGATCCACGGTGCCGGTGGGGATCTCGTCGGCCTTCTCGCCGTTGCTGATCATCTGCTCCCCCCGGATGCCGTAGAGCTGCTCCAGCTTGGTGTCCGCGTCAATGAGCCCCTCCCGCAGAGGGTAGGTGTCGGCGTACCAGGTTTCCACGCCGGAAAAGAAGCTGCCGTCCCATAGCCCCTTCAGGCTCAGGCTGGGGAATTGGGCCAGGTCCCGCTTTTCCACCGTGGAGGTCTTGGGCCGGGCAAACCACAGAAGTCCAATGAAGCCCATCACCACCAAAAAGCCCAGGAACAGGAGCTGCTTGACTTGAATGGCCCGATACCGGGATCTCTGATATTGCTGTTTTGTAGGTCTCATGGCGGCTCCTTTCTCAGAACTGGAAGTAGATGAAGGGGTTGTACTGATTCCCTGCCAGGGACATCATGGACAGCACCAGCAGCAGCACCGGCAGGGCCGCGTCCCAAACCCCGTAGACCGTCAGCCAGAGGGTGCTGCGCTGGCTCAGGTTGCGCAGCATGTTCCCCAGGGTTTTGGCCAGGGGCGTGGCGGCCAGACAGCAGAACAGCAGGAAGAACAGATTGTTCCGGAAGATCAGACGGACGGTCAAAGCGCCGAAGGCGTTGCCGTTGAGTCCGAAGAGACCCTTCACGGCGGGACCGAGCTGGCCGCTTCCGTCAAAGCGGAAGAGAATCCAGCCAAAGCCCACAATCAGCAGGGTCAGCAGATGCCGGGCAGGCCGGGGAATGCGCTCCGTGTCCACCAGGTATTTTTCAATCACCAGGAAGACAAAATAGTACAAGCCCCAGAGGATGTAGTTCCAGCTCGCCCCGTGCCACATGCCCGTCAGGCCCCAGACCACAAAGAGATTGAAAATGTGGCGGCCCCTGGAGCAGCGGTTGCCCCCCAGGGGAATGTAGACGTAATCCCGGAAGAAGCTGGACAGGGAGATGTGCCAGCGCCGCCAGAAGTCCGTCACGGAGTCGGCGGTGTAGGGATAGTTGAAGTTCTCCTTGTAGTGGAAGCCGCACATCAGACCCATGCCGATGGCCATATCCGAATAGGCGGAGAAATCCAGGTAGATGAACAGGGTGTAGGCCAGCATCACCAGCCACATGCCGGTGACAGGGGTACCCTGGACGATGGCGGCGGTGAGATCCTCGTCCACGGCGATGCCGAACACGTCCCGCACCACGGCGGCGCAGCCGTTGGCCAGCACGGCCTTTTTGGCCAGACCCACGGTAAAGCGGGTGATGCCCCGGCTCAGCTCCGTGCGCTTCACCCTGCGGTGGAGAATGTCCTGATTCACGTCCCGGTAGCGGACGATGGGTCCGGCGATGCACTGATGGAAGAGGCTGGCGTAGAGCAGCAGCAGCCAGTAGCGCTCCTGCACCTCCGTGTCTCCCCGGTAGACGTCGATGACGTAGGACAAAAGCTGGAAGGTGTAGAAGCTGATGCCGATGGGCAGGGCAATGGCGGGAATCACCTTGGGGAAGCCCAGCAGAAGCTGGACATTCCGCAGGAAGAAGCCGGTGTACTTAAAGATGCCCAGAATCAGCAGCACCAGAACCAGGCAGAGTACCAAAATGAGCTTTTTCTGCTCCTGCCTGCGGCAGCGGGAGATCCACAGGGCCGCAGCCCAGCAGATGAGGGTCATGAGCAGCAGCAGAGGCACGAAGCGAATCCCCGCCCAGGCGTAGAACACCAGGGAGAAGCACAGCATGACGATGTTTTTCTTCCGAATGTCCGTCACCACCGCCTGGGTAATGATGTTGGAGACGAAGAAGAGGAAGACAAATAACAGACTGGAAAAGACCAATGTAAGGCCTCCTTTCGGGACAATGCGGGGTTTCTGACGCAAACGCCGTATTTTTCATATTATAGTACAGATTCCGGTATTTTGCAACAGGAAAAACAGGCAAGAAAAGTCCTGCAAAAAACGGGAAAGAAAGGTCTTCCCGCCCCCTACGGCGGAAACGTACCGTTTTTGTCATTCTGAGCGCAGCGAAGAATCCGTAACCCCCGTCCCCTTTTCCAATGTTTTCAAATGGCAATTTGAAAACACCTCAATTTTCCATTTTCCATTTTCCATTCTCAATTCTCAATTCCCCCGGGCGTGGTACGGTGGCGGCCAGTGGCCGCCGCTACGGGCGGGCGCAGGCGGGAAACGGCGGACGGCTGATAAGTGACGGCCCAAATCTCTGATTTGGCTGCCGGAACTTATGCAGAGCAGAGCCGTCCCTACAGGCGGGCGCAGGCGGGAAACGGCGGACGGCTGATAAGTGACGGCCCAAATCTCTGATTTGGCTGCCGGAACTTATGCGGAGCAGAGCCGTCCCTACATTCCCTCCCCGCTGTCCCTCGCCCGCCCCACTCGCGGAAGGAATGGCGGCCGGAAAGGCCAACAGGACCGCGGTGTTCAAAAAAACGAACAGACCGCCGGGGTCCGGCGGTCTGTCCTGAACTGGCACCGTCAGGGGACGGCGTTGATAAAATAGTTGTAGAGATAAGTCACCACATAGGAGCGGGAACAGCCGGTGTGAGGCAGAAGCTTCGTTCCGCTGTTCTCGTTGCCCACCAGAATGCCTCCGTGGTGAGCCCAAAGCACCGGGTTGTAGTAGTAGTCCCCGGCGGAGAGATCCGAGAAGGGATTCTCCCGACTTTCTGGACTGGGACGGCCCGCGAAGGCCCAAATGAAGGTGATCATCTGTGCCAGAGTTACGGTGTCTCCGGGGGAGAAGGTGTTGGCGCTGGTACCGGCGGTGATGCGGTTCTCCATGGCCCAGAGGACGGGGGTGTAGTAGTAGGCGTTCTGTTCCACGTCTACAAAGGGATTTTCGGAGGTGCTGGGGCGGGGCTTTCCCGCCGCGGCCCAGAGGAAGGTCATGGCCTCGGCCCGGGTTACGGTGACGTTGGGGGAGAAGGTGGTGGCGGAGGTGCCGCTGGTGATCTGAGGATCGTGGGTGTAAGCCCAGACGATGGCGTCATAGGCCCAGTGCCCCTGGGCAGGCATGTCCTGGAAGGGAACGGGGCTGTTGGGGTCCGGGTTGCTGCCTCCGCCGCCGTTGTCGCCGCCGCCGTTGTCGCCGCCGCCGTTATCACCGCCGCCGTTATCACCGCCGCCGTTGTTGTCCGGGTCCGGCCCTGAGGGAAGCCCCAGGGTCTGGGTCAGATAATTGTAGGTCTTGATGCGGTAGGCCAGGGAGTCGTTGACGTAGCTGTACTGGGCCGCGGCGGCCACCACCCCTTGATGCAGCTCATCCAGGGAGTTGATGGTGTCGTATTCCGTGATACCCATGGCGGCCCGGACATAGCTCATAAAGGTCCGGACTCCGTACTCCCCGTAGTGGTGCTCCGCGGAGCAGTAGTAGATCAGGGCGGATTCCGTGCGAACACCGGCGTTCCAGCCGTGCTGAGCCTCGGTGAGCAGATAGCTGCGCAGCAGATCGTTCTGGCACTGAACTCCCACAGGGGAGCGCAGCAGAGCCTTGGTGGCGGCGATTTCCGACGCGCTGAAGCTGCGGCCATTCCAATAGCCCCAGGGGGGCATTTTAGTGGATGGGATGGCGACGGGGGCGCAAACCACCTCTGTGTAGAGGGCCTCCCCCAAGGTCTGGCGGCTGAACGCGGGGTCCGCGTCGCAGATCCACTTGAGAAGCTGCAGGGCCGCGGAGTTGATCCATCCGCCGATTCCCATGCCCACGGTGCCGGCGATGTTCACCACGCTGTCATACTGATCGTTGGCCTCCAGCTTGCGGATCATGGCAGTGCCGTGGGCGACAAGCTGCTCCAGATCCACGCTGCTCTCCAAGGTGGAGCCGGCAAAGACTGTGGGGACCAGCCCCGCGCACAAACACAGGACCAGCAGAACCGCAATGATTCTTCGTTTCATATAAACCTCTCTTTCGGAAAAAACGGACATCCGACTTGCCGGAAATGACGCTTTTTGGTATCATTTCGTAACCATTTTAGCATATACGCCGCAAATATGCAAGTAAATTTTTTGTGAAAACTTGTAAAAAGCCGGATTTTTCAAGGAAAAACCGAATGATTTTGCGGAAAAACAGGACAAACAAAATAGTTACAATATGTAATATTTGAGAAAAAACCACAATATCTTGTGGCGGACACAGGAAAAAGAAGGCAAATCTGCCGATGCTCTATCCGGGCTCCGGAACTATATAATAATGTAGGGAGCAGGGAAGAAAAAAACGAATATTTTTGAAAAGAATGCGTAAAATGAAGGCGTGAAGCCTGAAAAAAGGGGGATTTTTCAATGAAAAAGCTGCTTTGGGGAGCGCTGCTTCTGCTGGCTCTGGGAGCCTTGGGCTTGCTGCCCTTCCATGCTTCTGACGCGGCCAAACTGCTGCCGGTGAAGACCGTTGTGGTGACCAGGTCCGGGGAGGAGTACGTGGTGGACGTGGGGGCCGGGCTGCGGGCTGTGGGCCGGAGCATTTCTGAGGCGTTGGAGCGGCTGCGGGAGCTGGCCCCGGGAGAGCTCTTCCTTCCCACCGCGGACCAGGTGATTATTACAGAGCCTGAGGCGGGGGCGGTGGAGGCGGTGGCGGAGGAATCCGAATTCCGTCCGGCCACCGGGATCTATCTATGCCCCGATCCCTCCCCGGACCCGGCGGCAATCAGTGCCTATCTGGACTCTCACCCCTCCAATACCACCGTCCTGGATCTGCGGGCGGCGCTGGCGGCGGGGAAGCGGCCTGTGCTTCCCCGGCTGCTTCCGGTGGAGGGGGGCTTTTTGGTGGCGTGATGCGCCGTCGGGACCGAATCTCCTCCCGCCAACTGGGAGCCCTGGCCCTCACCGGGGCCGGAATCCCGGTGTTCCGGCTCTGCTGTCGGGTGAGCTGGGTCTGGGTGCTGCCGGGAGCCGGAGGGGCGGCGCTGCTTCTGTCCCTGCTGACCCGGCGGCTGAACCGGCGCGGACGGGAGACGCCGGGACGCGGCGGCCCCTCTCTTTTCTGGGCGCTGCTGTTTTTTGCCGCGGCGCTGCTGGCAGCCTGGGAGAGCAGCTTCGCCTTCCCGGAGACGGGAGGAAACTGGCTGGCGGCGCTCCTGGTTCTGGTCCTGGCCTGGGCAGCGGCCGGGATCGGCCCGGCCTCCCCTGCCCGCTGTGCCGGGATTCTGCTCTGGGTGACGGGAGGACTGTATGGAAGCGTGCTGCTGTTCAGCCTGCCCCAGCTCCGCTGGGAGCGGCTGGCTCCGTCGGGGAGCCCTACAGACGCTCTGGCGGTCCTTATCGCCCTGCTGCTGCCCGGCGCGGCTTTGTCCCTGGGAGACTGTCTGGGGGAGGATCAGTCCCTGCCTCAATGGCCCTGGTGGACCCAGGCGGCAGGAGCCTTGGCCGCCTCCCTGGTGACGGGAGGCATCCTCTCCGCTCCCCTGGCCCGGGAGCCGGAGGCCTTTCGCACCCTGGCGCGGGGCGTGTCGGTGCTGGGGGTAATCCGGCGGTTTGAGGCCTTGGTGAACGGCGCCCTGCTGATGAGCGGTTTTTCCCTTTGCAGCCTGTATCTGACAGGACTGGAAAAAATTTTTGAAAAAATGAAAAAAGGTGTTGACAAATAGGGAACTCGGTGCTATTATATGCGAGCGCGTTGCGGAAGGGACTTCGGTTCCGCCTGAGCCAAGAAAAAGTTTCAAGAAATTGAAAAAAGTTCTTGACAAATGGAGAACAACGTGCTAATATATAACAGTCACTGCGGTTGAGGGAAACCGATGAAACCACAGAGATTTTATATAGGCTGCAAGGCCGATGTACCTTGAAAATTAAACAACGAAAAACATGAACAAACACCATGTCAAACAAAC
>CAMOSU010000080.1 GCA_946625125.1 uncultured Clostridia bacterium
TGCCGGAACTTATGCAAAGCAGAGCCGTCCCTACAGGCGGTGCCGCATCGAACGCACGGGGCGTCGGGGACGCCGCCCCCTACGGTGAAAACGTACCGTCCTTGTCATTCTGAGCGCAGCGAAGAATCCGTAACCCCGTCCCCTGTGGGCGGGGGCAGGCGGGAAACGGCGGACGGCTGAGAGCCGTCCCTACAGGCGGGCGCAGGCGGGAAACGGCGGACGGCTGATAAGTGACGGCCCAAATCTCTGATTTGGCTGCCGGAACTTATGCAAAGCAGAGCCGTCCCTACAGGCGGTGCCGCATCGAACGCACGGGGCGTCGGGGACGCCGCCCCCTACGGCGGGGTACGGCGGGCGGGCCTGATGCCTGTTTCCTGAACTCGAAGCGACACGAAGCATGCCTGCTGAATCGCCGCGTCATAAGATAGAATCGGTTTCGAGCCGGTCCCTACGCTTGGATCGCGCCATTTTCGATGCGAATGGTTTTTCCGATTTCAGAGAGCTTGTCCTCCTCGCAGCAGGTGATGAAGACCTGACCCCGGCGGATCTGGTTCAGCACAAAGTCCTGACGTCCCGGGTCCAGCTCCGAGAGCACGTCGTCCAGCAGCAGCACCGGAAGCTCCCCGCTGTCCGCCTCAAAGAGATCCCGCTCCGCCAGCTTCAGGCTGATGGCGGCGGTACGGGTCTGACCCTGGGAGGCAAAGGCCTTCATGGGAAGACCGTTCAGGGCCGCCTCGAAATCATCCTTATGGGGGCCGGAAAGACACTGCATGGACTCAATTTCCGCCCGGTAATGGCTGTTTTGGTGGTCTCTGAGCTGCTGATAGACCTCCAGGGCCGGGGCCTTGGGGTCCGTCACCGTGGAAACCGTCTGATATTTCAGGCTCAGCTTCTCCAGGCCGCCGGAAAAGGCCTCATGATGCAGGGCGGCCCGCTGCTCCAATTGACTCAGATACTTGGCCCGGGTGGTGATGAGAATGGCCCCGGTCTGGGCCATGCGCTCGTTGTAGTCGGGAATCAGCTCCAGCATTTCCGGCCGGTCTATCCGTTCCCGGAGAGCGGCGGATTTCTGGGCCAGGAGCCGCTTATACTCCTCCAGAGCCCGGGCGTATTTTGGACGGAGCTGACAGAGGGCGTCGTCCAGGAGCTTCCGGCGCTCGGCGGCCCCCTTTTTCAAAACCAGCAGATCCTCCGGGCAGAAGAGCACCGTATTCAATACCCCGTCCAGCTCCTCCCGGGAGGATTTCTTCACCCCGGAGAGAAAAAGCTGCCGGGGCCGCCGTCCGGAAAACATCACCGTCCGCAGAATCTGCTCCCGCTGATAGGACTCCACCGCGGCGCTGAGCTCCGCGAACTCCGCCCCGAAGCGGATCAGCTCCGCCTCCTTCCGGGTGCGAAAGGCGCTGCCCCGGCTGAGATAGCATATGGCCTCCAAAAGATTGGTCTTTCCCTGGGCATTCTGCCCCAGGATCAGATTCACGCCGGGGTCAAACTCGCAGCGGAAGCTCTCATAATTGCGAAACCCGTTGAGAGACAGAGAAATTATTCTCATAGCCGCGTGCTTTCACGGTCTTCCTGACTGACCAAATAAACGGCTCCGTCAAAGCCCACCCGATCGCCGGGACGCAGCTTTTTTCCCCGCATGGTGCAGATCTCGCCGTTGACGGTGACTTCCCGGTTCAGAATGAAATTCTTTGCCATGCCGCCGGACTCCACCGCGTTGGCCAGCTTCAAAAAGCTTTCCAGCTTGATGTATTCCGTGGTGATGGGGATCGTCTGTTCCGCGGGATTGATTTTGCGTACTCGAACTTTCATAGAAGAACCTCGTTCCATCTGATTAATTCAGCCGGACCGGCTGGATCAGGTAGGTGTAGTCCACCTTCTCGCTGTCGGTCTGGCAGGGTACCAGCAGAATGGGGGACAAACCGCCGGAGAGCAGCAGCGTCACCTCCTGGGTGGGGACGGCCTTCAGGGCTTCCAGCATATAGCGGCAGGAGAAGCCGATTTCCGTATCCTTGCCGTCGCCGGCCAGACGGCAGCCGTCGCTGGCGGAGGCGATGGTGGTGACGGTACGGAACTGGGCGCCGTCCTTGGAAAACAGGCAGCGCACCGGGCTCTTATACTTTTCAGACACAATGAGGCCCACCCGTTCCACCGTGGCGGTGAGCTCCTCCACGTTGGCCACCAGCTGAATGGGAGCGGCGGCGGGAATGAAGCGGCGCCACTCGGCAAACTTTCCCTCCAACAGACGGCAGATCAGGGTGGCGTTTTCCAGAGAGAAGGAAATGTGCTTCTTTCCCAGGGTGAAGCTCAGCTCCTCCTCGGTATCGGAGAGAATCTTTTCCAGCTCCTTCAGAGCCGCGGAGGGCACCACAAAGCTCATGGCGGGGAACTGTCCCTCCTTGGCATGATAGGCCCGCTTTGCCATACGGTAGCCGTCAATGGCCACCATGGTAATGGTATCCCCCTGGGCCTCCACCAGACAGCCGGTATAGATGGCGTTGGCGGTATCGTCGGAGACGGCAAAGATGGTGCCGGAAATCAGATCCCGCAGAGCGTTCTGAGGCAGACGCACCGCGCTTTCCTCCTCCACGGCGGGAAGCTGTGGATATTCGTCGGCAGCGGAGGCCATGAGCTGGAAGGAGGCTACGCCGCCCTTGATGGTGACCCGGTAGTTCTCGTCCACCTCCACGGAAACCACCTCGTCCGGCAGCTTCCGCACAATGTCGGAAAACATCCTGGTGGGCATGACACACTCTCCGGTCTGGCGGATTTTGGCGTCCATCCGGACGGTAATGCCGGTTTCCAGATTATAACCGGTGAGCCGAAGCTCTTCATCCGCCGCGATGTAGATGCCCTCCAAAAAGGCCAGACTGCTTTTGGGGCTGACGGTACGGGACACAATGGAAATGGAGTTGACCAAAGAGAGTTTTTCACATACGAACTTCATCAAAAATCTCCTTTCTTTTCTCTCTCATAGAGAGAAAGAGAGAATATAATACAGTAGTAAGTATCAGTAGAGGCTGTGGATGGGGGAAAAGACCGAAAAAGCCTGAAAATAAAAGCTTTTTTTTCCACAAACAATGGGGAAAAAAACGGGGTTTTCCACGGGGGCCCTGTCGGAATCCTCGGCCGGGAGAATTTTCCACCGAAGCTTTTCCACTTTCCACATTGCCTGTGGAAAAGTCTTCGTACCGGAACGATCAGAGCTTGCTGTTGATATTTGCCGTAATCTCCCGGATATTGTCGCTGGTTTCCTTATCCCCCTTGGCCAGCAGGGCCTCCACCTTTTGCAGGGAGGAAATGACGGTGGTGTGATCCCGCCCAAACTCCCGGCCAATGTTTTTGTAGCTCTGGTGGGTCAGCTCCCGGATCAGATACATGGCAATCTGACGGGGCATGACAATGTTGTTGGATTTCAGGCGGCCCCGGATCAGATTCTCCTCTACGCTGTAGAAACGGGAAACCTCCCCGATGATCAGAGCCGGTGTGGGAAGATTGTGACCGGCGTCCATGTACATATCCTTGATGGCCCGGCTTACGTTGGGCAGATCCAGAGGCATGCCGTTGAGCTCATGGTAGGCCTTGATGATGTTCACCGTTCCCTCCAGGGAGCGGACGTTGTTGGTGATGTTCTCCGCAATATAGTTGCAGATCTCGTCCGGCATATCCATGCCCAGGGAATTGGCCTTGTTTTGGATGATGGCCATGCGGGTCTCGTAGTCCGGGGGAATGATGTCGCAGATCAGGCCCCCCTCGAAGCGGGTCCGCAGCCGGTCCGCCAGGAGGGAAATCTCATTGGGGGGACGGTCAGAGGTGACAACAATTTGCTTCCTGCCCTCAAATAGCTCGTTGAAGGTATGGAAGAATTCCTCCTCCGTGGAGGCCTTGCCCCCGATGAATTGAATGTCATCCATGAGCAGCAGGTCCGCGTTCCGGTATTTTTTGCGGAATTCCACGTTCCGGTGCTCCCGCAGGGCAATGATCAGCTCGTTGGTAAACTGCTCGGAGCTGATGTAGACGATGTTGAACTCGGGATAACGCTCCTGAATGCGGTTGGCAATGGCATAGAGCAGATGGGTTTTGCCCAGCCCCGAGGGGCCGTAGATAAACAGGGGATTGTAGGCGGCAGCCGGCTTGTCGGTGACGGCCAGAGCGGCGTTGTAGGCAAAGCGGTTGGAGGGACCCACCACGAAGGAATCAAAGGTGAATTGGGGATTGAAGCGGGGACGGCCGGAACGCTCCTTGGATTTTTGAAATTCCGCCAGCTCCTCTTCACAGACCACAAGAATCTCATAGTCCTGATCCGTGAGCTCCCGCACGGCGTCCCGGATGTAGCCCAGGCAGCGGCGCTCCATAAAGTCCTTGCAAAATTCCGAGGGGGCGTAGACCGTCAGGCTTTGCTCGTTCTTCTCCAGAATGTAGGACTGGTCAAAAAAGGTGGAGACAATGCCCGGCGTCAGGCGTTCGTCCAGGTAGGCGATGACCTTGGCCCAGATATAGGCGTTGGAGTACATGAAAACACACCTCCGGAGTGTGGAAAAATCAGTAAAAATCAGCCAATACATTATACCACAAAACTCAGCTTTTTACAAGTATTTCTTTATTATATTGTATGAGAGTTTTGATGTCCTTCCGTTCCGGCGGTCAATAGCTGCCGTCTCCCGCCCGCGCCCGCTTGTAGGGACGGCACTCTGCCGTCCGCCGTTTCCCGCCTGCGCCTGCCTGTAGGGACGGCTCTCAGCCGTCCGCCGTCTCTCCGCCCGCGCCCGCCTGTAGCGGCGGCCAATGGCCGCCACCGTTTCCCGCCTGCACCCGCCTGTAGGGACGGCTCTCAGCCGTCCGCCGTTTCCCGCCTGCGCCTGCCCACAGGGGACGTGGGAACGGATTCTTCGCTGCGCTCAGAATGACAAGGACGGGACGTTTCCGCCGTAGGGGGCGGCGTCCCCGACGCCCCTGGCATACCCTGTGGCGCCGCTTGCAGGAAACAGGGGAACGGATTCACCCGTGAAGGGCGCAATGCTTCGCTGCGCTCAGAATGACAAGGACGGTACGTTTCGCCGTAGGGGGCGGCGTCTCCGACGCCCCGCATCTCCCCCGCGGCACAGCCCGCAGCGGCGGCCACCTGTGTCCTTTATGTGGATTGGCCCCCATGTTTGGGCTGCAAACATGGCGGCATGAAGGATGCTTCAAACATGAACTGTGAAACATACCATATCTGCTGAAATCACACAAAAAATCAAAACAAATGTTTGCGTTTTTGCGAGAAATCTGATATATTGAATCCGGGGTGAGAAGCATGGGCAGAGTGAACAAAAGAGAGGAAATATTAGACTTTATTCAAAAATATATTAGTCAATATGATTATGGTCCGTCTGTTCGTGAAATCGGGGAGGCAGTGGGGCTGAGCTCCACTGCGACGGTTTATTATCATCTCCGGGCTCTCACCCAGGCGGGGGAGCTGAGTATGGAAAACGGGAAAAAGCGGGCCATTTCCCTGCCAAAGCATCGGAACGATCCGGAAGCGTCCGGGCAGAGCGCGGATTTTTCACCGGATGGCATGTTTCAAGGGGCAGAGCCCGGTCCGGGGAAGAAACATCTCGTTCCTCTGGTGGGTACCGTCGCCGCCGGTCAGCCCATTCTGGCGGTGGAGAACGTGGAGGGTTATTTGCCCTGGGAGGGGGGCGAGGGCTGGTTTGCCCTGCGAGTCCGGGGCGAAAGCATGAAAAACGCGGGAATCCTCCCGGGGGATAAGGTGGTGGTCCGCCCCCAAGCCACGGCGGAAAACGGAGAGATCGTGGTGGCCCTGCTGGGAGACGAGGCTACGGTGAAGCGTTTTTCCAGACAAAACGGACATGTGTGGCTGCTGCCGGAAAACGAAGCCTACGATCCCATTGACGGCGACGAGGCGGTAATCCTCGGTCTGGTCCGGGGCGTTGTGCGGGAATATGGATAGATCACGCAGCAGTTTCGCATTTGTGCAGGGAAGACACTCTGCCGTCCCTACGACGTGAACCTCCCATATTTGTCATTCTGAGCGCAGCGAAGAATCCGTACCTCCGGCCCTACGGGGAGAAGCCGGAGGGAAACGCGGACGGCAGAGTGCCGTCCCTACGGCGTGAACCTCCCATATTTGTCATTCTGAGCGCAGCGAAGCATTGCGCCCTTCCTGGGGGAATCCGTTCATTCTTTCCGTATATCACGAAGAAAGGGACGGATTTCTCAGTCGCAAGCTCCTTCGAAATGACAAGATGAAAGCGAAACAGCGTAGTAGGGGCGAGCATCGCTCGTCCCAAACGGATCGAAAGATTGAACGACGGGATCGCATAGTGCCTTCCCTGGCGCGGAAACGGGAACTTGTCCCGGGATACGCGGCGGCCCGGGGTCAGGCCGCCCTACGGTGGAGTTGTACCGATTCTGTCATTCTGAGCGCAGCGAAGCATTGCGCCCTTCACGGGTGAACCCGTTACCCACGTCCCAAGGGATCAGTAAAAGGTAACATGCAACAAGAAATAAGTACACGGACGCATCTATCATCCCTTATTACTTATTACATATTATTGATTCCTTCGACCTGGGGGGACGGTGGATGGGCTGTTGACGCTTATAGATTGTTTCACGTGAAACAATCTATATTTTTTCTTGCTTTTTTCCGTGTATGTGTTATAATCATGGAAAAAGAGAACGGGGGAGAATCAAACTGTGAAGATTGTGGCCATTGTCAATCAAAAGGGCGGCGTGGGAAAGACCACTTCTGCTGTAAATCTCACGGCGGCGCTTCATGACAGGGGAGCCAGAATTCTTCTGGTGGACTTTGACCCCCAAGCCAACGCCAGCTCCGGAATGGGAGTGAGCCGTCGCTGTAAATACAGCTCTTATGACGTGGTCATCAACGGTGTTCCGGCGGATCAGGCCATTGTGCATACCCAGTGGGGAGACGTTCTGCCCTCCTCGGCCTCCCTGGCGGGAGCCGGAGTGGAGCTGGCGGATATGGAACGGCGGGAGTTTGTACTGAAGCAGGCCTTGGAGCCTGTTGTTGATCGCTATGACTATGTGTTCATTGACTGCCCCCCCTCTCTGGAGCTTCTGACCCTCAACGGGCTTTGCGCCGCGGAACAGATATTGATTCCGGTGCAGTGCGAATATTACGCCCTGGAGGGTCTGTCCGATCTCATGTCCACCATGCGGGCCGTGAAGAAGCGGCTGAATCCCCGGCTCACGGTGTTCGGCGTGCTGCTGACCATGTTTGACGGGCGAACCAACTTCTCCACTCAGGTGGCCCAGGAGGTACGTCGCTTCTTCCCGGGGCGGGTCTTTGCCGCAGCCATTCCCCGAAACGTCCGTTTGGCGGAGGCCCCCAGCCACGGAATGCCCATCACAGCCTACGACAAGCACAGCAGAGGCGCAAAGGCCTACGGGGAGGTGGCGGAGGATATTCTGAAACGGGAATCGGTATTTGAAAATAGGAGTGTATGACAAAATGAAAAAACAATCAGGCCTCGGACGGGGGCTTGGAGCGCTGCTGGACGATCCGAACCTGGATTTTACCCAGAGCTCCGGCGTCAGCTCGGTGCCTCTGCATCGGGTGGAGCCAAATCCCCTCCAGCCCCGGAAGGAATTTGACCCGGAGGCCCTTCAGGCCCTGGCGGACTCCATCGCGGAGCATGGCATGATTCAGCCGCTCACTGTCCGGGAGCTGCCGGGAGGCTACTATCAGATCATAGCCGGGGAACGCCGCTGGCGGGCCGCCAGACAGGCGGGACTCCAGGAGGTCCCGGTGCTGGTGCTGGAGGCGGACGATCGAAAGGTGATGGAGCTGGCCCTGGTGGAGAACCTGCAGCGGGAGGATCTGAATCCC
Organism: uncultured Clostridia bacterium; assembly: GCA_946625125.1. GTDB lineage: Bacteria > Bacillota > Clostridia > Oscillospirales > Oscillospiraceae > JAFRPC01. The sequence continues at coordinate 7,859 of CAMOSU010000080.1, forward strand.
ATGGAGGAAGCCCAGGGCTATCAGACCTTGATGGAGGAATACGGTCTCACCCAGGCGGAAACTGCCCAGCGGGTGGGAAAGTCCCGTCCCGCGGTGGCCAACGCCCTGCGGCTTCTGAGCCTGTCCCGGGAGCAGGCGGAGCTGGTGCGGAACGGCACTCTCTCTCCGGGTCACGCCCGGGCCCTGCTGGGACTGAAAAGCGAAAAGCTCCGGCAGCAGGCCGCCCAGCGGATCATCGCCCTTCAGCTCTCCGTCCGGCAGGCGGAGACTCTTTGTAAAAATCTGGACAAGCCCAGCCAGGAGCCGGAGCCGGCTCCTTTGGAGGTGGACTATGTGGCGGAGTGTGAGCGCTCCCTGAGCCGCCGCCTGGGCCGGAAGGTCCGCATTGTCAACGGCAAACGGAAGGGTCGATTTGAGCTGGAGTTCTACGGCCAGGAGGATCTGAACCGACTGCTCTTCGCCCTTCAGCGCATTTCCATGAAGGAGGATTCCAACAATGAATGATGAAACCAAGCTGCCCCAGCAGGAGGCAGATCACACCCCGCCTCCCGAGGACCCCTCCCAGGTGCTGTCTCCCCGGCGTCGTTCCGCCCTGGTGACGTATCTGGCGATCCTGTTTGCGGTGGCCTTCCTCTTTGTGGCGGTGATGATGGTGGTGGAGACCCAGCGCCTGAAGAATCTGAACGAGGAGCTGAAGGACAGCAGTCAGAGGACCTCCGCCTCCCTCACCAGCAACATCAACGCTCTCCAGGAGGAAAACCAGCGGCTCTCCGGGGTGAATGAGGAGCTCAACAGCCGGATTGCGGATCTGGAGACTTCTCTCGCGGGGCAGGAGGATCAGAACAAGGAGCTTCGGAGCCAGACGGAGAGTCTGGAGCAGGAAGCGGAGACCCTGCGTCAGGAAAAGGAAAGCCTGGAGGAGCAGGCCGAGCTTCTGACCCAGCAGGCCCAGGACGCCATTGAGGTGTCGGAGCTGCTGCAAAAGGCCATTGCCGCCGACGAGGAGGGCAAAATGAAGAAGCTCCAGGAGCTGCTGGAGCAGATTGAGCCTCTGAAGGAGCTGCTGTCTCCCAGCGAGCTGGAATGGTACGAAAATCTGAAAATAGATTAAAATAACCACAAGCGGCAGATGCTTGCCGCGTATTCTGAATAAGAAGAGGTATGACACAATGCTGGATATTCGCAGAATCAAGGAAAATCCCGAGGAAATCAAGCGGCTGCTCCGGGCCAAGGAAGTGGACTGTGACGCCGCCGTGGACCGGATTCTGGAGCTGGACGTGGCCCGCCGGGAGCTGATTGCCTCCACCGAGGCCAAGAAAGCGGAGCAAAATAAGGTCTCCAAGCAGATTCCCCTGCTGAAAAAGCAGGGACAGGACGTGGCTCCCATCTTCAAGCAGATGGCGGAGCTCAAGACTCAGATTGCGGACAATGACAAGGCCCTCACCGAGGTGGAGGCGGAATACCGCACCTGGATGCTGAGCCTGCCCAACCTGCCGGACCCGGACCTGAAGGCCGGCGGCAAGGAAAACAACGAACCCCTGCGTTACTACGGAGAGCCCCACAAGTTCGACTTCGAGCCCAAGCATCATGTGGATCTCTGCACGGATCTGGGCCTCATTGACTACGAACGGGGAACCAAGCTGGCGGGAACCGGCTTTTGGATTTATACCGGCCTGGGCGCCCGGCTGGAATGGGCGCTTCTCAACTACTTCATGGACTGCCACCTGGCGGACGGCTATGAAATGGTGATTCTCCCCCACATGCTGGAGTACCAGTGCGGCGAGACCGCGGGACAATTCCCCAAGTTTGCCGACGAGGTTTATAAGATTGCCAATCCCACCGACGAGCGGATGCACTTCATGCTGCCCACGGCGGAGACGGCTCTGGCCTCCTTCCATCGGGGCGAGATTCTCAACGAGGCCGATTTGCCCCATAAGATGTTCGCCTATACCCCCTGCTTCCGCCGGGAGGCGGGTTCCCATCGGGCCGACGAGCGGGGCATGGTCCGGGGCCATCAGTTCAACAAAATCGAGATGTTCCAATACACCCTGCCGGAGAAGTCCGACGAGGCCTTCGAGGAGCTGGTGACCAAGGCCGAAAATCTGGTAAAGGGCCTGGGCTTCCATTTCCGCACGGTGAAGCTGGCGGCGGGGGACTGCTCCGCCTCCATGGCCCGGACCT
>CAMOSU010000081.1 GCA_946625125.1 uncultured Clostridia bacterium
CTTTGTGATGATTCATCAAAAGATTTCCCGCTGCCAAAATCTGGCATAATATACATTATGATGTCTGTTCCTTTGTAGCCCTTGTAAAGATACAACCAGACTTATCTTTTTGTCAGAGGCTGGGGCTGCGCCGCTCCCGCCTCTCACTTGATTCTTTTCAGCAGGTACAAAAATTCCTCCCGGAAATCGTCGTTGGCAGCGGGAGTCAGCAGCTCCACAGCGCTGTCCAGGGTGGCGCTGCCCTTGTAGCGGGAGTCCCGGAGCACCATGGCCGCCTCGGCCACCCCCGCCGCCCAGCGGAGATTGTCGCTCAGGGTTTCGGAAATCAAATCGTCGGTGACAGGGTAGCTCTTGAGCATGCTTTCGCTTCCCTCCGGCTCCTTGTAACGGATGTTCAGGGTGCAGAGCTCGTTGGAAAACGCTCCACTGTCCCCTCCGCTCCGGTCATACTTGGAATCCACCGAGGGAATCTCAAATTCAGAATCAATGGGTACGATTTCAAAGAGGGCCGTTACCTGGTGCCCGGCGCCGATTTCGCCGCCGTCCTTGCTGTCGTCCGCAAAATCCGCGGCGCTCATGATCCGGTTTTCGTATCCGATCAGCCGGTATCCCTTGATGAGCGCCGGGTTGAACTCCACCTGGAGCTTCACATCCTTGGCCACGGTGAACAGGGTGCCGCCGGCTTCGTTCACCAAAACCTTCCGGGCCTCGGAAATGCTGTCGATATAGGCGTAGTTGCCGTTGCCGTTGTCGGCCATGGATTCCAGCTTGCTGTCCTTATAGTTGCCCATGCCGTAGCCAAGCACGGAGAGAAAGACCCCGTTCTTCGCCTTGTCCTGAATGAGCCTGGTGAGATCCCCCTCGCTGGTCATGCCCACGTTGAAGTCCCCGTCGGTGGCCATGATGACCCGGTTGATTCCACCCTCAATGTAATACTTCTCCGCCAGCTCATAGGCCATGACGATGGCCCGGTCTCCTCTGGTGGAGCCGCTGGCCCTCAGGCTCTCAATGGCAGCGGCAATCCGCTGGCCCTCAGCGCCGGAGACGCCCTCCAGAACCACCTCTTCCCCGGAGGAGTAGGTGACAATGGAGACCACGTCCTCCTCTGTCAGAGCCTCCGCGAGCGTGAGGAAGGAGCGCTGGACCAGGGGCAGCTTGTTCTCGTTGTCCATGGACCCGGAAACGTCGATGAGAAAAACCAGATTGGAGGCAGGCAGCGCTTCGGCGTCCAGGGACTTGGCCTGCAGGCCGATGGAGAGCAGTTGGGTTTGCTGATTCCAGGGGCAGGGACTGATCTCCAGCTTGACCCCGAAGGGATCGTCCCCCTGGGGCTGGGGATAGTCATAGTGGAAATAGTTGATGAATTCCTCCACCCGAACGGAGTCCGGGCGAAGGGAGCTGCCCATCAGAGCCTGACGGCGGAAGTTGGAATAGGAGGCCGTGTCCACGTCGGCGGCAAAGGTGGCGAAGGGATTTGCCGCGACGCTTTGGAAGCTGTTTTCCTGGAAATAGTCGTACTCCTCCGTGTTCCAGTCAGGCTCCGCGCCAGCCTCCGTCTCCACGGGAGCTTCCAGGCCGTCCTCCCGGTAGGCATAGCCCTCCGGCGCTTCCATCACGCCGGTGGAAGCACCGCAGCCTGTCAGGCAGGCGGAGAGCAGAAGCAGCATCAGAGCAAGGGCAATGACAGAGTTCTTTTTCATGGGAACCACATCCTTTCATGAGCTTGCTTTCTTAGACGGCAAAGCGGAAGATTTGTTCCTGAATCTGGAAAAAACAAGAAAAACCCTCTTTTGCCGAAGCAAAAGAGGGTTTGGAGCGGGTGACGAGGCTCGAACTCGCTACCTCCACCTTGGCAAGGTGGCGCTCTACCGGATGAGCTACACCCGCAAGCAACGGGGATATTATAGCACAAAATCCGGTTTTGTCAATAGGTTTTGTAAAAATTATTCCTCCGGCTCCTCCGGGGCTTCCTCCGCCCCATCGTTCTCCGGCGCGTCCAGCTCCATGGGTACGCCGTTCTGCATGGCGGCCCACTGCTCCTTGGTAATCAGCAGGGCTCTGGGCTTGGAGCCCTCGAAGGGTCCCACGATGCCCCGCTCCTCCATCTCGTCCACGATTCGGGCTGCCCGGGCGTAGCCCAGCTTCAGGCGGCGCTGGAGCAGAGACACGGAGCAAAGGCCGGTCTCCAGTATGACCTCCACCGCTGCGGGCAGCAGCTCGTCCCCTTCCTCCTCCTGGGGGGCTCCCCCGGGATTGGAGGGAGTGGCGCTGGCGCTGGCGGCATTGCCCTTGCCGGACTGGGCCGCCCGCTGCTCGATCTCCTGCTGGACCTCCTCGCTGTACTCGGCGCTGCCGTTGGCCTTCACAAAGTCGATGACCCGCTGGACCTCGGTTTCGTCGATGTAGCAGCCCTGAACCCGCTTCTTTCCCTTCCCCAGAGGGGCATAGAGCATATCGCCCCGGCCAATGAGCTTCTCGGCGCCCATGGCGTCCAGGATGATCCGGGATTCCATGGCGCTGGAAACCACCAGGGCAATCCGGGAGGGAATGTTGGCCTTCATCAGACCGGTGATCACGTCCGCGGAGGGACGCTGGGTGGCAATGACCAGGTGGACCCCGGCGGCACGGCCCATCTGGGCGATGCGGCAGATGGCCTCCTCCACTTCCTTGCCCGCCACCAGCATCAGATCCGCCAGCTCGTCGATCACCACCACCAGCTTGGGAATGGGCTCCAGCCCCTCCTCGGAGGCGGCCAGCTTGTTGTAGGATTCAATGTCCCGGACCCCGGCCTCTGAGAGTGAACGGTAGCGGCGCATCATCTCCGTCACCGCCCATTGCAGAGCCCCGGCGGCCTTCTTGGCGTCTGTAACCACGGGGATCAGCAGATGGGGAATGCCGTTGTAAATGCCGAATTCCACCATCTTCGGGTCCACCACAATGAGCTTGACCTCCTCCGGGGTGGCCTTATAGAGCATGGAAATCAGGATGCTGTTGGTACAGACGGATTTGCCGGAGCCGGTGGTGCCGGCGATGAGCACATGGGGCATCTTGGCAATGTCCCCGATGACACAGTTGCCGTTGATGTCCTTGCCCACGGCGAAGGAGATCTTGGACTTGGCGCTCCGGAACTCCCGGGAGTCAATGACCTCCCGGATGGAGACGGTGCTCACCTGCTTATTGGGAACCTCAATGCCCACCATGGAATTCTTATCGGGAATGGCGGAGATGCGGACGCCGGAGGCCCCCAGCTCCAGGGCGATGTCGTCGGAAAGGCCTGTCAGCTTGGACAGGCGGACCCCCTGGGCCAATTGCAGCTCGTACATGGTGACGTTGGGACCCCGGGTGACGTTGACGATCTGGGCGTCCACGTTGAAGCAGGCCAGCTTCTCCTGAAGGCGGCGGGTGTTTTCCCGCATCTCCGCGCTGGCGTCGATGCTGTCGTTGGTCACCATATTGAGCAGGTCGATGGGAGGATAGACGTAGGCGGTCTTCTCCTGGGCCGGAGCGTTCTCAATCTCCCGGCCGATCTCCGCGGCGGCCTTCCGGGCCTCGGAGGCCTTTACCTTCTCCGAGGGCGGCGTCTTGACGGCGGACAGCTCCGGCTGAGGCTCCGAGGCGGCAGGCTTCGGAGAAAATACAGGAAGAGCCTCGGGTTCCTGGGGGGGCTCCGGCCGGGGCTCCCGGGCGGACTCCGGCTGGGGCTCCCGGGCGGACTCCGGCTGGGGCTGGATGGGATCATCCACAGGCAGGTCAAAATCCGTGCGCTTCACCTTCCTGGCAGGCCGGACGGTCTCAATGGGCTCCAGGGGAAGCTGCACCGGCAGGGTCCCGCTCTTGGGCTCCGTCCCGGGCTCCCCTTCCGGCTTGTTTTCCCGCTTCTTCTCCTGCTTGGGCTCCGGGGCTGCCTCCGCGGGATCGTCAATGGGCAAATCAAAATCAAAGCGGCTGCGCTCTCTGCGGCGCTCCTCCCGCTCCTGGCGGCGCTCCTCCCGCTCCTGACGGCGCTCCTCCCGGTCCTGACGCCGGACCTCCCGGTTTTCCCGGTGCTGGATGGCCCGCTCCACCAAAACCTCCGCGGGCTCCTTCCGCTCCGGCTTGTTCTGGCGGCGCAGCTCGTCCCGGTGGTCGTTGATGGCCCGGAGCAGACCTGTAAGGGTCAGATTGACAGAGGCCGGCAGCGTCACCAGCAGCAGCAGAATGCACAAGGCCCAGCCCACGGGCTTTCCCCCGGGAAGACAGAAGAGCATGGCCAGAAGGCCCCCCAGCACGCCGCCGGAGAGATTCTTCCCACCCTCCTCATAGAGCAGGGCGAACATGTCCAGGCTCCAGACCGCCTTGGAGCCGCCCAGGGCCAGATGGGCCAGGGCGGAGACCAGGAGGGCAAAGCCCAAGGAACAGAGCACCCGCATGGTGACGGGCTTGCCTCCGTGGAAAAACAGAGCCGCGGCGCAGAGAATCAGGCCGATGGGAAGGACGATCAGGCCGATCTGCCCGGTCATTCCCATGAAAAAGCGCGCCAGAGCGCTGGATTTGTCCAGACCGCTGAGGATCACCAGCAGGGCCAGCAGGCCGCAGACCCCGCCCCAGATCTCCCGCTTGAAGTGGCGCAGCACAGACTCCTCTCTGAGCGGCTGCTGGGCGCCGCGCTTCTTGGCCGCTCCTTTTCCGGCGGAGCGTTGGGTTGTTTTCTTTTTTGTATTTGCCATAATTATGTAAACTCCTATTTCGAGGTACTGCTTTCGTCAGGCAGAGATCAGGAACAAGATCAGGGCCAGAATCGCGGCTCCCCAGGTTTCATAGGCGTAGCCTGTGGGCCTGCGCCGGGAGATAAAATCCGTGTAGATCCGCAGGGTGAAGAAGCCGGTGAGGGCCGCCAGAGCAAAGCCCAAAAACAGGTAGGGGGTCTCCGCCAGGGCTTCCCCGCTCCCCAGGGCGGCGGTCAGCTCCACAATGCCGCTGCCAAGAAATACCGGGATTCCCATAAGGCCGGTGAACTCCGCCACCGCGGCTCCGTCCAGTCCCCGGCTGAGCAGCACGGAGGCCGTCAGTCCCGCCCGGGACAGACCGGGAAAGACCGTCAGCGTTTGAATCAGCCCGGCTGTCAGCGCGTCGGAGAGGGTCATCTGGTGGATGTCCCGCTTTCCTCTGGCGCCGCGGGCGGAGAAGAACAGGGCCGCGGCGGACAGGCAGAGCAGGCCCCCGATGATTGCCAGGGAAAAATCTCCCTGCTCCAGCTTCAGGCGCAGACCGTTGAGGAGCATGGCCGGAAGCATGGGAAGCATGGCCACCAGAAGCAGCAGCCCCAAACGTCTGCCGAAGGGCTCTCCCCGCTGTCGGCCGTTGGGCCGCAGCAGGCCCATGAGCACCAGGTTTTCCCGCAGCACATCCAAAAGCTGGGTGCGATAGAACAGAATCCCGGCAAAGGCCGCGCCAAAGCAGAGCATCGCCCGGAAGGAACGAAAAACCGGCCCCTGGACGGATACGCCCAGCAGCTCGGCCAGTATGTAGAGGTGGCCCGAGCCGGAAACGGGAAGTATCTCCGTGATTCCGGCGGCAAGGGCCATCAAAATCGCTGCAAAAACGGACATGAGCAACCTCCTGAGGGATGATAACGCCACATTAGGGTTATTATATCACAGCTTCTCAGGAATTTCCAGCCTTTTTTCTGATCATCTCATGCAGGCAGTCCAAAGCCTCGGAGAGACTGCCCAAACGTTGGATCAGGCCGCAGTCCACCGCCTGTTTCCCGTAGAGCACCGTCCCCACGTCCGTGGCCAGCTCTCCGGTGGCCATCATATACTCCGTAAAGCGCTTTTTGGAGATGTGGGAGTTGGCCGCCACAAAGTCCACGATCTGACTCTGGATGCGGTTGAAATACTGGAAGGTGGCGGGAGCCCCCACCACGGTCCCGCTCATGCGGACGGGATGAATGGTCATGCCCGCCGTGGGCGCGATCATGCAGCACTGGGCCGCCACGGCCAGAGGCACCCCGATGGAGTGGCCTCCTCCCAGCACCAGGGAGACCGTGGGGGTCTGCATGCCGGAAATCAGCTCCGCAATGGCCAGCCCCGCCTCAATGTCCCCGCCCACGGTGTTGAGGAGCAGCAGCAGGCCGTCCACGCTCTCGCTCTCCTCCAGTTGTGCCAGCAGGGGCATCAGATGCTCATATTTGGTGGTTTTCACCGTCTCCGGCAGGACCTGGTGGCCCTCGATCTGGCCGATGATGGTGAGAATATAGATGTTGCCGTATTGGGTACGGACCAGGCCGGAGCCCAGCTCCAGGGTCTGCTCCAGAGTTTCACCCTTTCCCGCGTTGGTGCTTTCTTCTCCCATGGGTATGCTCCCTTCGTGAATTGCCGTCGGCCTTCGCCGGAGGCATGGATAGCATACCCGCATTCCCCGGGATTATACGCAAAAACAGAAGGCGTCCCCGAAGGGCGCCTTCTGTAGAGTTAGTTTGCCGCAATCAATCCATGACCTGACCCCAGAACAGCAGCTCCGGCGCCGCGTCCCGGCGGAAGATCACAAACTGGAAGGGCTGATCGGCGGTAAATTCCACCGGGGGCTCGGGATTGGGCATGGCGGTGGCCCGCATCATCACCACTGCCGTGGCGGCGGCGGCCTCCAGGCCGTTTTCATCCACCTTCACCCGGGTCTTCTGGAGGATGTCGTCCACATAGAGCTCCTTTGTAAACATGGGATCGAACTCCGCCGCGCCGTCCACAAACATCCTTCCGCAGCCAAGGGCTCTCAGGCAGTCCACCAGCTCCTTTTTGTCGAAGCTGGTCTCCACCTCAAATTTGGGCAGGCTCACCTGGACCTTGCGGCTCTGGGCCGCCTCCAGCTTGGCGGGCAGATTGCCGCCGCTGCCCAGAATCAGGGCCATCTGCACCCCGCCCTGGAGGGGCAGCACCACCATCTGGCAGTCCTGGTCCTGGTAATAGTCGAATTTGGCGGTTCTGGTGATGAATTCCTTCTCCACCGTCTCCCCGGTGCAGGTGGTAAACTTGGTCAAGGGGGACTCGCCAAAGGCCTCCAGCCACTTTGTCTTGAGGTAGAGAGCGTTCACCAGCACCGCCGCGGACTGGGAGGCGTCCGCCACGATGGAGGGAATCATGCCCCCGGTCTGGTCATTGACCCAGCGGTTGATGGCCCCGGTGATCTCCCCGGCGGGATAGGATTCGGCCTCAGCCGCCAGAGCCTTGGCCGCCTGGAGCTTGTATTCCTCCCGGAAGGCGCCGTCGCAGTCCAGGTTGTGGAAAATGGCGTTTACCACCCGGTAGGCGCAGTCGGCTTTGTCGCTGCCGGTGATCCGTCCGTCAAAATCCGCCGCGCCCACCAGCACGGAGGCGTACCATTGGGTGAGCTCCTCCGGACTGGAGCAGCCCAGGGTGCTGAGGATCTGGGCCTGGGTCTCTCCCTCCGCCCCCAGAGCAGTGAGGGCCAGGGCCGCCTTCAAGGACAGGGGGGATACCGCAAAGCTCTCCTTTTCAAAGCCGTTGGCCAGGAGATAGGCGATCAGCCTGCTGTCCAGGCCGTTCAGCCCCAGGCCCTCCCCCTCGGGGATCTCCGGCAGTTCGGGAACAGGCTCGGTGGGGGCCTCGACGATAGGGTCCAGGGTCGCGGCGGGGGTGTCGTCGGGACCCGTTGTTCCGGGATTTGCCGGAGCGTCTCCGCCCAAGCCCTGGGCCTGACAGGCGCTGAGCCCCAGGCAGGCAGCCAGGAGAATCAGGAATAATCTGCGTTTCATCATGCAACACTCCTTACTTTTGTAAATTGGGATTTGCGTTGTTCTTTGGACGGCTATAAGACGTTTCATTTCGGAAGATGTTCCCAAGCGCTGAAAAATTTACAAAAAGGCCATATTTTTCGCCCCGGGGGAATTGACATGCTGTGATATAATAGGGGATGGAAAATTTATAGAAAAGAAGGTAATCCCATGACTGTGATTGACATTTACTCCGGCTTCCTGGGAGCCGGTAAGACCACCCTCATCAAGAAGATGATCTCCGAGGCCTACCAGGGCCAGAAGCTGGTGCTGATCGAAAACGAATTCGGTGAAATCGGCATCGACGGCGGCTTTCTGAAGGAGGCCGGAATCCAGATCACGGAGATGAACTCCGGCTGCATCTGCTGCTCCCTGGTGGGCGACTTCGGCACCGCTCTGAAGCAGGTGATCCACGACTACCACCCCGACCGCATTCTCATTGAGCCCTCCGGCGTGGGCAAGCTCTCCGACGTGATGGTGGCCGTGGAGAAGGCCGCGGAGCATGAGGCCGTTCTGGGGGCCACCGTGGCAGTGGCCGACGCCTCCAAGGTGAAGCTCTATATGAAGAACTTCGGAGAATTCTACAACAACCAGATCGAAACTGCCGGCTGCATCGTGCTCAGCCGCACCCAGAACGTCCCCGAGGCCAAGCTGAAGGCTGCCGTGGAGCTGATTCGTCAGCACAATGACCGGGCCACCCTGGTTACAACTCCCTGGGACGAGCTCACCGGCCAGCAGCTCAAGCAGGCCATGGAGGCCAACCCCACTCTGGACGACATGATGCAGGAGCTGATTCGCGCCCATGAGGAGGAGGAAGCGGAGCACGAGGCGGAGCATCATCACCACCATCACGATCATGATGATCATGAGGAAGAGGAGCACCACCATCACCACCATGATGACGACGAGGACGAGCACGATCACTCCCACTGCGATCATGAGCACGGCCACTGTGAGCACGAGCACCACCATGAGCATCATCACGAGGGTGAGGAGGAGCATGAGGAGCACCACCATCACCACCATCACCATGCCGATGAGGTCTTCACAAGCTGGGGCCGTGAAACCACCAGACAGTACAGCGTGGAGGAGATTGAGGACGCGCTGAAGCAGTTGGACAACGCCCTGGAGTACGGCATCATCCTCCGGGCCAAGGGCATTGTTCCCGCCGCCGACGGCAAGTGGATTCACTTTGACCATGTACCCGGGGAGATTGACGTGCGCTTCGGCCCCGCCGACGTCATCGGCAAGCTCTGCGTCATCGGCTCCAAGATCGACGAGGCCGCCATTGCGGAGCTCTTCGGCGTGTAAGACGGGAGGCCGCCATGCCCATTCCTGTCTATACCTTCACCGGCTTTCTGGAGGCCGGCAAAACCAAGTTCATCCAGGAGACCCTGGAGGATGAGCGCTTCAACAGCGGTGAACGAACCCTGGTACTGATCTGCGAGGAGGGGGAGGAGGAATACGATCTGTCCACCTATCCCCACAAGGCCGTCTATCTGGAGGTGATTGACCAGGAGGCCGTCACCACAGAGGAGTTGGCCGCTCTGGAGCAGAAGCACCACGCCAAGCGGGTGATTCTGGAGCTCAACGGCATGCAGATGATTGAGCCCTTCTACCGGAAAATGCCCCAGGACTGGGAGTTGGCCCAGGAGGTCATGTTTGCCGACGCCAACACCATTCTGGCCTATAACACCAATCTGCGCTCCCTGGTGGTGGACAAGCTCAGCGGGGCGGAGATGGTGGTCTTTAACCGCATGGACCCCAAGGCCGACAAGATGCCCCTGCACAAGCTGGCCCGGGCGCTGAACCGCCGCATCGACATCGTGTACGACTACAGTGACGGCACCACGGAGTTCGACGACATCCCCGATCCCCTGCCCTTCGATCTCAACGCCCCCGTGGTTGCCGTGGAGGACGAGGACTACGCCCTGTTCTACCGGGACATCACCGAGGAGCCCAAAAAGTACAACGGCAAGACCGTCCGCTTCAAGGGGCAGGTGGCCCGGCTTAAAAACGACAAGCCCGGTCTCTTTGCCCCGGGGCGCTTCGTCATGACCTGCTGCGAGGCAGACATCACCTTCATGGGCCTGCCCTGCAAGTACCCCGACTGCCAGAAGCTGGAAA
>CAMOSU010000082.1 GCA_946625125.1 uncultured Clostridia bacterium
GGCACCTCCCCTGCAAGCAGGGGAGGTTTTGCGGAGAAATCCACAAATCCCGATTCGCCTCAGTACCCGTAGGGATGCAGGTCCTCGGGGCGGATTTCCGTTTCGTAGGGATTGTATTTCTCGTTCACCAGCTCGGCGCTTTCCTGCCGGTGCTGGACGTAGTAGGCGCCGCCGTTCACCCAGGCGGGCTCTCCCGGGAGGGTGTTGCTCTCCACGTTCCCGGCGCAGCGGGCCAGGGCCAGGGCCACCCAGCAGAGATTCCGGTAACTGAGGTCGGTTTCGGTGTTCTTCATCAGCAGTCCCAGGGCGAAGGGCGCCCGGGGCAGCCGGAGCAGGGACTTCCATTGGCTGACAGCGGCCTGCAAAAAGTCCCGCTGCACCTGAATCCGGTCCAGATCCGCCATGGCGTAGCCGCTGCGGAAGCGCACCAGCCACATGGCCTCCCGGCCGTTGAGCTGCTGGGTTCCCTGCTTCAGATCGATATAGAGGTCCTGGGTGGGATCGTTGTATTCCATGTCCATGGGTACGTCAAAGCGGACGCCTCCCATGATGTCCACCAGGTCCTCAAAGCAGTTCAGGTCGATGAGCATATAGCCGTCGGGCCGGTAACCCACCAGGTCCTTCACGTAGTCCATGAGCACTCCCATGCCCTTCTCCCTGTCGCCGGAGGAGCCGCCGTTGGCCCAGTAGGCGCCGTTGAGCTTCGGCACCGGGTCTGTGCGGTTCACCATGGTGTCCCGGGGCAGACTCAGCAGCCGCATGGTTCCGGCGTTCCGGTCCAGATAGAGCAGCACCATGGTGTCCGTCCTGGCCCCCTCCTCGTCGGTGCCGCAGAGCAGCACCGTGCAGCAGCCGTCCCGCCGGGGACCGATGGGGGCGGAGCTCTCGGGCATCCTGGACAGGAGGGCGGAGGCCGCCCCCGCCAGGATCACCAGGGCCAGCAGCAGGGCCAGGAGCTTCAAAAGGCCCCGGAGGAAGCGGTGCTTCCTTCCGCGCCGGGGGCTCCGGGGGGCGCTCTGTCCGTAGGGCTGCTGGGGAGGGGGCTGCTGCCCATAGACGGGCTGGCCGCTGCCAGGCTGCCCATAGACGGGCTGCCCGTAGACAGGCTGCCCGTAGGGCTCCGGCTGCCGGGGCCGGGCGGCGCTGCTCTGATAGAGGGGCTGTCCGTAGACGGGAGCCTCGGGGCTGTCGTCGTAGACGGCCCGGCCCTCATGGACCTCCCGCATGGAGTCCACGCTGTAGCCCGCGTCCCCCCGGATGCGCCGGGGCTCGTTCATGAATTCGGGGACCTCGGGGTAGTCCTGGGGCGTCGGCTCCGCCCGCCCTTGGTCCCGCTTGGCGAAGACATTCCGGATGTCCTCAAAATCATTTTGTTTTTTCTTTTCAAATTTTCCCATAGCGTTCAAGTAAAAGGCCTTTCCCTGGAGGGCCCGCGCCCTTCCTGGGCAGAAGGCGGCCCGCAGGGCCGGATGAGGCGGCGTCTCGATCCGCCGTCGGTATCGATCAAAGCTCCATTCCCGGGTGTCGCGTAATATCCTCGCAAACACCGGGGAAATTGCGGTTCACACCGGAATTCGCGCGGCGCGGAACCGTCAAGTCCCGCTCCCGCGGGAAGCGATCCCGAGCTTGGTCATGTGCCTGGCCTGTCAGCTCAGAATGCCGGCTGCCGTCCGGCTCCAGGACGATTTTTGCTGAGGCAATGTACAAATCCGCGATATAAGGCCCGATGGGCTTCTGACGCTTGGCTTGCATGCCGACTTTGAAACAGTCATACCAGAGGCGACGTTCCTCCCTGGTCATTTCCCGCCGGAGCCTTTGGGGGCCGCGCTTGCTGGCCGGGTTGTTCAGAAGGTTCCTATGCGTGTCCTTTTTGGGATGGCTGAGAAGGCTCTGAACCGCCTCATCCGTCCCTTCGGGGGCAGTTTTCCCTCAAGGGGAAGGCTTTCAGGCGTTTACCGCCGCGACGAAGCGCAGGAAGGCCGCCTTGCCCTCCGGGCTGCGCTTGTAGACCCCGGCGTGCTCCAGGACCTTGGAGAAGACCACCCCCACCTCGTCCCGGAGAATCCCCTCCACGTTTTCCGCCGTGAAGGTATAGCGGGTCTTCAGCTCCTCCGCCCAGTCGGCGTGCTTTTCTGTCAGCTCGTCCGCCCGCAGGTCCCCGCCGGAAACCAGCAGCTCCGCCGTCCGGGCCAGCTCCCGCTTCAGGCGGGGAGGCAGCACCGCCAGACCCATGACCTCGATGAGACCGATGTTTTCCTTCTTGATGTGGTGCAGCTCGGGGTGGGGATGGTAGACCCCCAGGGGCAGCTCCGGGGTGGTGAGATTGTTCCGCAGCACCAGATCCATCTCATAGTCCTCCCCTCTGCGCCGGGCAATGGGGGTGATGGTGCTGTGGGGGGTGCCATCGGTTTCGGCAAAGATGCAGGCGGCCTCGTCGGTGTAGCCCCGCCAGCAGTTCAGAATCTTCTCCGCCAGGGCGGCCAGCCGCTCCCGCCGGGGGCCGCGCAGCCGGATGACGCTCATGGGCCACTTGACAATCCCCGCCTCCACGTCCTCAAAGCCGGAGAAGCGCAGAGGCGTCTCCACAGGGGCCTTGGCCATGGCGAAGTCATAGCGCCCCCCCTGGAAGTGGGCGTGGGTGAAGATGGAGCCTCCCACAATGGGCAGGTCCGCGTTGGAGCCCATGAAGTAGTGGGGGAAGACCGTCACAAAGTCCAGCAGCTGCCGGATGGAGTGGCCGTCCACCGTCATGGGGTAGTGCCGCCCGGAGAAGGCGATGCAGTGCTCGTTGTAGTAGACGTAGGGGGAATACTGGAGGAACCAGGGCTCCCCGTCCAGGGTGAAGGGCATGATCCGGTGATTCTGCCGGGCGGGGTGGTTGTAACGCCCGGCGTAGCCCTCGTTCTCCACGCAGAGCATGCACTTGGGATAGCTGACGGCGGAGCTTTTGGCGGCCTTGAAGGCGGCGCGGGTGGTGGTGGCCTTCTCGGGCTTGGTGAGATTCACGGTGATGTCCAGCTCGCCGTACTCCGTGGGGGCCTTCCACACCATGTTCCGGTGAATGCGGTCCCAGCGGATGTAGTTGGAGGCCCCGCTCAGAGCGTAGTACCAGTCGGTGGCCTTTTTGGGGTCCTCCGCCAGCAGGCGGCGGAAGGTCCGGCGCGTCTCCGAGGGCCGGGGCATGAGACAGCCCATGAGGCCGGTGTCAAAGAGATCCCGGCAGACGGGGTCCTCCTCGCAGAGCCCCCGGGCCACGGCGTCGTCGGTGAGGATGTCCAGCAGCTCGTTCACGGGCTTGTCCAGAAGCTGCTCCGGGGCCTCGAAGCTGTCCAGCTTCATCCGCTCCAGCAGAGCGTTGACGGCATAAACCCGGTCATCCTCTTCAATCAGGCCCTTGTCAACGGCGTATTGGACAAGGGAAGCAATGGCGGTGTAGATCATGGTGCAGACCTCCTGTTTCTTTGTGGTTCATGGTTTATAGTTTATAGTTTACAGTTCAGAGCGCCGCAGTGTTGCGTTTCGCTTAAAAGTTGTCATTCTGAGCGCAGCGAAGAATCCGTACCCCCCGGTTCCGACGGGGAGAAGCGGGCGGGAAACGCGGACGGCAAAGTGCCGTCCCTACGGCGTGAACCTTCCGTATTTGTCATTCTGAGCGCAGCGAAGAATCCGTATCCCCCGGTTCCGACGGGGAGAAGCGGGCGGGAAACGCGGACGACAAAAGTGCCGTCCCTACGGCGTGAACCTTCCGTATTTGTCAATCTGAGCGAAGCGAAGCATTGCGCCCTTCCTGGGTGAATCCGTTCATTCTTTCCGTATATCACGAAGAAAGGGACGGATTTCTCAGTCGCAAGCTCCTTCGAAATGACAAGATGAAAGCGAAACAGCGTAACAGGGGCGCACAGCGCGCGCCCGCCCGGGGCGGCTGCCTGTTAATTAAGTACGCTCCTGCCGGCGCAGGGCGTCGAAGCGCTCCCAGGGCTCCCCCTGGGGCAGCAGCTCAAAATTCATACGCCTTCCGGTGATCGGGTGGTCAAAGGCCAGCAGGCAGGAAAACAGCGCCGGGCCGTGGGGGGCTCTGCTGCCGTAGCGGATGTCCCCCAGCAGGGGCAGGCCCCGGTGGGAGAACTGAGTCCGGATCTGGTGGGTTCGCCCGGTATACAGCTTCACCCGCACCAGACTCAGGGGGCCGCTTTCCCCTTGAATCCGGCCCAGGACCCGGTAGGAGAGCCTGGCCTCCCGGACCCCCTTCCGGGGCCGGGTCACCACAAAGCTCTTGTTGCTCCGGCTGTCGTGAAAGAGCAGGTCCTCCAAAGTGGCCTCCTCCGCCTCCGGGACGCCCCGCAGGACGGCCAGGTACTCCTTCCCCACGCTGTGGGCGGCGATTTGCCCGATGAGAGCGGCTGCCGCCTGCTGGGTCCGGGCCAGCACCATGAGACCCCCCACGGCCTTGTCCAGCCGGTGAACGGTGCGGACGCTCCCATCCTCGCCCCTGGCCTTCAGCCAGGCCGCCGCCAGGTCCGGGAGGTTTTTCCCCTGCCCCGGCTCCGAGAGCACTCCGGCGGGCTTTTCGCAGACCAGGATGGATTTGTCACAGTACAGGACCTGAAGCGCCCTGTCCGGACGCGAACAGTTTCCATGATTGTCGTCCTGCGCGGAGCGCGGCGCGGTCGAAGGACCCGTTCTCCTGTCATTGCCTCCGGCAATGACGCCGCCCGCGGGCGGCAGAGAGGGTACGGATTCTTCGCTTCCCTCAGAATGACAGAACCGGGAGGGGATCATGCCTTCAGCGCGCGCCCGAAGGCGGCGGGGTCCGGGGACTTGAACCAGGCGCTGCCGGCCACCAGGACGTTGGCGCCGTGCTCCACGCAGATTTTGCCGGTTTTCTCGTTGACGCCCCCGTCCACCTCCAGCTCGCAGGCCGGGTTTTTCTCGTCGATCCAGCCCCGGATGGTTTTCAGCTTGGGCATCATGTCCTCCATGAAGCTCTGACCCCCGAAGCCCGGCTCCACGGTCATCACCAGAATCAGATCGCAGAGCTCCAGATAGGGCAGCACGGCCTCGGCCCGGGTATTGGGCTTTACGGACAGGCCCGCCCGGACCCCCAGAGCCCGGGTTTTCTCCAGAGCGGCCCGGATGTTGCCGGGAATGTCGGACTCCGCGTGGACCGTGAGAATGTCCGCCCCGGCCCTGCAAAAGTCCTCCACATAGCGCAGGGGACGCTCAATCATCAGATGCACGTCCAGGGGCAGGGGGGAGATTCTTTTGATGGCAGCCGTCACGGGGATGCCGATGGTAATGTTGGGAACAAAACAGCCGTCCATCACGTCCACATGGACGTAATCGGCCCCGGCGGGTCCCAAGGCCCGGATATCCCGTTCCAGGTTGACGAAGTCCGCGGATAAAATGGATGGGGCAAGCTTGATCATGGTAAGTCCTCCTGTGCGCTTCGGTTTCCGCCAATCAGCTCATTTTATATATTATATCCAATTATTCTCATGAAGTCAACGTTACAATTCTTGACTTATGACTTCTTTTGCGATACAATACGGGTGTTGGATGATACGACATTCTCTCAAAGGAGGAACGCAAGATGGATTACAATCCCGAAATGAAGCCGGAGACTCCGGAGCAGACTGCCGAAGCCCCCGTGATGGAGACTGTGAAGGCGGAAACCCCGGTGCTGGAGCCGGTTCCCACCCTGGATCTGAGCCCGGCGGAGCCGGAGCCCCAGGTGCCGGAGGCCGGTCCCGACTACTCCATGCTCACCGAGGCGGAGCAGAAAATCGTCCATGACTTTGCCCAGAAGATTGATATTACCAATCCCAACCTCTCCCTGGAGTACGGCGCCGGCGCTCAGAAGAACGTGGCGGACTTCTCCGACTCCGCCCTGGCTGCCGTCCGCACCAAGGACCTGGGAGAAGTGGGAGACATGATCTCTTCCCTGGTGGTGGAGCTGAAGGGCTTCAACGCCGAGGAGGAAAAGAAGGGCTTTTTGGGCCTGTTCAAGAAGGCCGGCTCCGGCATCGAGACTCTGAAGGCCCGCTACAACAAGGCTGAGGTCAACGTCAACAAGATCTCCCATGAGCTGGAGGAGCACCAGCGGACTCTGATGAAGGACGTGGTGATCCTGGACCAGATGTACGACAAGAATCTGGACTACTACAAGCAGCTCACCATGTACATCCTGGCGGGGAAGGAAAAGCTGGCCCAGGAGCGGGCCACCACCCTGGTGGAGCTGCGGGCCAAGGCCGAGCGCACCGGGCTGGCGGAGGACGCCCAGCGAGCCAACGACTTTGACGCCATGTGCCTGCGCTTTGAGAAGAAGCTTCACGATCTGGAGCTGACCCGCATGGTCTCCATCCAGATGGGTCCCCAGATCCGTCTGCTCCAGAACAACGATACCCTGATGTCCGAGAAGATTCAGTCCTCCCTGGTGAACACCATTCCCCTGTGGAAGAGCCAGATGGTTCTGGCCCTGGGAATGAGCCACAGCCAGCAGGCCATGGAAGCCCAGAAAGCGGTGACAGATATGACCAATGAGCTCCTGAAGAAAAATGCCGACAAGCTGAAGATGGCCACCGTAGAAACCGCCAAGGAATCCGAGCGGGCCATTGTGGACATCGAGACCCTGCAGCACACCAACCAGCAGCTCATTTCCACCCTGGACGAGGTGCTTCAGATCCAGACCGAGGGCAAGCAGAAGCGGGCCGCCGCCGAGGCCGAGCTCCGGAAGATCGAGGGCCAGCTCAAGCAGAAGCTGCTGGAAACCAGAAAGCTGTCGAACTAAGTCATCAGCGCCCGCGCCCCCGCACGTTCGATGCGGCGCCGCTTGTAGGGACGGCTCTCAGCCGTCCGACGTTTCCTGCCTGCGCACGCCGTAGGGGCGCACAGTGTGCGCCCGCCCGGAGCAGAAACCTACCATTTCCGCTATGGCGCCGGATTTGCCTTCGGCAAATTGCCCGCCTGCGCCCGCCTGTAGGGACGGCACTTTGCCGTCCGCCGTCCCTCCGCCCGCACCCGCCCGTAGCGGCGGCCTTCCGTCTCCACCGTAGGGACGAGCCGTGCTCGTCCGGTTTGCGTAGCAAACAATCGGATGCGTCAGCAGCCGATCCGGCGGCGTACCGTTTTTCGTTTTGTTTCCCATTGCCGCAACGGCGCTGGATTTGCCTTCGGCAAATTGTCCGCCCACGGCGGACCGGACGGCTATGAGCCGTCCCTACACGTCCTTTCCGTCGTTCCCTGCTCGCAGCGGCGGACCGGACGGCTATGAGCCGTCCCTACACACGTCCTTTCCGTCGTTCCCTGCCCGTAGGGGGCGGCGTCCCCGACGCCCCGGGCGTACCCTGCGGAGAGGCGGCCGAACCGGGCAACAACCAACAGGAGGATACATCCATGAAGCTATGGACCAAACGAATCGCGGCGGCGCTGCTGATCATCGCCGGGGTGATTCTGTTTGCGCGGCACGCGAAGCAGCTCTTGAACTGGCCCCATCTCTATCCGGACCTGGGCCAACTGGGAACGGGCAATCTGCTCTTTTTGGGGCTGACCCTCTTTTTTGTGGCCTTTGCCTGGATTGCCGCGTCCTATCTGCTGCTGAACGCCAAGGAGCGGGTGCCGCACCTGCTGATTCCGGCGGCGGCCTTTGTGATCCTCATGACCCTGGGGGGCCTCTGCCTGACCCGGGCGGTGGGGGAGATTCCCTGCACCTATACCGCCTCCGTCGCCTCCTACCGGGAGGATTTTGACCCCGAGGACTTCCGGGTCCGGGGGAAATCCATCTATCCGGGCTACGCCCTGGGGGAGCTGAGCGGCTACGCCCGCTATGAAAAGGGAGACACCCTGGCGGAGACCGTCACCCGGAGCTATGACCAGGACGGCTTTGTCAACGAGTCCGCCCGCCTGGAGACCCTGGGCCTTCCGGCCTTCCGCTTTGTCCAGGACCCCCGGGAGAAGGAGGCTACCTGCTATCAGCTCACCCTGGGGGATACTCTCTGGCAGGTGGTGCTGATTCCCAAGACCAAAACCGTCACCTACAGCCGCTTCAACCGCCCGGACCAGCTTCCGAGCTTCGCCCCCCAGCCCATGGAGGAGGCGTCAATCAACAGTTGAGTTTGGATGGACCCCGGAGGCCAATGCCCTCCGGGGTCCATCGCCGTAGTATTGCGTTTCACTGAAAAGATGTCATTCTGAGCGAAGCGAAGAATCCGTTCATTCCTTCCGTATATCACGAAGAAAGGGACGGATTTCTCAGTCGCAAGCTCCTTCGAAATGACAAGATGAAAGCGAAACAGCGTACTACGGGCGACTGAACAGTTACATTGACATTTGATACTAAGCTCCAATTAAAATCTTTAGATTTTGATTGGAGCGGCACCGTGCTCCGCACGCTGTCATTTTGTGCCTGCGGCACAAAATCCGTCTCATGGGAACTCCAACGCGCCTTCGGCGCTATAAAATGCTTTTGAAAGCATTTTAATGGAGTTCAGTATAATGCCAAAGCTGCTGCCGGCTGCGGCGGCGGAAATTCCTGAATAAGCAAGGCGATTTACGGCAATAATAAACGCACGGCGAGTTGTTCGCCGTGCGTTTATTCTATATGAAGAGGAGGCGTTCTTATGAACACCAATCCCGGCTGTCAGAACGGCAATCCCAATCCCTGCATCGCCTGCACTGTGGAGCAGTGCGTCCACCACTGCGGAGCGGACAACCACTGCTCCCTGGACCGGATTCTGGTGGGAACCCATGAGTACAATCCCACCGAGGACCAGTGTACCGACTGCAAGTCCTTCCGTAAGAAGTAACAGGCAATCATGAAACAGGCAGCAGGAGAAGGTCGAAGCTCACAGCTTCGGGTCTCCTGCTGTCTGATTTTTGTTGCCCGCACCGACAGGATTCAATTCTCAATATCATATTTCTCTGTGCAGGGGGAGGCCGGGCCGAGGGACCCGGCCCCTACGATTGCGTTTCGCTTAAAAGTTGTCATTCTGAGCGCAGCGAAGAATCCGTTCATTCCTTCCGTATATCACGAAGAAAGGGACGGATTTCTCAGTCGCAAGCTCCTTCGAAATGACAAGATGAAAGCGTAACAGCGTACTACGGAGGAACCGAAGGGGTTCTGCCCCGGGGGAACGCGGACGGCAGAGTGCCGTCCCTACGGGCGGTGCCGCATCGAACGCGCGGGGCGTCGGGGACGCCGCCCCCTACGGGCAGAAGCGGCGGGAACTTTGTGTAGGGACGGCTCTCAGCCGTCCGGTCCGCCGCAGGCGGACAATTTGCCGAAGGCAAATCCAGCGCCGTACCGACATACGGAAACGTACCTATACATGCAGCGCTGTTGGATCGGCTGCTGACGCATCCGATTGTTTGCTGCGCAAACCGGACGAGCACGGCTCGTCCCTACGGTGGAAACGGAAGGCAGCAGCCTCGGGCGGACGGCCAATACCCATGAAGGGCACAGGTGGCCGCCGCTGCGGCGGAAATGGCAGGTTTCTGCTCCGGGCGGGCGCACACTGTGCGCCCCTACGGCGTGCGCAGGCAGGATACGCCCGGGGCGTCGGGGACGCCGCCACCTACGGGCAGAAGCGGCGGGAACTTTGTGTAGGGACGGCTCTCAGCCGTCCGGTCCGCCGCAGGCGGACAATTTGCCGAAGGCAAATCCAGCGCCGTACCGACATACGGAAACGTACCTATACATGCAGCGCTGTTGGATCGGCTGCTGACGCATCCGATTGTTTGCTCCGCAAACCGGACGAGCACGGTG
>CAMOSU010000083.1 GCA_946625125.1 uncultured Clostridia bacterium
CCCTCCCCTGCAAGCAGGGGAGGTTTGTCTGAACAACTGTACGCTGGCAAGACTTTCACAAATCCCAATTTGCATAGTTTCGCTGAAACCGGGCATGCTACGGGCGGAGGGATGTATCATGTCGAAAAACAAGAAGCGCAAGAACCAGGTGGAGATCCCCGCCATCGGGGAGCCCCTGGAAAACCCGAATTTTGTCACGCCCACGGGGATCACCGGTCTGACGGAGATTCCCGGCTTTCAGGCCCCCGGCATTGCCACAGATCCCCTGGGGAGCTGGACCGGACGGCCTCTGGATCTGACGGAGCCGCCGGTACAGGACGCCGACGATCTTTGATTCTGCTCTCTTCTTGATTCCCCGGAGAAAAAAGCAGCCCGCCGCTTCACAGCGGCAGGCTGCTTGATCAATCCCGGGTCAGCTCCGCGTTCACCGCGGAGATTTCATAGGCGGTTCGCTGCTCCGAGGAGCCGTCCGGAAGCTGCTTGGTGTACTCCCGGCTTTGCAGCCGCCCGGTGAGGGTGATCCTGGCTCCTGTGGTCAGGGCGGCAATCTGTCTGGCCGTCCGGCCCCAGAAGATGCAGGGCAGATAATCGGTCCTGCGATAGCTCCGGCTCACCGCCAGCATGCCGTCGCAGATTTCCCGCCCCAGAGGGGTCCGCCGGTACACCGGGTCCCGGCACAGGGTTCCCGTCAGAATCACCTGGTCCTCCGGCTCCAGGTCGCTGAGCTCCAGGCTCTCGGCATAGACGGAGATCAGCAGATGCCGTCCCGTCTCCGTCAGTTGGTTGTAGGACCGCACCTGGCCCGTCACCAGCACCCGCTCTCCCCAGGCGCAGTCCGCCCGGTTCAAAAGCTCCCAGTCCGCCAGCACCCGCAGTCGGTCCACCGTGCCGGACAGGCGCTCCACCCCCAGATAAAAGCTGTAGAAGCGCCGTCCGTGGTTTTCGTGGGAGAAGACCGGAGCCGTTTCCAGGGTCCCGCAGAGTCGGATCTGATTGATGATGTATTCCATTTGTCCACCTCACTGAATGATCTGCTTCAATCTATTCAGCGGGGCAGACAGATATGCTCAGCTTTTCCGGGGCCGGAGCTGTTCAAGCACTCCAATGGCGTTCAGGGCGGGGCGCAGGGCGGTATAGAGGACGGGAGTCACCACGGCGGCAAAGCCGTTGTTGATGGCTGTGGCAGGCAGCTTCGCCAGCATCACCGCCCAGGTCCCGTCCAGGGGTACCCCGGCCACAAAGCGCTGCTTGACGTAGGTTTTCAGCATGTAGAGGAATATGTAGGTCAGGCCCCCCAGAACGCAGCCCAGAATGACCCGGAGCTGGCTCCGGCCCTTCAGCAGATTCCCCTCCTGCCGGTAGGCCCCTGCCACCAGCCCCGCGACCATTGCCATGAGAAACTTGCTGGCAAAGGTGATGAGGGCTTCCACAATGCCGTAGCCGTGGGTCAGGTCAAAGAAGAAGGCGCCGATGCCGGAGGCCATACCCCCCAGCCAGGGTCCCAGAATCAGCCCTGCCAGCATGCTGGCGGCGTTGCCGAAGTGGACCCGGGACTCTCCCAGGGGTACATAGAGCAGGGTCAACGCAAAGACAATGGCCGCCATCAGGGCAGTGTAGACAATGGTATGGATTTTGGATCGCGCAGTCATAACAAGCACCTCTTTCACCGGAGGCTCCCCTTGACAGCAGCCCCCTGTTCTGCTATGATTATAGCACAATCTGACCCTGTGTATATGCTCAGTTATTAAATTTTTTATGGGGTCAGTTTTGGAGGTGCGCTATGTTTTCTCTGACTCTGACTCTGGACCCCCATGGGCGGACGCCCATGTACGAGCAGCTCTATTCCGCCATTGCCGGGGCCATCCGGGAGGGGGCCCTGGGCCACGGGGAGAAGCTTCCCTCCAAGCGGGAGCTCTGCGCCAGACTGGGGATCAGCCGGGCCACGGTGGAGACCGCATATGAGCTGCTGACGGCGGAGGGCTATGTGGAATCCCGACCCAGAAGCGGCTTCTACGCGGCGGACTACGTTGCCCCTGAGCTGTCCGCCGGGCAGGAACAGGCCTCCCCCGTCTCCCCGGGGGAAGCCGGCAGGAGCCGCCGTGCTTCTGAGGAAAGCAGCTCTCCCGGAGCCCCTTCTCTGCTTTCCACCTCGGCGGTGGACGTGTCCGTCTTCCCCTACGCCTCCTGGGCCAAGCTGTACAAGGAGGTGGTCTACAATTCCCCGGAGCTGCTGCAGCGGGGAGATCCCCGGGGGGAGGCGCTCCTGCGGGAAGCCCTGGCTGCCCTGCTGTCGGAGTATCGGGGGGTACGCTGCGGGCCGGATCAGATCGTGGTGGGCTCCGGTCTGGAGACTCTGTTGGGCCAGCTTTTTCCGCTCTTCGGTCCCGAGGCTGTCTGCGCCATGGAGGACCCGGGTTATCCCGCGGTGGAGCACAGTCTCCAGGCCTGGGGCCGCAAACCACGCTGGATTCCCATGGACGAGGCCGGAATGGACGCCGAGGCTCTGGAGGCCTCCGGGGCCTCGGTGGCTTATCTGACTCCTTCCCATCAGTTTCCTCTGGGGATCACCATGCCCGCCTCCCGCCGCTCCCGGCTCCTTCGCTGGGCGGTGGCCCGGAGGGGCTGGATCATCGAGGACGACTATGACAGCGAGTTCCGCTACGGCGGGCGGCCCATCTCCTCCATGCAGGGCATGGACCGTCACGGCCGTGTGATCTACGTGGGAACCTTCTCCCGCAGCCTGGCCCCGGCCATTCGTCTGGCCTATATGGTATTGCCCCCTGCCCTGCTGGAGCCCTGGCAGCTCCTCTACGGAGGTCGGCAGCCCACCGTCTCCCGCTATGAACAGACTGTCATGGCCCGCTTTCTGGCGGAGGGCTTCTACGCCCGGTACATCCGTCGGGTGGGAAAGCTTTACGCGGACCGCCGGGCTCTGCTGCTGGAGGCTCTGGAGGCAATTCCCGGCCTGGAGCTCTCCGGTACGGAGGGGGGAATTCACTTTTTGCTGAAGCTGCCCAGGCTTTCCGAGGGAGAGCTTCTGGCCCGGGCTGCCAGAGCCGGACTGCCTCTTCGGGGGCTCTCGGAGTTTTGCCGTCAGACCCTGCCGCCCCCCTCCACCCTGGTATTGGGCTACGGCGGTCTGCCCACAGAGCTGGCCCGGTCCGCCGCGGCCCGCCTGGCCGCTGCCTGGGCTGATACGAATACTTGACGAAATTGTTCCTTTCGTTCCGGCGGGAATTGTCCCATACTTTCTTGTCGTCCTTGCCGGGCGTCAAGCCCGCCCGCGTCCTCCGCCTCGTCTGGCGCAATTCCCCCCGGGAACCCTTTCGAACCCTTCAATCAAATATTCGTATCAGCGCGCCGCAAAGCAATCGTACCCCCATGGGAGACGGCTCCCATGGGGGTACGACGTTCTTTTAAAGAAGCGGTTCAGCCGTGATGGACTCTGCCCTTGTTCATCAGGTTCCAGAGGGGACCGGAGATGCACACAGAGGAGTAGCAACCGCAGATTATGCCGATGCAGATGGGCAGGGCAAAATTCCGGATGGAGCTCACGCCCAGGATCAGAAGCATCAGCATCACAATGAGGGTGGTGACGGTGGTGTTGATGGAACGGGTCATGGTGTCCCAGATGGAGGTATCCACCACATTGGCAAAGCTGCTGCTGCGCAGGCTCTTCCGATTCTCCCGGACCCGGTCAAAGACCACGATGGTGGCGTTGATGGAGTAGCCCAGGATGGTCAAGGCCGCGGCGATGAAATTGATGTTAAAGGGGATGCGGAAGATTACATAGAAGCTCAGCATCACCAGCAGGTCATGAACCAGGGCGCAGACCGCAGCCACGCCGGACTTGAATTCAAAGCGGAAGGCGATGTAGACCAGAATCAGAATCACCGCCACCAGAGAGGCCGTGAAGGCCGCCCGGGACAGATCCTTGCCCACAGAGGCGGAGACCCGCTCCACCTGATAGCCCTGCTCGATGTTGACGCCGTATTCCTCCACGATGGCGTCCCGCACGGACTCCACCTCCTGGTCCGTCAGCTCCAGGGCCTTGATCCGCAGACCGTTTTCCCCGGAGGAGGTGACGGAGGAGGGGGATTTGCCGATGGCTTCGGTGTAGAGCTCCCCTGCCCGGTCGGTGACAGCCTTGTCCACCGTCACCGGGAGCTGGAACTCAAAGGTGGTGCCGCCCACAAAGTCGATGTCGAAGTTGAACAGACCGGGGACGCCGCACAGGGTCAGGATCAGGCTCACCAGACCCACAGAGATCATCACCAGAGAGATGATGCCGAAAAGCTTGAAATGCTTCGTAAAGCTGAAGCCTCTGCATTTTTCAATCATGTCAGCGCCTCCTTTCTCACGCGCAGTAGAGCTTGAGATTGGTGATCTTCAAGCCCACGGCGGTCTTCAGCAGAATCCGGGTCATCACCAGCATCACCAGCATGGACAGGGCCACGCCGATGAGAAGGGTCACAGCAAAGCCCAGGATGGTGCCGGAGCCCTGCCACAGCAGGACGAAGCCCGCGATCATGGTGGTCACGTTGGCGTCGATGATGGCCAGCATGGCCCGCTTGTAGCCGGACTCAATGGCGAAGCGCAGGGTCTTGCCCAGGCGCAGCTCCTCCTTGATGCGCTCAAAGATGATGACGTTGGCGTCCACCGCCATGCCCACGGTGAGGATGATACCCGCAATGCCGGGCAGACTCAGATTCACATGGAGCACCGAAATTGCCACGGCAAAGAGGGCGGCATAGGTGGCCAGGGCGATGCAGGAGATCAGGCCCATGAGGCGATACACCGCGATCATGAACAGCATCACCAGAATCAGACCGATGAGCCCAGCCAGCAGACTGGTGGAGAGGCTCTTCTCGCCCAGGGACGCGCCGATGGTCTGCTGCTTGGCGGTGGTCAGCTCAAAGGGCAGACGTCCGGCGGAGATGATCTTGGCCAGATAGCGGGCCTCTGCCTCCGGGTCCTCGGCGCTGCCGATGGAGATGATCACGGTATCGGTGTCCAGCTCCTCGTGGACGTAGGGAGCGGAAATTTCCTCCCCGTCCATCTGAATGGCCAGCCAGGTTTTGTCGTCCCCCCGGGAGAGCACCTTTTTGGAGGCCTCATACAGCTTTTCCCGCCCCTCGGAGGTCAGGTCCAGCTTCACATGGGGACGACTCAGGCCGGTGGAATCCGTGGGGGAGTTTTCATACTCTGCCCCGGCAATCTCCGAGCCAGTCAGCCATACGGTACCGTCGGCGTCCACAAAGCTCACCACAGCGGTGGCTCCTAGCTGCTGAACGGCCTTTTCAGGGTCCTCCACCGAGGGGATCTCCACCACCAGGCGGCGCTCGCCGGAAATATAGCAGGTGGCCTCGGTGTAGCCCAGGGAGTCCAGACGCTGCTGCATCATGGTCCGGGCCACCTCCATGCCCTCCTTCATGTCCCCGTCGTAGTCCTCGGGAATCATGGCCTCATAGGTGATTTCGGAGCCGCCCACCAGATCCAGGCCCAGGACTACGCCCTGGGAAACCGGCTGAATGAAGTCGCCCACCCCGTGGAGGGCCGCAAAAAAGAGGCCTGCCACCACAAGGACCACGATCACCAGTGTGATAACGGATTTTTTCATGGATTCTACTCCTTTTCTTCAAATTTCCCAGGTATTATACAACATTGTGGTGGTCCCGTCAACTGTAAAATCATCGTTGGAGCTTCCTGGGAAACTCATTTCAGAAATCATAGAAATAATGCTTTACTTTTTCCCATTCCTGTGTTATATAAAATACGCGCTGTATTCAACATCAGGGTGAAACAGCAGCAGAAAGGAACTGAATATGGAAACTCGCAAAAAGACCTTCGGCGCTCGGCAGATTGCCCTGACCGCCATGCTCACCGCCATTGTGGCTGTGCTCCAGGTGCTGGGAAACTACGTCCAGCCTGTCCCCGGCGTATCCATCTCTTTGGTGCTGGTGCCCATCGTGCTGGGCGCCGCGCTGTTGGGACCCCTGGTGGGCGCCTGGCTCGGCTTTGTCTTCTCCGTCATGGTGCTGGTCACAGGCGGCGCCACCGCCTTCCTCCCCATCAACGCCCTGGGAACGGTGCTGACCGTTCTGGTGAAGGGAAGCTGCGCCGGTCTCTGCGCCGGTCTGGTGTTCAAGGCCCTGGAAAAGCTCAACGAATACCTTGCCATCATCTGTGCCGCCATTACGGCTCCTGTGGTGAACACGGGCCTCTTCCTGGTGGGCTGCAAGCTCTTCTTCTGGCCCACCATCACCGAATGGGGCAAGACCGCGGGCTATGAGAACCCCGTGGCCTATGCCTTCCTGGGTCTGGCCGGCATCAACTTCCTGGTGGAGCTGGGCATCAACATCGTCCTGGCCCCGGTGATCCTCCGGCTCTTGAAGATCGGCAGAAAGCAGTAAGATATAAGGAACGGACGCCCCCAGCGGCGTCCGTTTTTTTGTTCAGCAGATTTTCCCATTCACGCAAAAATCTCCGTCTTTCGACGGAGATTTGTTGTCAATTACAAGAAAATCAATAGCCTCTTCTCTTGTTCTTACGGGCGGCCTCGCTCTTCTGCTTCCGCTTCAGGCTGGGGCTGACGTAATGCTCACGCTTGCGGACCTCCTGCTGGATGCCGGCCTTCTGCACGCTGCGCTTAAACCGCTTGAGAGCATTCTCCAAGGACTCGTTTTCCTTGACCTTGATTTCAGACATTGATTTCCCTCCCTCCGACACGTCCGGTTCCATCCTGGACGCTTTCAGGGCCTTTTTCAAAAGGCGTGGTTATTATACAGGCCTTTTTGTCAAATGTCAAGGGTTAATTCCATAATTTTTGAATATTTCATGTTGCTTTCAGAGGAACCCGGGCAGATTCAGCCCTGTCCCGGAGCTGCCCTCTCCCCTATGCGTTTCCTTCGATCTTTCCATGTTTTTTGTGGATTCTGTGAAGATTACAGCTTTTCCTTCGTCTAAAATTGACAAAAATCCCCTTCCGTGATAGGATGAATTCAGTCAGTTTGACGCTGCTCCGGCAATTTGCGCTCCGGCTGACCAAATATTATTAGGAGGAATCCTCTGTGAAAGTGAAAAGACTCTTCTCCGGCTTCCTGGCAGTCCTGCTGCTTCTCTCCATGCTGGCAGGTCTCACCCTCGTCTCCGCAGCCAACACCACCACCTTCACCAGCTCCCCTGAACTCTACAGCTATGTCCGCGACGGCTACAATCAGGGCGATCTCGGCCCCATCAGCATCACCAGGGGAACCCTGAAATCCGGCTTCAGCTCCAAAAGCGTCTACCTGGTGACGCTCTCCGGCACGGAGCTGGTTCTCAACCAGTCCACCGGCGTGCTCACAGACCTTCTCTCCGGCTTCAACCTGGACAACGTCTACTACGCCAACGTGGTCCGCATCATCAAAGCCAACGTCCCCAAGGGCGCCAATCTCATCCTTGCCGGACATTCTCTGGGCGGGATGATTGCGCAGCAGGTGGCAGCCAACTCCGAAATCAAGTCCCGCTACAACGTCCTCAACACCGTCTGCTTCGGCTCTCCTCTGCTGGCGGCAGGGTCCCGGGAGGGTACCGTTCGCCGTCTGGGGGACGTCTCCGATCCCGTTCCCTATCTCTCCGGCAGCCTCTTCAACAACACCCTTTGGGCCATTCTGGGTCTGAACCGGGAGGACGGCGGCTACGGCATCCGGGGCATCACTGCCCACAACCAGAGCTACTATCGCAGCGATCTCTGGGGCAAGTATGACGTCACCGGCACCAAGTACGGCGGCGCAACTCTGGTCCTGGATCTCAGCACCCGCCGCTTCTATCAGTCCCCCGTCATTGACTGGTAATCCAGGCGACTGACACAAAAACGGCACTCCCCGGGGAGTGCCGTTTTTGTGGGAAAATCAGTCCTTAACGATTTCCTTCAGACCGCCCGCCAGAGCGGCGAGGCCCTGCATATCGCTGGGGATGATGAGCTTGGTCGCCTGGCCGTCGGCCACCTTCTGCATGGCCTCCAGGGACTTCAGCTTGATTACCTGCTCGTTGGGATTGGCCTCATTCAGGAGCTTCAGAGCGTCGGCAGTGGCCTTCTGCACCGCCAGAATCGCCTGAGCCTGGCCCTCGGCCTTGAGAATGGCTGCCTGCTTTTCTGCCTCGGCCTTGAGAATGGCGGCTTCCTTTTCGGCGCTGGCCTTCAGAATGGCGGATTCCTTCTGGCCCTCGGCCACCAGGATGGCGGAGTGCTTTTGGCCCTCAGCCTGGAGAATGGCCTGACGGCGGTCACGCTCGGCCTTCATCTGCTTCTCCATGGAGTTCTGGATGTCCGCCGGAGGCAGAATGTTTTTCAGCTCCACCCGATTGACCTTAATGCCCCAGGGGTCAGTGGCCTCGTCCAAAATGGCCCGCATTTTGGTGTTGATGACGTCCCGGGAGGTCAGGGTCTGGTCCAGCTCCAGGTCGCCAATGATGTTACGCAGGGTGGTGGCGGTGAGGGTCTCCATGGCGATCATGGGCTGCTCCACACCATAAGCATAGAGCTTGGGATCGGTGATCTGGAAATACACCACGGTATCAATCTGCATGGTGACGTTGTCCTTGGTGATCACGGGCTGGGGAGGATAGTCCAGAACCTGCTCCTTCAGGGAGACCCGCTTGGCAATGCGGTCGATGAAGGGGGTCAACAGGTGGAAACCAACGCCCCACACAGTCTTGAACGCGCCCAAGCGCTCAATGACATAGGCATGGGACTGCTTTACCACATGAATGTGCTTGCCAATGATCGCCAGCACAACAAGGGCAATCACGGCAATGATGATATACTTGACGTAATCCATAAAAATCCCTCCAAATAATTCGTTTCCTGTGCTTCGTGTTTCGCTTATTTCGTTTTCACCATTGCCTTTACACCCTCCACCGTCTCAATCACGACTTCTTCGCCTGCGGGGATGGGATTACCGTCAGTGGAGCGTGCGGTCCATATAAGACCGTTAAAACGAATGGCTCCCTGCTCCCGGAGATTGTCAACAGCCTCCGTCACCAAGGCAGTCTTTCCGATCATGGCATCCACGTTGGTGGGAATCTTGTGGGGATCTACGAATTTGCGAAGGAAGGGTCTGAGCAGCAAAAGCATCGCCAGGGACACAAGGGCGAAGATCAGGACCTGGAGCCAAAACGCGGCGTTCAGCAGGGCGGCAGCCATAGCGGCCAAAGCCCCAACTACGAACCAGAGGCTTACAAGGGTAACTGTTCCAAGCTCCACAACCAAAAACGCTGCGGCGAGAACGATCCAGAGTATGTACATGGTTGTTTCCTCCTTTCCTGGCTTCATAATACTGCGAAAAATATGTATTGTCAATGGTTCTTTTCGGAAAGATAACGATTCATACAAACATAAAAACACAGCCTCCTGCTTGGAAGGCTGTGTTCCTGGTGACCCGTACCGGATTCGAACCGATGTTAAAGGCGTGAGAGGCCTCTGTCTTAACCACTTGACCAACGGGCCATATGAGCGCCGGATTGCCTCGGCGCTGTTTGGTCCGCCCTCAGGGACTCGAACCCGGGACCCACTGATTAAGAGTCAGTTGCTCTACCAACTGAGCTAAGGGCGGAAATAGGATTGCATCCTGAAAACTGAACACAGCTTTGACAAATCATGCTTTCAAAGGTC
>CAMOSU010000084.1 GCA_946625125.1 uncultured Clostridia bacterium
TCCTTCGAAATGACAAGATGAAAGCGAAACAGCGTACTACGGATTGACAAATCCAAATTATCTGAACGGAGGCCGTCATGCGAAAGCTGCTCTGGTTTACATTGGGTTTTTCCGCCGCGTGTCTGGCCTCCGTGTACCTGCTGCCGGAGGCCTGGCTGCTCCGGGCCGCCGGATTCGGTGCTGTCTTATTCGTGGGAATCCCAGGGTTCCGTCTGCTCCGCCGTAAGCACGAGGCATCGCTCCGGACGCGCCAGGTTCCGCGCCGGGTATTCTGCGCCGCCCTTGGGTTGGGCTTCGGCCTGCTATGGTGCTGGGGCTACGGGGCCGCAGTGCTCACCCCGGCCCGGGCCTCCGCCGGGGAGCGGCAAACTCTCACGGCGGAGCTCTGCGGCTATCCCCAGCCAAGCTGGTACGGCCACTGGGCGGACGCCTGGGCGGAGCTTCCCGGAGGGCGGGTCAGAACCCGCTTCTATCTCTACGGCGAGCTTCCGGAGCTGGCCCCCGGAGACCGGATCGCGGGCAGCTTCTCCCTGGAACGAGCGGACCTGGACCGGGACGGAGAACAGTATCTGGCCCTGCAGGCCGCCGGGGTTCTGCTCACCGCCTCCGGCAGCCCGGAGCAGTTCATTTCCGGGGGAGATCCCCTTCGCTATTTTCCCGTCCGGCTCTCCCGGCGGGTCTTTCAGCGGCTGGGAGCGCTGATTCCCCTGGACGCCGCCGCCCTGCCCCAGGCAATGCTCACCGGAAATCGCTCCGGGCTCTCCGAGGCCGCCCGGGTCTGGCTTTCCGACGCCGGGGCCTCCCACATCATCGCGGTATCCGGCCTGCATGTGTCCATGCTCCTGGGAATCCTGATGCTGCTGGCGGGCCAGGGCAGACAGGCGGCCATCCTGGGCCTGCCCCTGCTGGGGCTCTACACCCTCATGACCGGGGCCTCCCCTTCCGTGATCCGGGCTTCGGTGATGCTGGGCCTGACCCTGCTGGCCCCCCTCTTTCGGGAGGAGAAGGATCCGCCCAGCTCCCTGGCCCTGGCAGGCCTGCTTCTGTTGCTGCAAAACCCCTGGTGCATTGCCAATCTCAGCTTTCAGCTCTCCTTTGCCGCCGTGGCGGGTCTGCTTCTGGTGGCCCAGCCCCTGCAAAACTGGTTTTTGACTCTGCCCCGGGTGAAAAAGCTCCTGCTCTGGACCGGACCGGCCCATTGGGGACTCCGATCCGGGAGCTTTCTCAGCGGCCTGCTGCGGCGGCTGATCCGGGGCGTATCCACAGGGGTCGCCGCCTCCATCGGAGCCCAGCTCTTCTCCCTTCCCATTGCGGCCCTGGCCTTCGGCTCCATCCCGGTCTACGGTGTTCTCACC
Source organism: uncultured Clostridia bacterium (assembly GCA_946625125.1). Lineage (GTDB taxonomy): Bacteria > Bacillota > Clostridia > Oscillospirales > Oscillospiraceae > JAFRPC01. The sequence goes on from CAMOSU010000084.1 coordinate 1,356, forward strand.
AACCTTCTGGTGCTGCCCCTGGCCTCTGTCTGTCTGGGCGGCGCTCTGCTGGTGCTGGCCCTGGGGACTCTGAGCGGTGTTCTGGGAAGCTGGGCAGGCGAGCTGCTGGCCCTGCCTGTCCGGGCCATTCTGGGAATCTGCCGCCTGGTCTCCCGGCTGCCGGGGCGGCTTTTGTACCTGGACGCCTACGGCGCCGCCTTTCTGGGGGTGCTGCTGCTCTGTCTGCTTCTGACGCTTGCCCTGCGGGAAGGGCGTTACCACAGACCGCTTCTCAGCGTTCTGGCAGCGCTTCTGGTTCTCACCGGGCTTCAAGGGCTGGAGGCCCGCTCCGTGGACTTCACCATGGCGGCCCTGGACCTGGGACAGGGCCAATGCGTCTGTCTGGTGACAGAGACGCTGACGGTGATGACGGACTGCGGCGGCTCCGGCGGCCCTGCCGCGGGGCGTCTGGCGGCGGCCTGGCTCCGACGAAGGGGCGCCGAGCGCCTGGACGCCCTCATCCTCACCCACTACGACTCGGATCATATGAACGGGGTGGAGACCCTGCTCTCCCTGATTCCCGTGGGGACGGTCTATCTGCCCGACGTGGCCTTTGACCCGGAGAACCGGGCCTTGGTGGAGGCCGCCGCCCGGGCTGCCGGGGCGGAGCTGCGCTATGTGACGGCGGACCTGCTGCTCCCCTACTCCTTGGGGGAGGTACAGATCATGGCCCCGGTGAGCGACAGAAATGACAACGCGGCCTGTATTTCCGTCTTGTATTCCGCCGCGGAATATGATATGCTGATTACCGGGGATCTGGACAGCGCCGCGGAATACAGGCTGCTGGAGCGGGAATCCCTGCCCCGGGCGGAGTGCTACGTGGCCGGACATCACGGCTCCTCCGCCTCCTCCTCCCAGGCGCTGCTGGAGGCAATCTCCCCGGAAACGGTGTTCATCAGCGTGGGCCGCAATTCCTACGGCCTGCCCAGCGCCGAAGCTCTGGACCGGCTGGAGGCCTGTGGGGCCGCGGTCTACCGCACCGACGAATCCGGCAATCTCGTAATCACAGGACGGTGAAACCATGGCGGAAACCAATTTGGATCGGCTCAAGGCCGACATCAAGGGCAACTGCCCCGGACGCTTCTACGTCTTTCACGGGGAGGAGGCCTACCTGCGGCGTCATTGGCTGGACAGCCTGCACAAGCTGCTGGTGGAGGACTTCGCGGAGGCCTTCAACTACCACCGCTTCAACGCCGAAACCGTCTCTCTCCAGGGGGTGCTGGACAGCCTTGAGGCCCTGCCCATGATGGCCCAGCGCTCCATGGTTCAGATCGACGACGTGGATTTCTTTGCCATGGGCGAGGACGCCAACGCCTACGCAAAATTTTTCTCCGACATCCCGGACTACTGCACCCTGGTGCTGGTCTATGAGACTGTGGAGTTTAAGATCGACAAGCGAAAAAAAGCCCTGGCGGAGGCCTTTGCCCGGGCCACGGTGGTGGAGTTTACCCAGCCCACGGAGCGGGAGCTGGTGTCCTGGATCGGCCGCCACATGAAGAAGCAGGGCAAGCAGATCACCGTGGACGACGCCCGCTATCTCATTCACCGCACCGGAGGGTCCATGACGGCCCTGCTGGGGGAAATCGGAAAGCTCTGCGCCTATGTGGAGGAGGACACCGTCACCCGGAATCACATCGACCTGCTGGTGGAGCCGGTTCTGGAGGCGGAAATCTGGGATCTCACTGACGCCGTGGCGGCAGGCCGCTATGAGCGGGCCTTGCAGGTGCTCCGGACCCTGCTGCAGAAGCAGGAGGAGCCGGTGATGATCCTGGGCGCTCTGGGGGCTCAGATGCGCCGGACCCTGGCGGCCCGGCGGCTGCTGGACGGGGGCAAGCGGCAGCAGGATCTCATGAAGCTCTGCGGCATCGGGGGCTATCCCGCCCAGAAAACCATGGACGCCGCCCGGCGGCTTTCCGAGAGCTTCTGCGGACGGGCGGCGGAGCTCTGCCTGGAGGCGGACGAAAGGCTGAAATCCTCCTACGACGACCCGGAGCGGGTGCTGGAGCTGCTGGTTCTGGAGCTGGCGGGAGAATCGAGAAATGCTTAGAATCAAAGAAGCCCTGGTGGTGGAGGGCAAGTACGACAAGAACACCCTTTCCCAGATCATCGACGCCCCCATCTTCGTCACAGACGGCTTCGGCATCTTCAAGGACCCGGAAAAGCTGGCTCTGCTCCGGGCCGCGGCGGAGAAACGGGGCCTTATCATCCTGACGGACAGCGACGGGGCGGGCTTCGTGATCCGGGGCTATCTGAAGGGGGCCATTCCCCCGGAGCTGGTGAAGCAGGCCTATATCCCCGACGTCTGCGGCAAGGAGAAGCGCAAGGCCGCCCCCGGCAAGGAGGGCAAGCTGGGCGTGGAGGGCATGAAGCCCGAGGTGCTGATTGCCGCCCTGCGCAACGCCGGGGCGACGTTTGAAGATGAGAACCCTGTGCCAAAAGAGCATGTAGGGACAAGCCTTGCTTGTCCGGTTTGCGAAGCAAACAATCGCCCGCAGGGCGATCCTTTGCAGCCGACGGTGGATCGGGATTTGCCTGCGGCAAATTGCATTCGTTCCGAATGCCGGACGAGCCATGCTCGCCCCTGCGAGGCCATCACAAAAACCGTTCTCTATGAGCTGGGCCTGTCGGGCCGCCCGGACAGCCGGGAAAAACGCCTGGCCCTGCAAAAGCGCCTGGGTCTGCCGGAGCATCTGAGCGCCAACGCCCTGTTGACGGCGCTGAACTGTCTGTATACCAGAGAACAGCTCAAGGCGCTGCTGAACTCTGAACCCTGAACCGATGGCGCACACTGTGCGCCGCTACAGAGGGAATACCATGATTGAACTATCCGTACAAAATCTGAAAAAATCCTTCGAGGTGGGTGAAATTCTCCTGGACGGCCTGTCCTTTGAGATCCAGACCGGCGAGTGCGTCGGCATCATGGGGCGGAACGGCTGCGGGAAGACCACCCTCTTTCGCATGCTCACCGGGGAGCTGGAGCCCGATGAAGGGACCATTGTCTTTGCCCCCAATCGGAAGATCGGCCTGATCTCCCAGATCCCCTCCTTCCCCCCGGGCTGGACGGTGGAAAACGTCCTCCGCTCCGCCTATCGGGAGCTCTTTTCCATGAAGCAGAAGATGGAGGAGCTGGAGCGGCGGATGAGCGTTTCCTCAGACCGGGCCATCCTGTCAGAATACGACCGTCTCACCAACGCTTACGAGGTGGGGGGCGGCTATGAGATGGACACCAACGTGGACAAAATCTGCAACGGTCTGGGCATCCCGGCCTCCATGCGGGAGCAGCTCTTCTCCCAGCTCTCCGGCGGGGAGAAGACCCGGGTGAACCTGGCCCGGCTGCTGCTGGAGAACACCGACATCCTCCTGCTGGACGAACCCACCAACCACCTGGATCTGCGGAGCGTGGAGTGGCTGGAGGGCTATATCAAGCAGTTCAAGGGTACCACCTTGACCATCTCCCACGACCGCTACTTCCTGGACCGGGTGGTGGAGCGGATCATTGAGATCCACGACGGCCGGGCGGAGCACTACAACGGCAACTACTCCTTCTACCTGGAGGAAAAGCAGGCCCGCTTCAACCTGCAAATGAAGCAGTACCAGCAGGAGCAGGCCAAGATCGGCCAGCTCAGCTACACCGTGGAGCGGATGAAGGGCTGGGGCATCAACAACCGGGTGCTCTACCGCCGGGCCATGGCCATGCAGCACCGGCTGGAGCGGATTCGCAAAACAGAGCGGCCCAAGACGGAAAAGACCATGAAGGCCCGCTTCGGGGAAAAGGAATTCTTCGGAGACGCGGTATTCAGCGTGAAGGGCATGGAAAAGTCCTTCGGGGAAAAGAAGCTCTTTTCCGACGTGGAGCTGCTGGTGGAGGGCGGCGAGCGCATCGCCATCCTGGGGGACAACGGCACGGGCAAGACCACCTTCCTCCGCTGCCTGCTGGGGGAGGAGCCCGTGGACGCGGGGCGCATCCGCTTCGGCCCCACGGTGAAGACCGCCTATCTGCCCCAGATCATGCGCTTTGAGCACCCGGAGCGGACCCTCTACGACACCATGCTCTATGAAAAAAACTGCACCCCCCAGCAGGCCCGGGACCGGCTGGGCGCCTTCCTCTTCTCCGGGGAGGACGTGTTCAAGACCGTGGGCACCCTCTCCGGCGGCGAGCAGAGCCGTCTGCGGCTGTGTATGCTCATGGACGAGAAGATCAATCTGCTGATTCTGGACGAGCCCACCAACCACCTGGACATCGCCTCCCGGGAGTGGGTGGAGTGCGCCATCGAGGAATACGAGGGCACCCTGCTCTTCGTCTCCCACGACCGCTATTTCGTGGACAAGTTCGCCACCCGGATCTGGGAGCTGGAGGACGGGGTCATCAGGGACTACCCCTGCGGCTATGCCAAGTACCGCAGTCTGAAGGAAAACGCCGCCATCCGGCCCATCCCCCAGACGGAAAAGCCGGTGAAAAAAGAAAAGCCCGTTCAGAAGACGGACACCAAGGCTCTGGAAAAGGAGGTCCGCCGTCTGGAACGGGAGATCGACAAGCAGGAGCAGCTTGTGGCCCAGTTGGATCAGCAGCTTCTGGCCGCCGCCACCGACTATCAGGAGCTGCTTCGGCTGACAGGAGAAAAGGAGGCCGCCGAGGAGAAGCTCGCCGGTCTGATGGACCTGTGGGAGCAGGCCGCCGCCAAGCTGGAATAAAAGAGAGACGGGAGGAAAAGGAGACGGCCGTGGAGGAATTCAAAGTCGAGATTGCCGGGGTTCCCCTGTTGATCCGCTGCCGCTGGGGGGAAAACAGGGCCTTTTTCCGGGACTATCTCAGCCGGAAGGAGCCTCGCTTTCTCATCGCTCCGGAGCAGGAGGACCTGGAGAACATACGCTCCCGGCTTTCGCAGAGAGCTCCGGCGGAGCCCTCCCCCGCCTATCTGGAGAACAACGCCATTCACGCTCTGCTGGCGGAGCGCCTGGTATGGGAGCATGTGCTGCTGGTCCACGGCTCCGCCCTGTGCATGGACGGGCAGGCCTATCTCTTCACCGCCAAAAGCGGCACCGGCAAAAGCACCCACGCCCGGCTCTGGCGGGAGCGCTTCGGCGGGCGGGTCTGGATGCTCAACGACGACAAGCCCATGCTGCGGGTCCAGGAGGGCCGCGTCACGGTATACGGCACCCCCTGGAACGGCAAGCACCGTCTGAGCCGCAACGCCTCCGCGCCCCTGAAAGCCGTGGCCCTGCTGGAGCGGGCCGGGGAAACCCGGGTTTCTCCCCTGAGCGGGGCGGAAGCCCTGCCCCGGCTCATGGAGCAGGCTCTGCGCGCCCGGGACCCGGAGACCATGGGGCAGATTCTGGAGCTGGAGCGGGAGCTGCTGACAGCAGTCCCCTTCTACCGTCTGAGCTGCACCATGGACCCGGAGGCCGCCGAGATTGCCTGGCGGGCAATGCAGGGAGAATGAAACTATGAAAGCATTTTAATGGAGTTCAGTATAAATTACGGTTTGGGGATAAAGGGCAGGGTCCAGTCATCGTCCTTCAGCCAGCTATAGAGCATCTGCACAAGCTGGCAGCGGCTGGCGGTCCCCAGGGGACTGAGGGTGGTGGCGGAGGTGCCGCTGACAATGCGGTTGGCCACCGCCCAGCACATGCCCTCCCGGGCATAGGACGCCACCTTGGAGGCGTCGGAATAGCCCTGCAGGGCGTTGGAGGGAGCGCTGACGGAGCCATACTTGAACTTGGCATAGCGGTAAAGAATCGCCACCAGATCCTGGCGGGTGATGTTCTGATTGGGCTTGAAGACGCCTCCGGGCAGACCGGCGACAATCCCCTTCTCCGCCGCCCAGATCACCGCGTTGGAATACCAGAGCCCCGTGGGAACATCAGAAAAGGGAGAACTGCCGGAGGGATTGGGCTTGCCCTGGATGGACCAGATCATCGTAACCACCTGGCCACGGGTGAGCTCCAGATTGGGGCCAAACTTGCCGTTTCCCACGCCGGCGGTGATGTTGTTTTCCACGGCCCAGTATACGGCTTCTTCATACCAGCACCCGGCGGGGACGTCGGAGAAGCTCACTGCCGCGGCGGGCAGAGCCAGAAGGGAAAGCGTCAGAAGCACAGTCAGCAGCATCGCAAGGATTTTCTTCATCATCATACCTCCATTTTTGCGGTTTTTCAGGAAAACCACCGTTCCGGTGGAGAAAAACGGTTCTTGCTTTCGTATAATTATAACACATTTCCCGGGATTGTCAATTGCTCCGGGCCTCTGCTTTTTTTGTGTCTTTTTTGAACTTTTGGGGGAGTTTTGGATTATTCTTGATTTTGAAGGGGGAGTCGGCTATAATGGGCTGGACAGCTTCTGTCTCCGCTCTGCGCAATCCGGGCAGAGCAGCAACACGCGAATCACGCGGGGCGGCTCGGTGAGCGCCCCAGCTTTTTGAGAAAGGCAGCAGCGACAGATGAAACTGAATCCCAATTTTATCAGTCACCAGATGGACGGCCAGACGCTTCTGGTCCCCACCGGTGACGCGAAATTCCATGGGCTGGTCCAGGGGAACAAGACTCTGGCGGCCATACTGGACTGTCTGACCCGGGAAATCAGCCAGGAGGAGCTGGAGCAGACTCTTTGCGACCGCTTTGAAGGAGACCCCGCCCAGATTCGGGCGGAGGCCGCTGAGGCGGTGCGCCGTCTTCGGAAAATCGGGGCCATTGATGAATAAGGCAAGCTTCGAAGAGATCCTGGCCAGCCAGGGTCGTCTGGTATACACAGCCCAGGGGGACAGCATGTTTCCCCAGATTCAGCCCCGGGATCTGCTGGTGATCGAAGCTCCCAAGGCGCCCCTGAGGGTGAACGACGTTCCCCTCTATCGCCGTCCCGGCGGGCAGTACGTCCTGCACCGCATCGTGGAGCTTCGGGCAGACGGCTATGTCACCAGGGGAGACAATCGCAGGCAGTCAGAGCCCGGCGTCACCCGGGATCAAATCATCGGCGTGCTCACCGCGGTGATCCGGGAGGGCAAAAGCCGGCCCGTAGAGCCCCCGGAGCAATACATGGCCCGGGTGGAGGCGGATTTGCTGCTCTTGCTGCGCTGCGCCCTGGACGGCTCCGCTCCGGCGGCGGAACGGGTGGAGCAGATGGATTTTGCCGCCATTCTCCGGCTGGCCCAGCGCCATCGGGTGGCAGCCGCCGCAGCCTTTGCCCTGGAACGAACCCGGCCCCTGCCCCACGAATTTGACCAGGCAAAGAAAAAGGCCCAGCGGAAGCTGGCCCTCTTCGAGCTGGAACGCCCCGCCGTGCTGCGGGGACTGGAGAATTCAGGCATCCGGTACATGCCCCTGAAGGGGATTTTGCTGAAGGAGTTCTGGCCCAGGGCCGGCATGCGGGAGATGGACGACAACGACCTGCTGGTGGAACCCGGGCGCATGGAAGAAATCAGATCCATGATGGAGGGTCTTGGCTTCACCTGCGAGCGCTTCGGCCGCTCCAACCACGACGTCTACAGCAAGGCCCCCAGTCTGGAATTTGAAATCCACTGGGCACTCTTTCTTCCCCAGGACGATCCCCGACTGGCGGCCTACTACCGGGACTGTCTTGAGCGCTCCCAGGGAGAGGGCTGTCTTCGCCGAATGGGAGACGAGGATCTCTATCTCTACCACATTTGTCACGCCTTCAAGCATTACAGCCACGCAGGCACAGGTCTGCGGACGGTGATGGACAATTACCTTTTTTGGAGGGCCCGTCCGGCACTGGACAGGGACTACCTGGACCGGGAGCTGGAAAAGCTGGGACTTGGCGCCTTTGAGTCCCGGCTGCGGAGCCTGGGCCTGAGCCTCTTTTCCGGAGAGGAAACGGCGGAACCGGATCGAGGGCTATTGGACTACCTTCTTGCCTCCGGAAGCTCCGGCGTCCGGCAAAATCTGGAAGCCAACCGACTCGCTCTGGGTCTGACAGACGACAGTCCAGGGGCCAAGGGCCGCTATCTGCTCCGCCGCATCCGTCTGGACCGGGAGGCTCTGGAGCTCTACTACCCACAGACGGCAAAGCACAAGGCCCTGTATCCGCTCTTTCTCCTCCGCCGGGTGGGCCGTATGGCCCTGCACCCTGCCCGGGTCCTGCGGGAGCTGCGCCAGATCAAGGCCTTCCGCCGGGGGGACCCACCCAAAATCTGAGGGCTCCCCCTGGCACGGAGCTCGACAAATCGGGGTTTGTGGATTTCTCCGCAAAACCTCCCCTGCTTGCAGGGGAGG
>CAMOSU010000085.1 GCA_946625125.1 uncultured Clostridia bacterium
ATTTGGCTGCCGGAACTTATGCAGAGCAGAGCCGTCCCTACAGGCGGGCGCAGGCAGGGCGGGCGCAGGTGGGCGGGCGCACAATGTGCGCCCCTACGGCGGAAACGTCCCGTCCTTGTCATTCTGAGCGCAGAGAAGAATCCGTAACCCCCGTTCCCATTTCCAATGTTTTCAAATGGCAATTTGAAAACACCTCAATTTTCCATTTTCCATTTTCCATTCTCAATTCGCCCAGGCGGGAAACGGCGGACGGCAAAGTGCCGTCCCTACAGGCGGGCGCAGGCGGCGGACGGCTGAGAGCCGTCCCTACAGGCGGGTCTGATCCCTGATCCCCGATGCCTCTTGCCTGATGCCTCTTGAATGGTCATATTTTACCACGGAATTGCGGCGGAGACAAGGCGGGCTTGAAAAAATATTTCAAAAATGCTATGCTGAGGCTGCAAGCTGATCCCGGGGGCTCCGTCTTACAGGGTGAAGAGATCAGAAGGAGGTTGATCGCCTTGGTTGACGAACAAATCATAAATCTCTACTGGGCCAGGGACGAGCGGGCCATTGCGGAAACCGACCGTTCCTACGGCAGTCTGTGCCGGGGCCTGTCCCGCCGCATCCTCAAGAACCCCGAGGATGCGGAGGAGTGCGTCAACGACAGCTATTTCCGGCTCTGGCAGCGGCTTCCCCCGGAGCGGCCCAATTCCCTGGGCAGCTATCTCACCCGGATCGTGCGGAACCTGTCTCTGGACCGGCTGCGGCAGCTTGGCGCGGCGAAGCGGGGCGGCGGAGCCATTACCCTGTCCCTGGAGGAGCTGGAGCAGGTCACGGGCCGGGGAGACGTGGAAAGCCGGATTGCCGCCCAGGAGCTGGGGGCGGCAGTGGACCGCTTTCTTCGCACCCAGTCCGAGGAGGCCCGGGGAATCTTTCTGCGGCGCTATTACTTTTTTGACAGCCGCTCAGAGATTGCCGCCCGCTTTGAAATCACCGGTCCCCAGGTCTCCGTGGTCCTCTCCAGGACCCGGAAACGCCTGCGGGCTTATCTGAAAAAGGAGGGCTTGCTGTGAAATCCGAAGAATTGCTTTACAGCCTGGACCATGTGGGAGAGGACCTGCTGGCCCAGGCGGAACAAACCGTTCTGGTCCGGAGGCGCCGCCCCTGGCTGAAAAGCGCCGCGGCGGCGGTGCTGCTGCTTTGCCTGGGGACGGGGGTCCTGCTGGTTCTGAAAAACCGCCCCGCCTCCAATCCCGTCGCCGGGACGAACCCCGTGGCGGAGTCCGAGCCTGTCGTCACGGCCCCCACGGAGGCTCCGGAGCTGCCCATGCTGGCGGTGGGCGAAAACTACAAGGGCGTCTTCAGCCGGCTTCTGGACGAGAGCTGTCTGAATGACCAGGGGGATAGCTGGACCGGGACAGCGGGTCTGGACCGGCTGCCGGTGTACCAGAGCGCCATGGTCTACAGCATGGACCCCGCCGAAGGGGGCTTGCCCTGCTACTACGGTCCGGAGGAGCTCGCCTCCATGCTGGAGGCCGCCGCCGCCCGGCTGGGAGCGGCGCTCCCGGAGGAACGGGAGCTCCAGTACACCCAGGATAACCCGGAGGTCCCGGTGGGTCTCAGCAGCGAAAGCGACCTGGGAACCCTGACGGTCTACGGGGACGGGCGGGTGCTGATGCTCTACGACTTCGATCACTGGCTCCAGCCGGAGACGGAGCCGGAGCTGCCCCAGGGTCTGACGGCGGAGCAGGCGATCCGCCAGGCCTCCATGGAGGACTGCGGCAGGCAGATCCAGGCCCGGCTGGGGCTGGAAAGCAGCCGACTGGCCCTCTGGGACTGCTGGGAGAGTCTCAAAAGCAGTTGGCACGGCTGCGTTCTCTACCCCATCCGGGAGGACCCGGGGGACCAGCTTGTGGCCCGGTACCTCCAGGGCGTCCGCCTGCTCACCGCGGACGGCGTGAAGGTGGGAGGGCTGGAATGGTATTGCAGCCCGGAAAGCGGCGGAGCCCCCGTGATCCCGGCCTGGCTGGAATCTGTGGGAGACTACCCCATCATCAGCGTCTCCCAGGCCAAGGCCTCCCTGGCCCGGGGAAACTATCTCTACGAGGGGGATGAGGCTCTGGATCTCAGCCAGTCGGAGGCGCTTCAGCCGGAGCTGGTGTATCTCACGGAGGCCCCCCACAGTCTGCTGCTGCCCTTCTACCGCTTCACCCTGCCCAACGGCCGCTGGGAGGACAAAAGCAACTGCGCCCTGCTCTATGTCCCGGCGGTGGACCCCGCCTGGCTCTCAGACTGGCCGGAGCAATTCGACCCCAGGATGCTGGTGCTGGGACAGGCGGGGCAGGACAGCGAGCTTCTGATGCTGTCGGACCCTGCCGCCTATCGGGGCTCCAATCCCTGGCAGGAGGATGCAAAGCTCAACACCCTGCCGGTTTACCAGATGGACAGCCGCGTGGGCAGTCTGACCCATTCGGAGGAGCGGCTGCTGCTCTCCCGGGCGCTGGAGCTGGTCAACAGCCCCCTGATCCGGGAATACGACCACACCAGCATGGACCAGCCCCTGCAGGCGGAGACGGAGCTGGGCCTTGCCTCCCTGGACCGCCGGGGGCAGTTTACTCTGCTGCTGGCCCCGGAGCAGCGCTTCACCCCGGAGCTCCCCGAGCTGGCGGCGGAGGAACGGACAGCCCTGCGGGACGCCGTCTTCCTGGATCATCTGAGCGAAATCACGGAGCTGAGGCCCTTCGGGGGCTCCGTCCCGGGCTGGGTCCCGGTGGAGGGCCTTGCCCCCAGGGAATATCCCTTGGCCGGGGAGGCGGAACCCCTGTATCTGCGGGAATTCTATCCCAGTCTGACAGGGGATCCCAGAGCCCAGCTCGTCGCCTGTAATCTGGAACGGCTGGGACTGCTCTACCGGGGAGATACCCTGTACGGCGTCAGCTTCTCGGCGCTGGAACCGGACCAGAACCACATGCGGGTCATCCGGTACGACGGCGTCACGGGACAGGAGGATGTTCTTCAAACCGAAACCCTCATAGGCACGCCTTTGACCTGGGTAACCCAGGGGAACTATCCCCTGCTGGCCCCGGAGTTGGCTCAGAAGATGTTCCTGGAGGGGCAGTATCTGAGCGGCCTGAAGGATTGGGCGCTTCTGCCGGAGCTGTTTGACATGGACGCGGATCACAGCCAGAGGGAGGCGGAGAATTTCATGGACCTGGTCTATCTGCCCAACGAGAACGGGGATCGGCTGCTTCCCTTCTACCGCTTCCTGCTGCCTCTGGGGCAGGACGGGCGGGGCAGCATCGTCTGCCAGCCCTGCTACGTCCCGGCGGTGGACCCCACCTGGCTCTCAGACTGGCCCCGGCCCTGAGGGGCTTGAGGACGAAATACCCAAGACAAAAAAGCATCCGGCTGTCGGGCCGGATGCTTTTTTTGTGAAAAGCGGCGATCAGCCGCAAGCTCCGCCGCAAAGGGCGGATTTTGCGGATTCCACGGCGTTCTCCACGGTGTCGGCGGCCTTGCTGACCGCCTGGCGGACCTGGGGCTGCTTGGGCAGAACCGCGGCAGCCACCGCGCCGCCCACCATGCCCAGACCCAAGCCCAGGGCAAATCCCTTGATGGTCATGTCGTTCGCCTCCCTTCGCCCTTATTCTTCCCCAAAAATAGCGGAAAAAGACTGTAATTTTTTTCAAATATATGATATAATCTGTAAAAAAGTAAACAGACAGCGAGGTGCGTCTCATGTCCATTGACCTGTTGCAAAGCAAAATCCGCAAGCTGAAATGTCCCATTGTGGTGGGACTGGACCCCAGCCGGGAGCTGATTCCCCCGGAGCTGCTGGCCTCCTGGGAGGAAAAGCTGGGCCCCGGCCCCGAAGCCCTGGCGGAGAGCTTCTCCGAGTTCTGCAAAGGACTGCTGGAGGCCCTGAAAAAGCTGGTTCCCGCCGTGAAATTCCAGGCCGCCTGCTTCGAGGCCCTGGGCTGGCAGGGGGTCAAGGTGATGCAGGAGCTGATGGCCTATGCCAAAAAGCTGGGGTACTACGTCCTGCTGGAAACCATGCGCTCCGACGTGGGCCACATCGCCGCTTTGAGCGCCCAGAGCATCTTCGGAGGCCTGGACTTCGGCGGGGAGCGGGTCTTCCCCTACCCCTGCGACGGGCTGGTGCTCAGCGGCTATCTGGGCAGCGACGGCATCAAGCCCTATCTGCCCTGGCTCCGGGGAGACAAGCCCAAAAACCTCTTTGTGGTGGTAAAATCCTCCAACAAGTCCTCCATGGAGGTCCAGGATCTCCTCTCCGGAGACCGGGTAATCTACACCGCCATGGCGGATCTCACCCTGCGCTGGAGCACGGAGCTCTTCGGCAAGTGCGGCTACGGCCAGGTGGGGGCCGTGGTGGGGCTCAGCAGTCCCGCCGCCGTCCAGGCCCTGCGGAAGCGCTACGACAGCCTCTTTTTCCTGGTGCCGGGCTACGGCGCCCAGGGAGGCGTGGCCAAGCACGCCGCCTATGCCTTTGACCGGCTGGGTCACGGGGCGGCGGTCTGCGCCTCCCGCTCCATCATCGGGGCCTGGCGGGAGAATCCCGACGCCGGAGACTGGCCCGAGGCGGCGGTGGCCGCGGTGGAAAAGATGAAAAAGCAGTTGGAAGGCTACGTGACGGTGCTGTGAGATGACAAAGCTCTATCTGATTCGCCACGCCGAGGCGGAGGGAAACATCTATCGCCGGATGCACGGCCAGTACAATTCCCGGATCACCCAAAACGGTCTGCGGCAGATCCAGGCCCTGAAACAGCGCTTTGAGACCGTGGCGCTGGACGCGGTCTACGCCAGCGACCTCTTCCGCACCCGGAAGACCGCCGAGGCGCTGTATCTGCCCAAGGGCCTGCCCCTGAACCTGGAGCCCCGCTTCCGGGAGGTCCGGGTGGGGGTCTGGGAGGATCAGCCCTTCGGTCTGCTGGAGCGGACCCAGCCCGAGGCCATGAGGGCCTTTTCCCGGGACCCGGAGCGCTGGGCGGTTGCCGGGGCGGAGTCCTATGCGGAATACTCCCGCCGCTTTGCGGAGGCCCTGGAGGAGATTGCCCTGGTCCACCCGGGGGGCAGCGTCGCCGTCCTGACCCACGGCTGCGTCCTCTCCGGGGGTCTGCACCGCCTCATCGGTACTCCCTTTGACTCCTCCCGGAGCGACAATGCCGCGGTTTGCCTGCTGGAATACGAAAACGGGGTCTTCACCCCGGTGTATCTCTTTGACAACTCCCACATCCCCGAGGCCATCTCCACCCGGGCCAGACAGCGCTGGTGGCGGCAGCAGGGAGGCCGCTTCAATCTCTGGTATCGGGACCCGAGGCCGGAGGACGAAGCCCTCTACCATCCCCTGTGGGCTCCCGCTCCCGGGGACCGGGTGTGGATCGCCCTGCTGGACGAAACGCCCGTGGGCTATGTCGCCCTCCAGGGCAGCGGCGTCTCCTGCCTGTACCTGCGGCCCGAATACCGGCACCGCCGCTTTGGGGATCAGCTTCTGGGACAGGCGGTCTCGGTGCTGCGCTCCCGGGGGCTTCAGACCCTCAGCATCGGCGTTCCCACCGCAAACCTGGAGGCGGTGGCCTTCTTCGCCCGGCACTGCGGAACCCCCGTCCAGATGGACGACGTGTACACCGCCTTCCGGATGGAGCTCAGGGTGCCGCCCCTGTTAGCGGGAAACGACCCGGGCGGGCTGTAGGGACGGCACTGCTCTGCATAAGTTCCGGCAGCCAAATCAGAGATTTGGGCCGTCACTTATCTGCCGTCCGCGGGTTTCGTCCCTCGGCACGGTTCGAACGGGCAACGCTCCCCTGTCCGGGGTACGGCGGGACGGGAAGCTCTGCCGCTACTACGCTGTTTCGCTTTCATCTTGTCATTTCGAAGGAGCTTGCGACTGAGAAATCCGTCCCTTTCTTCGTGATATACGGAAAGAATGAACGGATTCACCCAGGAAGGGCGCAATGCTTCGCTGCGCTCAGAATGACAGAATCGAAACGTTCCCGCCGTAGGGGGCGGCGTCCCCCGGTGCGCCCACCTGTAGGGACGGCACTGCTCTGCATAAGTTCCGGCAGCCAAATCAGAGATTTGGGCCGTCACTTATCTGCCGTCCGCGGGTTTCGTCCTTCGGCACGGTTCGGACAAGCAGCGCTCCCCTTTAAGAATTTAAAAACCGTGTAAAAAGAGGGCTTGTATTTCCCCGGAAATGTGCTATAATCATACCACCATACACAAAAAGGAGTGACTGAACTATGCCTCTGGTAACTACTACTGAGATGTTCAAGAAGGCCTACGACGGCGGCTACGCCATCGGCGCTTTCAACGTCAACAACATGGAGATCGTGCAGGGCATCACCGAAGCCTGCAAGGAAGAGCATGCCCCCGTCATCCTCCAGGTCTCCAAGGGCGCCCGCGCCTACGCCAACCACACCTATCTGGTGAAGCTGGTGGAGGCCGCTGTCATCGAGTGCCCCGAGATCCCCATTGCCCTGCATCTGGACCACGGCCCCGACTTCGAGACCTGCAAGGCCTGCATCGACGGCGGCTTTACCTCCGTCATGATCGACGCCTCCTCCAAGCCCTTTGCCGAGAACATCGAGATCACCAAGAAGGTCGTCGAGTACGCCCATGACCACGGCGTGGTCGTCGAGGCCGAGCTGGGCACCCTGGCCGGCATCGAGGACGACGTCAAGGTCGCGGCCCACGCCGCCTCCTACACCCGTCCCGAGGAAGTGGAAGAGTTCGTGACCAAGACCGGCTGCGACTCCCTGGCCATCGCCATCGGCACCTCCCACGGCGCCTACAAGTTCACCGCCGCCCAGTGCACCCGCAACGAGAAGGGCATCCTGGTGCCGCCTCCCCTGCGCTTCGACGTGCTGGAAGAGGTCTCCCGCCGTCTGCCCGGCTTCCCCATCGTGCTCCACGGCTCCTCCTCCGTGCCTCAGAACTACGTCGCCATGATCAACGCCAACGGCGGCAAGATGCCCGACGCGGTGGGCATTCCCGAGGAGCAGCTTCGCCAGGCCGCCCGTCTGTCCGTCTGCAAGATCAACATCGACTCCGATCTGCGGCTGGCCATGACCGGCACCATCCGGCAGTTCTTCACCGAGCATCCCGACAAGTTCGATCCCAGAGAGTACCTGAAGCCCGCCCGCGCCAACATCAAGGAGCTGGTTCGCCACAAGCTGGTGGACGTCCTGGGCTGCGCCGGCAAGGCCTGATTCCAATTCATACAGCAAAAAGACGCATGCGGACCCGCGTGCGTCTTTTTTGTTTGGAGCGGGGTGCGTCGGGAAGGGCTGTAGGGACGGCTCTGCTCTGCATAAGCACGTGTAGGGACGGCTCATAGCCGTCCGGTCCGCCGCAGGCGGACAATTTGCCGAAGGCAAATCCAACGCCGCCGCGGCAATCGGAAACAAAACGAAAAACGGTACGCACCCGGATCGGCTGCTGACGCATCCGATTGTTTGCTGCGCAAACCGGACGAGCACGGCTCGTCCCTACGGTGGAAACGGAAGGCAGCAGCCTCGGGCGGACGGCCAATACCCATGAAGGGCACAGGTGGGGGACGGCGGACGGCAAAGTGCCGTCCCTACAGGCGGGCACAGGCGGGGACGGCGGACGGCAAAGTGCCGTCCCTACAGGCGGTGCCGCATCGAACGTGCAGGGCGTCGGGGACGCCGCCCCCTACGGCGGAAACGTACCGATCCTGTCATTCTGAGCGCAGCGAAGAATCCGTAACCCCCGTCCCCTTTTTTCAATGTTTTCAAATGGCAATTTGAAAACACCTCAATTTTCCATTTTCAATTCTCAATTCTCAATTCGCCCAGGCGAGGGACGGCGGACGGCAAAGTGCCGTCCCTACAGGCGGGCGCAGGCGGGGGGACGGCGGACGGCAAAGTGCCGTCCCTACGGGCGGGCGCGCACTGTGCGCCCCTGCGGCGCGGTGCGGCAGATTTCAAAATTCTTTGTGCTTTCCCCCTTGACATCGTAACATTGTTATGCTATTATACTTATGTAAGTAACAGTGTTACGAAAGGAGGACCCATGGACGAGCGATTGATTTCCAAGAAGGAGCTGCTGGAGATGTACGGCATCTCCTACGGGGCCTTGTACCGCTACAAGCGGATGGGGCTGATCCCGGAGGCCTGGTTTCTGCGGCGCTCCACCTCCACGGGGCAGGAGACCTTCTTCCGGCGGGAGCAGATCATCCCCCGGATGGATGAGATTCTGGAGCGCAAGGCCTCCCTGGAGGAGCTGTCGGCAGAGCTGAATCACCGGGAGTCCCCCTCCCCCGCCCCGAAGCCGGAGCTGCTGATCCAGGACGCCTACGGGCTGCACCGCTACCCCCTGGAGGCCCTGGACTCGGTGCGGCTGGCGCTGGGAGAGCGGCAGACAGAACTGTTGGAACAACTGAAAGGAGCGATTCGACGTGAGTGAATACAGAGATTTACAGATTCTGGGCGTGGGCAAGGAGCCCGGCGGCCGCTACGGCAAGGTGCTGATTGCGGGCTCCGGCAAGTTTACAGGGCCTGTGGAATGTGAGGAGTTCAGCATCCCCGGCGCGGGCAAGGTGGAGGACGGCGGTCTGACGGTCCACGGCCCCATTCAATGCCACGGAGCCTGCAAGGTGGAGGGCAGCGTCTCGACGGAGGCCCTCTCCGTCTTCGGCGCCTTCAGCACCGAGGCCGACTGCCTGGTGCGGGGAGACGCGGAGATCACCGGCAGCCTGAAGACCGAGGGCGCCTGCACCGTGGAGGGCCAGGTCCGGGTCAACGGCAGTCTCAAGAGCGAGGGAGAGTTTCGCTGCGGCAAGCTGCTGGTCTCCGGTGTGCTGAAATGCGAGGCGCCGGTGCGGGCGGAGGAGATTTCCGTCTCCGGGGCCTTGAAAACCGAGGCGGACGTACAGGCCGAGGCCTTCCGCTCCACCGGTCCCGTCACCATCGGGGGGGAGCTGAACGCGGAAAGCGTGGAACTGGAGCTCAACGGCGAGAGCGCCATTGAATCCATCGTGGGGGGCAGCGTCCGGGTCCGCTGCGCTCTGGAGGGAAACGGCGGTCAGGACCGGGGCATCCACGTCCACCTGGATCTGGACCTCCCCTTCCTGGGCAAGCGCAGGGTGGACTACGACAAGGCCATGCGGCCCCACCTGGCGGCCGATCTGATCGAGGCCGACGAAATCGACCTGGAATACACCGACTGCGAAACCGTCCGGGGCGTCAACGTTCGCATCGGCCCCGAGTGCGTCATCGACCGGGTGGAGTACAGCGGCACCCTGAGCACCGCCCCCTACGCCACCGTAGGGGAGAAGGTCAAGATCTGAACGGAGCGGGATTTGTGGATTTCTCCGCAAAACCTCCCCTGCTTGCAGGGGAGGTGCCCCAGTGCGCGCACTGGGGCGGAGGGGTCGTTTCGTCAATTGAACACCTCCAGGCAACGGCTCTGTCGTCCCACGAGCGCTCCCAGGCATGGGCTCTGTCGTCCCACGAGCGC
>CAMOSU010000086.1 GCA_946625125.1 uncultured Clostridia bacterium
GACAGCCTTCGCTATCTCCCCCTGGAGGAGCCGTCCCAGGACCCTGCCGCCGACGCCATCCCCTGAGAGACCGAATAAAAAGAGGGTGCCCGCCCCAACGCACGGCAGGTTGAACTCTGCCGATGGGCCGCAAGCCGTATGCCGTGCGGATAAGCAATAACTGCTCATGCAGCAAGCCTGGAAGGATAGAGTTCGTCACCAATGAAATCCATGCGTTTAGGCTACAGCAGGATGGGACCGTCTGTGGAGAATTTCTAAATGAAGCAATTGTATATTACGGCTTTTAGTTGCCTTGCTTATTTGAAATACTGATGGTAAAAATACTATAGGGGGACATGCGCAATGGCCAATAATGGAACCTTGAAGATGAAAATGCTGGCGCTCTGGGAGATTCTCCAGCAGGAATCTGACATAGCGAATCCGCTCACTAAAAACGAGATTTGTGAGAAACTGCAGGCCAGAGGAATTCCATGCGAGCGCAAAAGCGTTGTAACGGACATTGAGCTTCTGAACAAGCATGGTTATTCCGTCGAGACAAAGACGGAGGGTAGAGACCGCATTTACTATGTGGTAGATCGGCAGTTCAGCGTACCCGAGTTGAAAATCATAATTGATGCGCTCCAGGCGGCCTCCTTTGTCACGGAGCAAAAGACCGCAGAGCTTGTAGAGAAGATTGCGGCCCTCGGCGGCAGCCATCGTGGGTCGATCATGAAGGAGAACATCGTTCACTTCAACACCCGGAAGCATAAAAACGAATTTACATTGTACAGCGTAAATGAGCTGGAGCAGGCATTGATTGAGAAGTGCCAGGTTTCCTTCTTTTACTTTGACCTCAATGAAAACCACGAAAAGGTATATCGCAAGGATAAGAAACTCTATGTTGTGGACCCCATCGCCCTGGTATTCGTCGAGGATAATTATTATCTCATGTGCTGGAGCACCAAATATCAGCAGATTGTCAGCTATCGCATGGACCACATGATGAACGTATCGAAATTGGAAACGCCGGTATGCCCGGAGGCCATGCTGCCGGAAGAGAAGATTGCGGCTTTCACAGAGCAGACTTTCAAGATGTTCGGCGGCGAGCCCGAGGAAGTGACCCTGCGTTTCTCCAATGATTTGATCGGCACCATTTACGATAAGTTTGGTGAGGACACTCAGATGATCCGAGTGGATGAGAATTCCTGCGCTGCCAGGGTCACGGTTCAGGTCAGCCCCACCTTCTGGGGCTGGGTATTCCAGTTCCGTGGGGAGTTGCAAATCACAGAACCGCGTGAC
Organism: uncultured Clostridia bacterium; assembly: GCA_946625125.1. GTDB lineage: Bacteria > Bacillota > Clostridia > Oscillospirales > Oscillospiraceae > JAFRPC01. The sequence goes on from CAMOSU010000086.1 coordinate 1,279, forward strand.
CTGATTGATACATACAAAGCGCTTCTCGAAAACGCCTGTGCGGAAATGGAGTAACGCAAAAAGAAACGCTAAGGAAATTTGCGGTTCCGGGAACTCTCGGAGCCGCTTTTCTTGATGTGATTCAACTATACAGCTTATCAGAAGAAGCTCCTTCTTGCAATTTGCCCGAAAACATGATAATATGGTCCTGCCACACTTTTGCATAATGGATTCTGTACGGCGTGTGTTTTTCCATGGTAAAAACACATGCCCCAGCTTCATGCGCCGTAACAGGATCATAAGCAATTGTGTGGCAACAATCGGGTGCCATGTGTTTTTCGGATGCACGGCTCCGGCTGTGCATCCTTTTTTGTTACGGGAGCGGCGCTGTGGATCTCAATTACTTTAGAAAGATGCGGCACGGATGAGCTCCGTGCCGCAAATCACAATTCTTAGCTTGAATCTGAGAGAATAGTTTGCACAAACTTTTGCACCAACTTTTTTGGTTTGCACCAACTTTTGCACCAACTGCACCAACATCTACAGGAGAATTCGGGAGGCCACAGGATAAGAGAAAAGTCCGAAATTCGTTGCTATACAACGAATTTCGGACTTTTCATTGGCAGGGGCACAAGGACTTGAACCCTGAGCCTACGGTTTTGGAGACCGCCGCTCTACCAATTGAGCTATACCCCTGTATGGTGGGCCTTCGGGGACTCGAACCCAGGACCGACCGGTTATGAGCCGGCTGCTCTGACCGACTGAGCTAAAGGCCCGTAAGACCGCCGCGGCGCTTTACTGCCGCGGAACATGCGTATTATATACGATGTTCTCAAAAAAATCAAGTTTTATTTTTCAAAAATTGAAAGAAATTCCTATGCCCGCAGAATTGAGGCTTCCATCCCGCGGCGATACGGAAAAAGGACCGCCGCATTGTGTTTTTTCGTTGACGAAGCCTGCGTTTTGTGCTATTATATACAGTGTAAAATTAGGTGAAAGGAGGGGAATCTGTTGTTTCGGAAGGATAACCGCTATTTTCGGCTGGGCCTGACCCTGCTGACAGTCATAATTCTCAGCGTGCTGTTCAGCGTAACGCTCATTAACATCGGCACAGTATTTGACGCTCTGAAACGGATCATCGCGATTTTCTCCTTTGTCATCTACGGCATTGTCTTCGCCTATCTCATGAACCCGGTTCTGAAGCTTTCTGAGGGTCTGCTTCAGAAGCTGCTGGCCCGGAGCAATATGACGGAGCGGGGTGTGAAAAAACTCAGCCGCGGTGTGGGCGTCGTGATCTCCCTCCTGGTATTCATTGCCATCATCTATGGCCTGTTGGCCATGGTAATTCCCCAGCTCATCGACTCTGTCACCGACACCTTCAGCGCCGAAAACCTGCAAAGCTACTATGTGAAGATCACCACATGGCTCAACAATGTGGTGCGGGGAACCTTCCTGGAGGATTGGCTGCGGGAGCATGATCCGGTCCGGGCGGTGCAGGACTGGCTGAGCAAGGAGCAGCAGTCCATTCTCTCCACTCTGGGCAGCGCCGTCACCGAGGCTTATGGCGTCGCCAAGGTTATCTTCAACATGGTAATCGGCGTTGTGGTGGCGGTGTATCTGCTGATTTCCAAGGAGAAATTCATTGCCCAAGCCAAAAAACTTGTGGTGTCTGTTTTCAAGCCCGCCGGCGCGGATCGGCTCTTTGAGATTGGCCGACTGACAAACCGGAGCTTCGGCGGCTTCATGGTGGGCAAGCTCATTGACTCGCTGATCATTGGCCTGCTCTCCTATCTGGGCATGGTCATATTGGGTCTCCCCTACGCCCTGATTTCCTCCGTACTGGTGGGCTTGACCAACATCATTCCCTTCTTCGGCCCCCTCATCGGCATTGTCATCGGCGGCATTCTGATTTTGCTCCAAAGCCCCATCGACGCCTTGTACTTCCTGATCTTTGAGATCATTTTGCAGCAGGTGGACGGCAACATCATCGGTCCCCGCATTCTGGGCGGACGCCTGGGAATCTCGGATTTCTGGATTTTGGTGTCCATCACCGTCTTCGGCAGTCTCTTCGGCTTTGGCGGAATGCTCCTGGGCGTACCGGTTTTCACGGTGATCTATACTCTGGTCTCCCAGGCCATCAACAACGCCCTGAGCAAGAAAAAGCTCTCTCAGCGGACGGAGGATTACTACACCATCCTCACGGTGGAGGACCTGAAGAAATACGACAAGGACTTTTCGGAATCCACGGTGTTCTACAGCGGGGATACCTTTGAGACGGAATACGACCCGGACGAGGACTTTGAGTTCGATGATCCGAACGCCTGATAGAACAACGGCCGGCGTGCCAAACGGCCGTCGGCCCTTCCCTTATAACAGGAGAACTGTATGGAACTATTTCTTGACTTTTTTCGGGGATCCGATGGCTTTAGCCTGCTGTCGGTTTACCACGGGATTCTGCGGCTGAGCCTGCCGGTGCTGGCAATGTTCGTGGTGGTGCGCAGCGCCCGTTCCCTGCTGGGCTTCCGGCGGGAGCCGGAGGTCTGGGCCTGGCTGCGGCTGGCCACGGGGGAGCTGCTGCCTGTGACCCACTGGGAAAACCTGTTGGGCCGGAAGAAAAACGCGGATATTGTGCTGGACTTTGCCACGGTTTCCAAAAACCACGCGGTTTTGACCCGTCTGGACGACGGCGGCTGGACCGTTACGGACATCGGCGCAAGAGGCCGGGTAGAGGTCAACGGAAACCGGGTTCTCTCCGGTCGGGTCAACTACGGCGACACCCTGAGTCTCGCGGGACTGGAGATGGTGCTGGAGCCGGTCTCCCAGGAGGAGGCCCGGCTCCAGGCCAACTCCCGCACCAAGGCGGGCAAGGGCAACAGCCCCGGCCTGACCCTGCTTCTGCTCACAGTGTTCCAGCTTCTGGTGGTGCTGGAGCTGGTCTTCAACCGCCCGGAGGACCGAATGACCGTCATCACCGCCTATGGAATTCTGCTGGGGATCCAATGGCTGATGTTCGTGGGGCAAAAGCTTCTGAAGCGCTCCGGCTTTGAGGTGGAAACCATCGCCTTTTTCCTTATGACCATTGGCCTGGGGGTGGTGGCCTCCGCCTACGCTGAGGAGATGTACAAGCAGCTCATCGCCATGGGGATCGGCATCGTCATCTTCCTGGTGCTGGGCTTCTGCCTCCGGGATCTGGAAACCGCGAAAAAGCTCCGCTACGCTGCTGCGGCGGCGGGCGTCCTCCTCTTTTTGGCGAATCTGGTTCTGGGCCGCAGCATCAACGGCTCCCGGAACTGGATCTATCTGGGGGGCTTCTCCTTCCAGCCCTCGGAGCTGGTAAAAATCTGTTTCATTCTGGCAGGTGCCTCCACCATGGACCGGATCGTCACCCGGCGGAATATGCTGGGCTTCGTGATCTACACGGCCTTCATCGGCGGTTGTCTGGTGGTTCTCAACGACTTTGGCGCGGCGGCCATTTTCTTCGTGGGCTTCCTGGCCATTGCTCTGCTTCGGTCCAGCTCCTATCCCAACGCTCTGCTGATTCTGGTGGGCGTGGGGATGCTGGCGGTGCTGGTGGCCGCGGCGGTGTTGGCAATCAAGCACTTCCCCCATGTGGCCAACCGTTTCTCCGGCTACGGCCACATCTGGGAGGATTCCTTCAACAAGGGCTTTCAGCAGACCCGCTCCCTGATGTGCATTGCCGCGGGAGGTCTCTTCGGTCTGGGACTGGGCAACGGGTGGATGCAGTACATGGCCGGGGAAGGCGCCGCGGATACGGACCTGGTCTTCGCCTATGTCAGCGAGGAATGGGGCCTGCTTATGGCGGTGATGATGATTTTCGCTCTGGCCATGCTGGGCTTGTTTGTGGTTCGCTCCGCCAAGGTTGCCCGCTCCAGCTTCTACACCATTGGCGCTTCGGCGGCCATGTCCATTCTACTGACCCAGGCCATTCTGAATGTATTCGGCACTGTGGACTTTCTGCCCCTTACCGGTGTGACCTTCCCCTTCGTGTCCAACGGCGGCTCCAGCCTGATGGCCTGTTGGGGCATTCTGGCCTTCATCAAGGCCTGCGACACCCGGCAGAATGCCAGCTTTGCCGTGAAGCTCTCAGACAAGGGGGGAAAGCGGCCATGAAAAGCATTGAAAAACGCACCTATTTCGCCCTCATTCTGGCCTGTATTCTGCTCTTTGGGGTGCTGACCTTTGTGATCCGCTATTTCCGCTACGCCGATCGCTGGGTCTCCTTCACCGGCTCTCCCCACGTCTACACCAACGGACGGCTGGACACCGGTGAAATCGTGGACCGGAGCGGCGAGGTTCTCTATTCCTCCCAATCCAGCCAGGTCTATGCGGACAGCGCCCAGACCCGGAAGGCCACCCTGCATCTCATGGGCGACAAGGCGGGGAACATTCCCCCACGCATCCTTCGGGCCTTCGCCTCTAAGCTCTTTGGCTACGACAAGCTCAACGGCACCGCCGCCATGGAAACCGGGGACAGCGAGCTGCGGCTCACCGTCTCGGCCCAGGTCCAGTCCGTTGCCCTGCAGGCCATGGACGGACGCAAGGGAGCTGTGGGGGTTTACAATTACCGCACCGGCGAAATTCTCTGCGCCCTGTCCTCCCCCAGCTTTGATCCACTGGACCCGCCGGATCTGGAAACCGACAACACCGACGGGCGCTACGACGGGGTATATATCTACCGCTTCTTCCACGCCGTCTACACCCCCGGCTCCATCTTCAAGCTCACCACCCTGGCCGCCGCCCTGGAGGCCATTCCCGGGCTGGCGGAGCAGCGCTTCGTCTGCCAGGGAGAGCGCTATATCAACGGCGAGCGCATAAGCTGCCCCAAGGCTCACGGGGAGCAAAGTCTCCGGGAGGCGCTGGCAAACTCCTGCAACTGCGCCTTTGCGGAGATTTCGCTGCAAACCGGAAAGGACGCTTTGACAAAGCAGGCGGAGCGGACCAGGCTTTCGGAGAGTCTGGAAATAGACGGCATCACCACCACCCGGGGGCAGTTTGACCTCTCGGACGCGGCGGACAACGATCTGGCCTGGGCCGGAATCGGCCAATACACCGATCTGGTGAATCCCTGTCAGTATATGGTCTATATGGGTGCCATTGCCCAGGGCGGCATTACGGCGGAGCCCTATCTCGCCGCCTCCGCCCGCTGCGGGGGGCGGGAGACCTACTCCGCCCAGCAGCGTATGACCTCCCCCATGCTCTCCTCCCAGGCGGCGGAGGTCCTGCGGGAGCTGATGCGCTACAACGTGCAGACCATGTACGGCACCGTGGACCTTCCCGGGCTGGAGGTCTGCGCCAAGTCCGGTACCGCCGAGGTGGGGGCCGACGCCAACACTGCCACCTTCGCGGGCTTCATCGACAGCCGGGACTATCCCCTGGCCTTCGTGGTGGTGGTGGAGGAGGGCGGCGCGGGCAGCGCCACCTGCGCTCCCATCGCCCGGGTGGTGCTGGAGAGCTGCATCAACGTCATGAACGGGGAACAGTAATTCATACCCACAGACAGCGGGAGCCGCTTCCTTCTTGGGAAGCGGCTCCCGATTTTTGATCCTAAGCTCCAATTATAATCTTTAGATTTTGAAATGGAGTTCCGTATGATTCGTCAGGGGTTTATATTCGTTAATGATTATCATTTCATCCGGCAGCCGCCCCATTCCACGACGGTAAAGCCGACGCGCTCCGGGGCGCTGAGAACCTGGGGCTCCGGCTCCACCGGAGCCTCCAGGGGCTTCCAGGCCATAAAGACCCGGATCAGGGTATCCGGGGCGGGGCTGATCTCCAGCTTCGCCCGCTGGGTGTAGGCCTCGGTCTGGAAGCTGATGAGATTCCAGGGATTCCCCTCCATCTGGGGCAGCCAATAGACGATGAACTCATTGGCCTCCCGCCGGTTCAGCCCCAGCCCCGCCAGAGCATCCTCCAAGAAAGCGGCGGTCTCCTCCCCCGGGACACAGAAGCCCTGGGAGAAGTCATAGGCGCTGTTGTCTCGGCCCTCCCAATAGAGGTAGTTGTAGCGCTGTCCCGCCTCGTCGAGCAACGTGCCGTCCGGTTGGGCGATCACCCTCCAGCCCTCCTGATAGGACGGGTATGTACAGCAGAGCTCGCCCTGATAGTCCAGCCGAACCTGAACCTCAGTCTCTGTTGCCGGGTAGAGATAGATCACCGGCTTAGCGTCTGTCGCTTGCTGCTCCGGATTGCCCCCGGAATACCCATAACGCTTCAGATTTTCATATTCCCCCTGGCTGTACAGGGGCTCAATTTTCAGCTCTGTCACGGAATCCGGCACGGGGATTGTCAGGACAAAGGCCATGGAGTCCGCCGCCACGCCCTCCAGCCGATCCCGCAGCACCAGGGTCACAGTCTTTTCAGAAACGGACACGTCCCCAAGCTGAAGCTCACAGCTCCCGCTGTGGGGAGAGCCGTAGGCGACAAGGGCGAAGCTACCCTCATGCTCCGGGAAGGCCGGGCTCAAACCCCAGCGCTGGCAAAAGGCTTCATAGCCTCCCCGGTCCAGCACCTCCTCCCGGGGAAAGTCCTCCGGGATGCTGCTGTTCTCAGAGGGAAGCTCCAGCACTCCGTCCGGCATAACGCCTCCGGGGTTTTCGGAAAAGCGCAGCAGCTTCAAATCGTAGGCTCCGTCGTATTCCCGGTCCAGGATATTATACTGAGTTCCATTGAGCAGGACGGTATGATAGCTGCCGTTGACCGCCCCGTTCTGCGTCCCGGCGGGCTCGCTGTTCACGGGGGGATTCTTGGTCCCCCAGGGATCAAACACCACGGTAATGATCACCAGAATCGGGATCAACGCCAGGGGCAGCCACCAAAAGCGCTTCTGCTTCTGTGGGTAGTTGTAATATTCTCTGGGCTTCATCCGATTTCCTCCTGTTCCGCCGCGTTCCGGCTTGTTCTGCTCTTTTGACGGCGCAGCTTGGAAAAAGTTCCCGCGTCAAAGCAGGCCCGGGCCGGGATTTCCGCGTCCTTCACTCCGCCAGGAGCCATTCTGTCTGGGGCCGGGCAAGGAATTCCGCCAGCGCGTCGGCAAAGGCGGGGTCCAGGGCGGAGGCCCGTCCCTGCCCCTCTGTCATGGGGTCAATGCAGCGCTTTTTCGCGGGAATCCGCCGCCAGGGGCGGCTGTCCGGGGGAATCGGACTCCGGCTGGTCCGGGAAAGGCCCCGATAGGCCTTCCAATCCCAGGCCAGGGCGGAGCCCTCCAGCTTTTCCACCAGGGCCGGCTCCGTCCCATCCAGGTCCCCAGGGCAGAGTATCCCCTGCTCCAGCGCCCGGGCCAGGAGCTCGCTGAGCCGCTGCATGGCGCAGCGATCCTGGTCGCTGACATAGACCTCCGCGCAGGCCAGGGCTGCCTTGGCAAACAGAGAGGCCAGCTCCCGGGAGCCAAACATCAGCTCCGGGCTTCCCGCCTCGTCGCGTCCCACCCGGAGATCGTGATAAATCGCGGTGATTTGCTCCCGGGTCAGGAAGCCCCAGCGCAGGGCGTTGCCCAGGCTGTACTCCAGCCGATCCGCGGAGAGCCTGGGGCTGTCGTTGTCGGCAATGGGATAGCGGTGATAGTCCGCCACCTCCTCCGTACAAAGACCGCAGCGGGCCAGAACCTCTTGGAGCTCCGGGCTGCCCGCGATGCGCTCCCGGGTTCCCTCCTCGGTGGCCTCCTGGGTCAGATAATCCCCCCGCAGGAAGTCCACCACATGGGCGAAGGTGGGGGTGGCGGCGTCATGCAGCAGTCCCGCCGCGGCCTGGGCCGGGTCCCCGGTGAAGTGCCAGACAATGAGTCCCACCCCCAGGCTGTGTTCCCAGCGGGAGTAGCTGCCGCTGTGGGCAAAGCGCGGAAAGGCGGTGTATTCACAACCGCAGTTCATCCCCACCCGCCGCAGCCGGGTCATGGGCGGGGTCTCCGCCAGCTCCACCAGCAGGGGCGGAATGGAATCGTGATAGATACAGGTCAGGTTGTAGTTCATGGTTTTTCTCAGATTGGGATTTGTGGAAGTCTTGCCAGCGTACAGTTGTTCAGACAAACCTCCC
>CAMOSU010000087.1 GCA_946625125.1 uncultured Clostridia bacterium
GACGAGACCGGCAAGATGATCAGGAAGAACGGTCCCTATCCCGACGGTTACTTCTATCGGAACGGCTCCAGACTCAACGCCTATCAGCTTGTGGAGTATGAGGGAGACTACTACTTCATCAACGACTCCAACAAGTACGCGGTCAGCAAGACCATCTACCTCACCGCAAAGTTCGTGGATCCCTTCGGCATGGCCGTGGGTTATTATGAATTTGACGCCAGCGGCAAGATGATCATGAAGAACGGCCCCTATCCCGACGGCTACTTCTATCTGAACGGCACCAGAGTGAACGCCTACCAGTTAGTCAAGTACGAGGGCGATTACTACTTCATCGGCGTGGGCAACAAGTACGTCACCAACAAGTGGCAGTACGTGGCGATCCCGGATTATGTCTTTGACGGAACGGATGTGAGACCCTGGCACCACTCCTTCGACGACCAGGGCAGGATGATCGGCTACTATGAGGGCGTACCCAACGGCCGCGATTTGGGCAAGATCTATAACCTCAAGGCCGGCGGCAAGCAGATCAAGTCCGGTCTGCTGATCCGCGGCTGCGAGCTGGACAACGCCAACTACTACTTCCCCACCGACATCATCGACACGGGCATTGAAAGACTCCAGGACGAGTTCCATGTGAAGTTCGACATGGACCTCCGCAGCGAGAACATGACCGGCCTGGATGTCTTTGACGACGATGTAACCCACAAGTGCTATGATATGGTCCTGTACGAGCAGATCTTCACGGATGAGGGCAAGGAGAAGGTCAAGGAGGTCTTCACCGACCTGGCCAATCCCGACAATTACCCCATCTACATGCACTGCACCCACGGCATTGACCGTACCGGCACGGTGAGCTTCCTTCTCGAGGCGGTCCTGGGCGTTGAGCGCCAGATGCTGATCTATGAGTACACCCTCAGCGTCGGCTCCTACGGCAATAAGATTGTGGCGGTTTACAACAAGCTCAATTCCTCTTACTCCGGCTCCAGCTTCAAGGTCAAGACGGAGAACTTCCTGAAGGATTGCGGCATCACCCAGGAGCAGATCGACATGCTCCGCCAGATCTATCTCGAAGACTGACCAAGCGAACAACAAGTTCAAAATCCAAGGGTTTTGAAAGCCTCCCCCCTTCCCGGGGGGAGGAGTCGTACGAATCAATACCTCCACGCGGTGTACGACGGGCAACGATCTGATCAACAGATCGGCTGAATTGATGCCAGAACCCTCCGCTTGAACGCGACGAGGGGTTCTCTGAAAGGAAAAAACGGCATGCTTCCATACTACCTTCTGATTGGGGTTCCCATGCTGCTGTCGCTGGCCTCCTACAGCGACGACAGGAGGGTTGTGAATAAAAAATTCCCGCTGCTGGTGTTTTTCTTGCTTTTTATCCTTCTGCTGTCGTTGAGAAGCGTCAGTTGCGGCATAGACCTGATGAACTACCGAAATAAATTCAACCATCCCAGGTCAATCGGCTTCTTTTCCCTGTTTGACTTCTCCATTACGGAGCCAGGATTTCTCCTGTTCACCGCGGTCTGCAAGAACACCACCAACAGCTTTCAGTTCTACCTCTTCCTCTGCGCCCTGCTGTCCCTGGTTCCCATCATGGTGCTCTATCTGAAGGAGAGCAGCCACAATCTGCTGACCATTGCCCTCTTTGTGGGGATTGCCCCCTTCTCCATGTTTTTTTCGGGACTGAGACAGTCCATCGCAATGGGCATCGGGGCAGTCTGCTACTACTGCTGCAGGGAAAAGAAGCCATTTTCCTTTTTGCTTCTGGTGTTCCTGGCCTATCTCTTCCACCAATCCTCCATCATCCTTCTGCTGATGTATCCCTTGATTCACCTGAAAATCACAAAGAAATGGATTCCTCTGGTGGTGGCGGTGGTTGCCGTCTGCTTTCTGTTCAGAAATCAAATCTTCGGCTATGCCCTGCAATTCAGCGATAAGTATGAAAGCCGCTATGTGATATCAGAGACCGGCTCCTATACGTTTTTTATTCTCCTTCTGCTGCTCACCGTCTATTCCTTTGCGATGCTGAAGGACAGCGAGTTCGAAGCCTTTGATCTGCGGAACATCCTGGTATTCACCCTGATTCTCCAGAGCTTTGCCCTGTCCAACACCGTGGCCATGCGGCTGAATTACTACTATCTGATTTTTATTCCGCTTTTGATTCCAAGGGTGATTGACTGCGCCAGGACGGAGCTGCGGCAGGTCGCAAGGGTATCCTCGGCGGTGTTTGTCTGCTTCTTTGTATTTTGGTTTTTCAAGGAGGCCTATACCGGCGCCGATATTCTGCATGTGTTCCCCTATGTGCCATTCTGGAAAAATCTCTGGTGGTAATCCATGAAAGTGATTCTGATTAACACAGTCTACCCCTCCGGCAGCACCGGCAGGCTGGTGGAGGCCCTGGAGCGCCAATGCCGGGACCGGGGGATGGAGACCCTGGTGCTCTACGGACACGGCGGAAGCTCCCAGCCCGGCAGAATTAAAATCGCCCCCGACTGGTACATGAAGCTCCAGGCCCTGCGCGCCAGGCTCACGGGGCTGATGTACGGAGGCTGTCTGCTGTCCACCCGCCGGGCGATTCGGGTGATTCGGCGGGAGAAGCCGGACGTGGTGCATCTGCACTGCCTGAATTCCAACTTCATCAACATCTACCGTCTGCTGAGCTGGCTGAAGGAGAACCGGGTAAACACAGTCCTGACCAATCACGCGGAGTTCATGTACACGGCAAACTGCGGCCACGCCTTCGACTGTGAAGGATATCAGCGGGGCTGCGTGGACTGCCCCAGGCCGAGGCGCGTGACCAAGGCCTGGTTCACCGACGGGACCCACAGATCCTGGAGGCGGATGAAACAGGCCTTTGCGGGCTTTACGACCCTGCGGGTCACCAACGTCTCCCCCTGGCTGACCCAGCGGGCGGCCCAGTCCGCCATGCTGCGGGATTTTCCCCACGACACGGTGCTCAATGGGGTGGATACCTCCGTCTTTACTTACAGGGAGAGTCCCACATTGCCGGGGGAGAGGCTGATTCTGCATGTGACCGCCAACTTCTCCGATGACCCGCGGGACCAGAAGGGCGGCAGGTATCTGATTCAGCTTGCCAAGCGGATGGAGGGGCAGAAGGTCAGATTTTTGGTGGCAGGGAAGCATCCCGGAAATCTACAGCTCCCTCCCAACCTGGAGCTGCTGGGAAACCTGGCGGACCGGGACCAACTCGCCCGGCTCTATTCCCGGGCGGATCTGGTGGTGCTCACCAGCATGCGGGAGACCTTCTCCATGGTCACGGCGGAGAGCCTGTGCTGCGGAACCCCCGTGGTGGGCTTTCGGGCCGGAGCGCCGGAGCAGATCGCCCTGCCGGAATACAGCGAATTCGTGGACTACGGAGACCTGGACGCCCTCTATGCCGCGGCCCGGCGGATGCTGGAAGCCCGGTTCGACAAGAAAGCCATCTCCAAGGCCGCAAGGGCGGCCTATTCCAATGAGAAGATGGTGGAAGATTATTTTAGGGTTTACGAACAATGTATCAAAAAATCGGAATCTTGACGCATTATTATCGCTCCGCAAACTACGGCGGGGTTTTGCAGAGCTACGCCCTCTGCAAGTATCTCAATGACAGGGGGACGGAGGCAAAGCAGCTTTGCTATGACGCTTCCGTGAAACGCGGCTCTCTGCTGGGGAAGCTGAAGCTGCTGGCTCATCGCTGCCTCGCCCTGAGCCGCCGGGCAGCCCACCCTGCCGCTGCGGCCCAAATCAGACGCAGGAAAAAAGCCTTTGTGGCGTTCAGAGAGGCAATCCCCCACACAAACCAGGTCTATACCTACAAGAACGTCCGCGAGGCGAACCGCTTCTTCGATGCGTTTGTCACCGGCTCCGACCAGGTGTGGCATCCCTCGGTCATCAACGAAGGCTATCTGTTGAGCTTCAGTACGAAGCCGAAGTTCTCCTACGCCGCCTCCGTGGCCTGCGACCGGATTCCGGAGGACAGGCTTCCGGTCTACCAAGCGGCCCTGGGCTCATTTTCCGCTGTGTCAGTCAGGGAACGAACCGCCCAGGCCCTGCTTCCGGTTCAAGCCCGGCTGGTGCTTGACCCCGTGTTTCTGCTGTCAGACCTGGAGTGGAGGCAGACGGCCACCGAAAGGCTGGTGCGGGAGGACTATGTATTTTGCTATTTTCTGGGGGATTCCACAGAGGCGCGGGAGGCTGCGGCCAAATTCGCGGAAAACAAGAAGCTGAAGCTTGTCAACATCCCCTACCTGAAGGACAGCTACCGGGCCTGTGACAAGGGCTTCGGGGATTTTACCCCCTCCGAGGTCTCCCCCAGGGACTTCCTCTCCCTGGTGCTTTATGCTTCCTATGTGTTTACCGACAGCTTCCACGCGATTTGCTTTTCCTTCCTGTTCCAAAGACAGTTTTTTGTATTTGGCCGAGAGACCAAGGCAAATTCCGGCTCCAGAATCAGCGACATTTTGCTGACCCTGGACCTGGAGGACAGATACTTCCCGCACCCTGCCGAGGTGCTGAGGACCCACCGGGTAATTGACTATGGGGCGCCGAGACCTGCCTTGGAAGCCCTGAAGCAGAGCTCGGTCTCTTTTGTAAGCTTGATGCTGGAAGGTTGAAGCTATGAATCAATCACGGCAAATCAAAATCGGAGCTCTCCTCTCCTATCTCCAGATGGGTCTGGGCGTCCTGGTCAATCTGATCTATATTCCGTTGATGATTCGCATTCTGGGGAAGGCGGAATATGGGCTCTACAGCGTAGTTTCCTCCACCGTTTCCATGCTCTCCATCCTGAACCTGGGCTTCAGCAGCAGCTTCATCCGCTACTACTCCAAGTATAAGAAGGACGACGACCGGCTTGGGATCGCAAAGGTAAACGGCTTGTTCCTGCTGATTTTCTCCGTCATCGGTCTGGTGGCCCTGGCCTGCGGCCTGTTTCTCACAAGCAATCTGCACATGGTTTTTCAGGACGGACTGACCCAGGCGGAATACGAGAAAGCCCGGGTTTTGATGCTCCTGCTGACCATCAATCTCACGATCTCCTTTCCCATGACGGTGTTTACCAATATCATTACCGCCCATGAGAGATTCATCTTTCTCAAAAGCCTGGCCATCGTCAAAACAGTTTGCAGCCCGCTGCTGACCATTCCCCTGCTGCTCAGCGGCTTTGGACTGGTCTCCGTCGTTGCAGTCACCCTGACAGTCTCTGTCACGGTGGACTGCATCTATCTCTACTATTGCTTCCGGCGTTTATCCGAGCGCTTTGTGTTCCGCGATTTTGAAAAGGGGATTCTGAAGGACATCCTTGTCTTCACCAGCTTTCTGGCCATCAATATCCTGGTGAATCAGATCAATCTGAATATTGATCCCATTCTGCTTGGCCGCTTCAAGGGGACTGAGGTGGTGGCCGTCTATGCCCTTGCCCAGACCCTCTACACCTATTTTCAACTGTTTTCCACATCGGTGTCCAACCTCTTCACGCCGAGGGTCTATCAGTTGGTGAATCATTATCAGGGGGAAGCCCAGCGGGAGAAGCTGACAGATCTGTTTGTCAAGGTGGGCAGAATCCAGTTTCTCATCCTTTCCTATATCTGTACGGGCATCATTTTTTTCGGCAAGAGCTTTATTCTCAACTATTGGGCGGGGGAGGGCTACGGCGATTCCTACTATGTTCTGCTGCTCCTGGCCATTCCATCCATGATCCCGCTGACACAGAACGTGGGAATCGAAATCCAACGGGCGGAAAACCGACATAAATTCCGAAGCATTGCCTATCTGATTATGGCGGTTTTCAATCTGCTGCTGTCTATCGTACTCTGTCAGAGATACGGCGCCATCGGCTGTGCCGTGGGAACCTGCGCCAGCTTCCTGCTGGCCAATGGGCTGATGATCAATCTCTACTATCACAGGAAGTGTAACATCAATATCGTGACATACTGGAGGAACTTCTTCCGCATGAGCGCGGGGCTGGTTCTTCCCGCAATCACCGGGACTGTGATTCTGCTCCGGGTCCCCACGGATACAATCGGGCGGTTCGCTCTTTCCGTCGCGGCTTATACAGGAATCTATTGGGGCTCCATGTGGTTTGTCGCCATGAACGAGAAGGAGAAGCAGTTAATCAGAAGCTTCGCGGGAAAACTCCGCCGGAAGGCGTAGGGGAGGCATACAAGTGATTCAGATTACGGAGAAACAGAATTGCTGCGGCTGCGGCGCCTGCCGAAACGTCTGCCCCAGGGACTGTATTACCATGGCAGAGGACGGGGAGGGCTTTCTCTATCCCCAGGTGGACGTCTCCCGCTGCGTTGAGTGCGGACTGTGCAGCCGGGTATGTGTCTATCAGCGGGAAGAAGCCCCGCCCCAAGAGGAACCCGCTTGCTATGCGGCCATGGCAAAGGACGACTCGCTGCGGGCGGTCTCCTCCAGCGGCGGGGTGTTTTCCCTGCTGGCGGGCCGGGTTCTTGCCCGGGGCGGCCTGGTGTACGGCGTGGCGATGGGAGAGAACATGCGTTCCTGCGCCTTCCTTCGGGTTTCAGAGGCCGACGAATTGCCAAAGCTCCGGGGCTCCAAATATCTTCAAGCCGACGTGGGCGAGAGCTACCGGGCGGTTAAGAGGGATTTGGAGGCGGGCAAGCAGGTGCTGTTCTCCGGGGTTCCCTGTCAGATTGACGCCTTGAAGCTGTTCCTGAATCGGGACTATGAGAAGCTGCTTTGCGTGGAGGTAATCTGCCACGGTGTGCCGTCTCCGCTGCTGTGGAGGAGCTACGTTGATGAGATTGAGAGGAAGCATCAAGACAAAATTCAGGCAGTCCGCTTCCGAAGCAAAAAGAGCGGTTGGAGGAAATTTGGCCTTGCAATCGACGGGACCAGGCTCCACCAAGATCAATCGCTTTCCGACGATCCGTTTTTACGGATGTTCTTGAGGAATTACTGCCTGCGGCCCTCCTGCTACCACTGCCGGTCAAAGAAGCTGCCCTCCGGGGCGGATCTGACCCTGGGCGACTTCTGGGGAATCTGGAACTCTGACCCGGAGATGGACGACGACAGGGGTACCTCCCTGATCCTGGTGCGGACCCGGAGGGGAGCGGAGCTCCTTCGGGAAATTGAGGACTCCATCGTCAGCAGGCGGATGCCCTTTGCCCTCGCCCTTGCCTCAAACAGCGCCTATGACAAATCCGCCCCCCGTCCCAAAGAACGGGACAGGTTTTTCACCGACCTGGATACCATCCCCTTTGGCGAAATGATCAAAAAATACGGCGCCTTGTCCCCGAAGGAAAGGCTGAAAAGAACGGGGCTGTACAAGGTAATCAAAAAGATTCTTCCCTGATCCAAGGAATCAGGGAGAAACGGAAGAAACGAGGAAATCAACATGAAAAGAATGATCGCGTTCACACTGGCGCTGCTTTGCGCCTTGCTGCTTTGCGCCTGCGGGGCGAACCCCGGGGGGGACCAGACCGCGGCGGCGCTGCCGACCCTGGAGGGCATGACGGGGGAGGGCTCAGACTCCGCCTCCACGGCTGCCCCGGAGCCCAGCGGGACGGCTGCCCCGGAGCCCAGCGGGACACAGGCCTCCGGGGAGGCCGTCCCGACCACGGAATACAGAGCGGTGGAGGAGGAAACCGTCATCATCTCCACCCCCTATGCCGATCTCAGGGTTCCGGCTTCCTTTGACAGAGCCGTTTCTCACCAGGAGACCGGCAGCTCTCCCTATGAGCTCAGCTTCCGGTCCAAAGCGGACGGGGAGGAGCTGTTCTCCCTGGTTTTCAACGGCAGCGGGGACTACCTGGTGGGCACCCTGCTGGGGACCGAGGGGAATACGGTGCTCTACGCGCGGATTCCCGCCTTGGACGAAAACTCCCAACGCTACCAGGACAATCTCTTCTATCAGGAGCAGATGCATGTGATCCTCGGGTATCTGGCGGAGGACTATGAGCTGGTGCCGGAGGAAACGCTTGAGGGGGCAGGCTCCGGGGATTTTGAGATCAAGACCTCCCTGGTCAGCCTGTATTATCCCAGCCGGTGGAAGGAAAAGGTGGAGATCGAGGTGCTGGACAACGGCGTGAAGTTCTCCGCCGCCGGAACCCCGCTGTTTGACCTGATGTTTGAGGAATGCGACGGCTATCTGCTGGGGACCTATCAGGAGACTCCCATCTACATGGTGGAATACCCGGTGGAGACCGAGGAGCAGGCCGCGATGCAGGCCGGCGTCAATACAATTTTGCGGCATTTGTCTGAGGACCCCAATTTTAAGAATTAGAACAGGGAAGGTCCCGGGGGGAAACTGTTCTTGCGGAGGAAGCCATGCGCTTTGCGGACATCCATAACCACATGCTGTACGGTGTGGACGACGGCGCCAAAACCCTGGAGGAGACCCGGGCGCTCATTGACGCGGCCTACGCCGACGGCGTGCGCCACCTTTGCTTCACACCCCATTATCACCCCGCCTATTTTGGCGAGCACCAGCAGGAGATTGCCGCGGGCTTCCGGGCGGCGGAGGCCTACGCCGCCTCAAGCTATCCCGATCTGAGCCTGTATCTGGGCAATGAGCTGCGTTATGAGAGGAGCTGCCTGGAGTGGCTGGGGCAGAAGCGCTGCCGGACCCTGAACGGCACGAGATACCTTCTGGTGGACTTTCTGTATCCGGAGCCCGCGGAGGCCATCATGGAGGCCATGCTGCGGGTGATGAACGGGGGCTATATCCCTGTGCTGGCCCATGTGGAGCGATATGAGAGCCTGCATCGGGATCTGCGGGAGGTGGAACGCATGAAGTCCCGGGGAGTCATTCTCCAGGTGGACGCCCAATCCCCCCTCGGAGGCCTGGGCCTGGGGGCCAAACACCGTTCCCGCCGCTTGCTGGCCTCCGGCATGATTGATCTTGTGGCCTCCGACGCCCATAACCTGAACAGACGCCCGCCCCAGCTTCGCCCCTGCTTTGAGTTTATCTCAAGGAGGTACGGGGAGGACTACGCGATCCAGCTCTTTTGGGAAACGCCCCTGCGGATCCTGGAAAGCGGCGAAGGCTCCGGGCAGGGCGTCGCCAGGAAGACGCGGTAAACAAATACCCCCGGCCCCGGCAGTCCCCGGATATGGGAAATGAGGAGTCAAAGCCCCGGCGCTGAGAGCCGCCGGGGCCTTTTCAGCGTGTCAAAAAACCGCGAGGGTCCGAAGCAATAAAAAATGAAACTATGAAACTATGAAAATATGAAAGAATGATGGTATTTTCCATATTTTCAATATGGAAAATGTATTTAAATCG
>CAMOSU010000088.1 GCA_946625125.1 uncultured Clostridia bacterium
TGGGCTCCGTGTCCAGCACCTCCACGATGCGGCGGGCCGCCTCGCCGGAGATGGTCACCATGACAAAAATCATAGAGACCATCATCAGGCTCATGAGAATCTGCATGGAGTAGGTGATGAGAGTGGACAGGGCGCCCACGTCCATGGTACTGCCCCCAGAGGCAATGATGGTCCGGGCCGTCAGCAGGGGGATCACGGTCATGCAGATGTACATGGCCAGGAGCATCAGGGGATTGTTGATGGCCAGCAGCTTCTCCACCTTGGTGAAGTCGTTGCGCACGTCCTCGGAGGCCGCGGCGAACTTCTTCTGCTCGTAGCCCTCCCGGACGAAGCTCTTCACCACCCGCATGCCCTTGACGTTCTCCTGAACGGAGTTGTTCAGCTTGTCGTACTTCTTAAAGACCGCCTTGAACATGGGCATGGCCTTCCGGGCGATGACCAGCAGGCCCACCCCCAGGATGGGAACCGTCACCAGAAATACCAGGGCAATGGGGCCGCCCATGCGGATGGACATGACAATGGCGAAGACCAGCATCAGGGGGGAGCGCACCGCCGTGCGAATGATCATCATAAAGGCCATTTGCACGTTGGTAACGTCAGTGGTGAGGCGGGTCACCAGAGAGGAGGTGGAAAATTTGTCGATGTTGGCAAAGGAAAAGCTCTGCACCTTGGCAAAAAGATCGTGGCGCAGGTTTTTGGCAAAGCCCGCCCCCGCGGAGGCGGCGAACCAGCCGGAGAGTATGCCGCAGCACATGGAGCCGGTGGCCATGAGGATCAGCAGCAGGCCGTAGCGCAGAATCAGCCCCATATCCGTCCCGGCCTTGATGGCGTTGATCAGCATGCCGGTGATCAGGGGCAGAGTGCATTCCAGCCCCACCTCTCCCACCATAAACAGGGGCGTGAGCAGGGTGTGCTTTTTGTTTTCCCGGATGCAGGAAAGCAGCTTTTTGATCATTTGGATTCCTCCTTTGGGCGGCGGCAGGGGTCCAGGCCCTCCACCCGCCCGATGTTTTCAATCACCCGGTCCAGCAGAAGCAAAAGCTGCCGCGTCTCGGCCTCTGTCATGCCCTGGGTGATGAGGGCCTCCGTCTCCTGGAAGCGCTGGAGCACCTGCTGGTGAACCTCCAGCGCCTTCTCGGTGACGCAGATGCGCTTTTTGCGGCGGTCTCCGCTGTCCTCAGCGTAGCGAATGAAGCCCTTGGCCTCCAGCCGCTGCAAAATCCCGGTGACGGTGGGGTGGGACAGGTCAAAGTGCCGTCCCAGGTCCCCGGGGGTGACGGGCTCCGCGCTGTGCCGGGTCAGATAGCCCAGGACGAAGCCCTGGGAGGAGGTCAGCTCCATGTCCTCCATGTCCAGGGTCCGCTTCCGGTCCAGGGCGTTGCTGATCCGTTTCAGCCGGGGACCCACGGCGTTTTCAAGCTGCATGGGATTCCTCCTTTTCGTCATTTCTTTCGCATGCTACATTTAGCTTGCTACATAATAGCACGTTTTCCCTGAAAGCGCAAGACAGAATATCCACGAAATTCAGAAACCGCACTTTTCCCCAATTTCCACATACTTTTCCACCGCTTTTTTCGTGCAATATTCCAGGTTGACAGCATTTTCGCAAAAAAAGCAGCCCCGAGGCCGCGTTTTGACGGTCCCGGAGCCGAAATGCTCATCTGTTCATTTCAGCTTTCCTACGCTTCGATTCCGTGGCATCTCCTGAAACTCGACGCAAGAATCACCGCAAGCCGGGCCCTGGTCGGCTGATTTCTTCTTCGTCCAAAAAGGAAAGCTCAACAATCCATGAACCACCTTGCTGCAACAGCATCTCTTTTTCCCGACAAGAACGTCAAAAACAACGCTCCCATCGGATTTCGACGAATCCCATGGGAGCGTTGTTTCCGTTTTGTTTCCTACAGGACCACGTTCTGCGGTCTTCCCTTCAGCCAGGCCTGGAGATTGTCGAACACGATTCGCGCCCGGAGGGACATGGACTCCCGGGTGGCGAAGGCCACATGGGGGGTCAGCAGGGTGTTGGGGGCTGCCAAAATGGGGGCGGCGGGGTCCAGGGGCGGTTCCCTGTCAAATACGTCTAGGCAGGCTCCGGCAAGGCTCCCCTCCTCCAGGGCGGCGGCCAGAGCGGCCTCCTCCACCACCGGTCCCCGGGCGGCGTTTACCAGGATGGCCCCTGGCTTCATCAGGGCCAGTCTTTCGGCGTTGATGAGACCCCGGGTGCTGTCGTTCAGGGGACAGTGGAGGACCACGATATCAGCCCGGCGCAGCAGCGTCTCCAGCTCCGTCTGCTCCACGTAATCCGGCGCGTCGCTGTGAACTGTCCGGCTGCTGGCGAGCACGCGGCAGCCGAAGGCGTGAAAGAGCTCCGCGCTGCGGGTCCCGATCTTCCCCAGGCCCACGATGCCCACGCTTTTCCCCTTCAGCTCCCAGCCCACCAGACCGGCCTTGGTGCCGCCGGCCCGACAGCGATCCTCCACCGCCCGGAGATTCCGGGCCATGGACAGCACGCTGCCCAGCACCAGCTCCGCCACCGCCTCGGTGGAATAGCCTGAGGCGTTGCTGACGCATATGCCCCGCTCCCGGGCGGCGGCCAGATCCACATGGTCCACCCCGGTAAAGGCCACGTCCAGGAATTTCAGTTTGGGACAGGCCCGAAGCACCGCCCCGGGCATGGGCATATTGGCCAGAATCATGACCTCCGCGTCCCGGGCCTGGGCGATCATGGTCTCCACGTCCCCGCTGCGGGGATAGGACACAAATTCCACGCCCCGCTCCGCAAAGGGGAGCTCCAGGGCCTCCAGCTCCCAGGCCGGAATGCCCAGGTCTTCCATAAGAACCGCTTTCATTGCTTCAACCTCCGTTTCACAAATCAGTCTGTGTATTCATGCCGCATGACGGAAGGCGCCGTCAGTTTTTCCGCATCTGGCGCAGGAAGGCCCACATGGCGGCGGCGGTGAGGGCCGCGCCCCAGGCCAGAACCACCCAGAGATGGTCCAGATGCTCCGTCAGGGTTCCGGCGTAGGCCGCCCGGGCCAGGGCCACCCCGTGGTAGAAGGGCAGCAGCTTTGCCGCCGTGAGAAAGGCACCCCCCACCAGGTTCACGTCGAACCAGATCCCCGAGAGCCAGCCGGTGAGGTTGGTGAGCAGAGCGCCGCAGACGCCTCCCACCTGCTTCTCGTTCAGCAGGCTGCCGAAGAGCAGTCCCAGGGCGATGAAGATCCAGGAAACTGGAATGGTCACCGCCAGGCAAAGCAGCAGATTCCAGGACCAGGGCAGGCCCAGGATCAGCGCGAAGCCGTAGCACACCAGGGATTGCAGCAGCGCCATGGGCAGCAGAGGCAGCATATAGCTGAGAATGTAATGGACGGGCCGCAGGGGGGTGGTATAGAGCCGCAGCAGCAGGGCTGAGCCCCGGTCCTTGGACAGCAGCAGCGCGGAAAACAGGCTCAGAAAGGACAGGCCGAACACGGAGATTCCCGGGGCAAGCTGGTCCAGAACAAAGAGCTTCTCCGGGATGTTGGCCTGAATGGCCGTCAGCAGAGCCAGCAGAATCAGGGGAAAGCCCAGGCCGAAGAAAAGGGTCAGGGGATCCCGCAAAATCTCCTTTGCGGTGCGTCTGGAAAGCAGTGCTGTCTGTCTCATACCTTTCCCTCCTTTGCCAGGGCGATGAAGGCGGCCTCCAGACTGTCGGCGCCGGTTTCCGCCTCCAGCTCCGCCGCGCTCCCCACCCGAAGCAGGCGGCCTCTGCCCATGACGCCGATCCGGTCCGACAGCGCCTCCGCCTCCTCCATGTAATGCGTGGTAAGTATCACGGTGATTTCCCCCTTCAGGGCGCGAATCTGCTCCCAGAGCTCCGCCCGGGCCAGGACGTCCAGGCCCAGGGTGGGCTCGTCCAGAAAGAGAATCTTCGGCTCCAGAATCAGGGCCATGGCGATGCTGAGCCGCCGCTGCCAGCCCCCGGAGAGCTTTCCGGCCTGACGGTCCATCTGCTCCTCCAGGCTAAAGCGGGCCGCCAGCTCCCGGGCCTTTTCCCGGGCGGCGCTCCGGCCTGCCCCGTGGATGCCGGCCATCAGCTCCAGATTCTCCCGGACCGTCAGCTTCGGGGCCACCGCCGTCTCCTGGGGGGAGACGGCAATCAGCCGTTTCACATCCTCCGGCTCCCGGACGACGCTTTTGCCCAGCAGCAGGGCCTCCCCGGCGCTGGGCCGGGTCAGGCAGGAGAGCATTTTAATGGTGGTGGTTTTGCCCGCGCCGTTCACCCCCAGCAGGGCAAATAGCTCTCCGCGCCGGACCGTCAGCTCCAGTCCGTCCACGGCGGTCAGGGCTCCGTAGCGCTTGGTTAATCCATGGGTTTCAATGGCATTCATTCGCTTTTTCCTCCCATCTTGCCTTGACGCCCAAAAAGGCGTCTGTCAATATCCGGCTCACCACAGCCCGGTCCAGGTCCAGATAGCCTGTGGCAAACATCACGGCGATGCCGTGAACAAAGGCCCACATCTCCAGGTGAAACAGCTCCGCCTCCGGCCCGGAAAGTCCCGTACTCGCCCCGGCCCGGGCGGTGTGAACCGGCCAATCCGCCGTTTCCGGTCCCTCTGCCCCCGCCTCCCGCCGCCGCATAAACAGCAGTCGGAACAGCCGGGGCTCCTGCCGGGCGAAGTCGATGTAGCCCAGCCCCAGGGCCTTGTAGGGCGACTCCCCCGAGGCGGCGGCGCTGGCCTCCATAAAGCGGTGGTATTCCCCCCAGATCTCCTGCAAAAGCTCCCGGCGCAGAGCCTCCATGGAGGGATAGTGCTTGAAAATGGGCTGGGTGGAGCAGCCCAGCACCCCGGCCAGAGACCGGGCGTTCAGGGCCTCCGGCCCCCCGCTTCGAACCAGCTCCAGGGCGGCGGAGAGCAGGGCTTCCTTTGTGATCTTTCTGGGCGCTGTCAGCTTCAGTCCCTCCCATCCAGTAAAATAACACTTGTTATTTTACAGAACACCGTCCTGCTTGTCAAGGGATTTTCTCAAAATTCACACATTCTCCCGGCTCTTTCTAAATCTCAATTAAGGTTCGCCGTGCTAAGATATAAGATGCCAAATTATCAAAGGAAGGAGCACTTCTATGAAACACATTCGGAAACTATTGGCTCTGGTCCTCTGTCTGTGCCTGGTGACGGGCCTGATGCCCGCCGTGATGGCAGCGGACGCCGGGACCGGCACAGTGACCCTCACCGGCAACACCGGCGCCCGGATCAGCTATGCCGCCGCGCCCCTCTCCGCGGAGGTGGACAACAACGATCTGGCCATTGTGGAGATCCGGGGCAATGAGGTCCGGGTCATCGCCAAGGCCGGCGCCGTGGGTGTCGCCCGGCTGACGGTTCAGACCGCCTCCGGCTACGAGATCTACGACATCCCCGTGGGCTACACCACCTTCGTTTTCGAGGGCAGCAAGCTCACCGTCATCGAGGGCAGCGACCTCAACTATCAGGTCACAGGCGTCAACGCCGCCGCGGAGGAATACGTGGTGGGAGACGTCAGCTATCCCCTCCCGGAGACCCTCAACGCCAACGGCAACAAGGTCTATGAGAATACCGACAGCTACAAGCTCCTGGTGAACATCGCCAAGACCGGCGGCACCTATGTCTTCACCGGCACGGCGGCGGACTCCTCCATCTGCGTGAAGAAGGCCGCCACCGATCCCGCCGTGATCCTGCTGGCCGGACTGGACATGAGCTCCTCCTTTACCGCCCCCATTGTGGTGAAGAAGGAATCCACCACCACCGCCACCGTCACCGCCCTGGGGGGCTTCGTCAACACCCTGCGGGACGCCGCCTTTAACAACGCCGACGACTACGGCGATCCCACCACCGACGGCGGCGACGGCACCAACGTGGAATACGCCGAGTCCGCCGTCATCAAGGGCAAGTCCTACTCCAATCTGACCCTCAACGGCGCGGGCACCCTGAATCTGATCTGCGCCACCAAGAACGCCCTGAAGGTGGGCGAGTACGGCAGCCTGACCATTGACGAGCTGACGCTGAACGTCACCGCCGCCAAGAACGGCATTTCCAGCGACAACAGCCTGGTGATCAACGGCGGCAGCATCTCCGTCACCACCTCCACCGGCGACTGCATCCGCACCGATCCCGACGCGGTGGACGCCGCGGCGGGCTGCGCCGCGGACATCGTCATCAACGGCGGCAGCTTCAATCTCCAGGCCGCCAGCGACGGCATTCAGTCCGCCCAGAATCTCACCGTCAACGGCGGTGATTTCACCATTCGCACCGGCTCCGGCTACAACGACAGCAGCTTCAACAAGGACACCATGAGCTGCAAGGGCCTCAAGGGCAGCAACCCCTCCGAGGACGATACCGTGGAGGGAACCAACGTGGTGACCATCAACGGCGGCAGCTTCCATCTGAACACCGCCGACGACGCCATCCACTCCGACGGCTCCATCGTCATCAACGGCGGCGAATTTGAGATTCAGACCGGGGACGACGGCGTTCACGCCGAGACCCAGGCGGATTTCGGCGCCGTGAACGGCAAGGACTGCGCCGTGCATCTCACCGTCTCCACCTCCTACGAGGGCCTGGAGGCCATGAACGTCAACATCAACTCCGGCTGCTACAGTGTGGCGGCCTCCGACGACGGCATCAACGCTGCCGGCGGCAGCAGCAGCGGCTCCGATCCCAGCCCCTGGAATCCCGGTCCCGGCGGCGGCGGCGGCAACACCGGCGACTACTCCCTGAACATCAAGGGAGGCATGGTCTACGTCAACTGCAACGGCGACGGACTGGACTCCAACGGCGCGCTGAACATCACCGGCGGCAAGTCCATCGTCTGGGCTCAGTCCAGCGGCGACAACTCTCCCCTGGACTCTGACGGCACCATGACCGTCAACGGCGGCACCGTCTTCGGCGGCGGCACCAACCCCATGAACGAGAATCCCAGCACCTCCACCAGCCAGCCCTATGTAAAGTACGGCGGCTCCTCCGGAGGCGGCTGGGGCGGCGGCAGCAGCGGCTCCACCATCTCCTCCGGCAGAACCGTAGTGGTGAAGAACGCCAGCAGCCAGACCGTTTTCAGCATCAAGGCGGTCAAGAACATCAACTACGCCATCTACTCCGACCCCAGCATGACCACCAGCACCAACTGGTCCATCACCTCCGATACCTCCACCCCCACCACGGAGCGCTTCTGGGCGGAGCACAGCTACGGCTCCTACGTCCAGACCCAGGCTCCCGGCTGCACCGTCCCCGGCCTGCGGACCGCGACCTGCTCCGTCTGCGGCGACACCGTGACCCAGGAAATCGCCCCCACCGGCCATAGCTGGAGCTTTGTCACCGTGGCCCCCACCGAGACCCAGGAGGGCTATGATCTCTATACCTGCGGCATCTGCGGCGGTCAGTACCGCACCAACTTCACCGATCCCACCAGCGGTCCCAATCCCTGCGTGGACGGCCATACCTGGGACGCCGGGGTCGTGACCACCCAGCCTACCTGCACCGAGGCAGGCGTCACCACCTACACCTGCACCGTCTGCGGCGAGACTACCACCACCGCCTCCCCCTCCGCTCTGGGACACGACTTCAACGAGAGCACCGGCATCTGCTCCCGCTGCGGCGAGGAGGCCTTCAAGGCAGTCTTCGTCTGCTCCCAGGGCGTCAGCGTCACCTTCTTCCCCTCTCAGGATCTCAGCACCGGCGGCACCCCCAACGCTCAGACCGTCTTTGTCCGAAACTCCACCGGCTCCATCGACATCTCCGGCTCCGGCCAGTTGAACTTTATGGTGGTGCTGGAGGAGGGCTACGGCGTGGAGAGCATTGAGGTCAGCCCCGCCGGCTCCTTCAACGCCATCAAGTACCCCGCCGACGTGGGGGTGGAAAACGCCTACCGCGTCACCAAGATCAACCAGGACGTCACCGTCACCGTCAACGCGGCGATGGGCCTGTGCGACCATGAGTTCGACGCCAACGGCTTCTGCATCCACTGCGGCATTGAGGCCCCCAAGGCGGTCTTTACCTGCGGTGCGGGTGCTTCCGTCACCGCCTATCCCACCCAGGATCTCACCACCGGCGGCACGGAAAACGCCACCGTGGCCCTGGCCCGGAACAGCGACTCCGGCGTTGTGGATCTCAACGGCAACGGTCAGGTAAACTTCGTGCTGAATCTGGCCAACGGTTACGAGCTGGAGTCCATCACCGCCGAGCCCGCCGCCAACTATAAGAACTTCAAGGACAACGGCGACGGCAGCTACCGGCTCACCAAGGTGGCCGGCATCGTCAACGTCACTGTGAACACCGTCTATACGGGTCCCGCGGGCTACACCGTCCACTTCTCCGTCCCCGCCGGAGTGAACAAGCCCGCCGACATGATCTCTGTCCCCGGCACCGGCATCACCCTGCCCGGCGTCACGGCTCCCGAGGGCTACGAGTTCCTGGGCTGGGTCACGGAGGATTACGACAACGTGGAGACCCGTCCCGCCTCCATCCTCACCGGCGCCTATGAGGCTCCCGCCGAGATTACCCTCAAGGCCCTGTTCACCTACACCGAGGGCGGAACCGGCGCCCTGAGCTATGTGCTTCTGACCGCCGCCCCCAGCGATTGGTCCGGCAACTACGTCATCACCAACAACAGCACCAGCACCAAGTACGTCTTCAAGAACGTCACTCCCAGCTCCAACGGCGCAGCGATCGAGAACAATGCCAACGCCAGCACCCTTGCGGCGGCGGGCATTACCATGGCGAATAACGAGCTGACCAACGTCAGCGGGGATTACGTCGTCACCCTGGCCGCCAGCGGCAGCTACTACACCGTGCAGTGTGCCAGCACCGGCACCTACGTCGGTATGGATTCCTCCTCCTATCTGTCCGGCTATACCGCCGTCAACACCAGCTATTGCAGATGGACCCCCGCCATCAACGCCAGCGGCGCTGTCCAGCTTCGCAACGCCGCCAACGGCCAATACCCCTACTTCAGCTTCAGCACCGGCAGCAGCTACTTCTGGTCCGGCAGCACCAGCAACGCCAACGTGCTGCAGCTCTGGAAGGAGACCCAGAGCGGTACCGCCTACTACACCACCGTCATTGCCCACGACCATGTTCCCGGCAGTCCCGTGGTAGAGAACAACGTGGAGCCCACTTGCACCGAGGCCGGTTCCTACGACAACGCGGTTTACTGCACCCTCTGCGGCGAGGAGCTCTCCCGCGAGACCGTCACCGTTCCCGCCCTGGGCCACAAC
>CAMOSU010000089.1 GCA_946625125.1 uncultured Clostridia bacterium
GACCACTTCGGTGAGCAGGCCAAGACCAAGCCCGTCGATGATACCCACTTCCTCCTCACCGCCGAAGTCTCCCTCAGCCCCACATTCTTTGCCTGGGTCTTCCAGTTTGGCGGAAAAATCAAAATTCGGGGTCCGGAGGAAGTGTGTAAGGGGTTCCAAGCACTTTTGAGCAGCAACCGGTGTGAATAAAAAAACAAAGACCCCTTTCGGAGTCTTTGCTCTCGCACAACGCGAGTTCGCTGACGCGATGATTTCGCTACAAAGCTTATTTGAACTTGTAGTGTAGTCCAAGATGGTAGTAATGGACCATCACCTTTATACCATAGGAATTATAATCTGTCAAGAAGGGATTTTTGATATGAAAACAGAAAGAACAATTACGACGGGCAAGCCCTACTATGTTGGCCTCGACGTCGGCACCAATTCCGTCGGGTGGGCTGTAACGGACACGGACTATAATCTTCTTCGGTTCCGGGGAAAGCACATGTGGGGCAGCCGGCTGTTCCCGGAGGCGGAAACCGCGAAGGAGCGCCGTACCCAGCGCACCATGCGCCGCAGGCTCCAACGGAGAAAGCAGCGGCTGATGATTCTGGAAGCCCTTTTCGCAACTGAAATCGACAAAGTTGACAAGCAGTTTTTTGAGCGCCTGCACGAAAGCGATCTGTGGCAGGATGACAAAAAGACAGGGAGCAGGTTTTCCCTGTTCAATGACGCCTCCTACACAGACAAGGAGTATCACAGGCGTTACGCAACCATCTATCATCTGCGTAAAGAGCTGGCAAACTCCACGGAGCCCCATGATATCCGGCTGGTGTTCCTGGCGATTCACCATCTGATGAAATACCGCGGACATTTTTTGAACCAGGGGGAGAGCGCGGAGGAAATCCCCACGGTGGAGCTGGCTTGGGGTGCTCTTGTGCGGTATCTGGACGAAAAGTATGGCCTGGCGTTTATTCCGGCGAACTCGGAGAAATTGATGGAGGCCATCAAATCTGACACCCTGATTTCCGCAAAGAAAAAAGCCATCAAGGAAGCAGCCGGGCAGATTCAGCCGGAGGAAGGCCAGCCCTCCCCGGAAGCGATTTGTGAGCTTTTGGCCGGGGCAAAGGTCCGGCTCAGTAAGCTGTTCCCGGACCTGGAGGAACTGGCGGGAGAGGATGGAAAGACTTCCGTCCTGCTCAAGGACGACCTCAATGAGAATGAGGACGCGCTCTGCGATTTGCTGGGAAGGGAAAACACGGACCTGCTCTTGGCAATGAAGGATGTGTTTGACGCGGCCAGACTGAGTATCATTCTGGGGGAAGGTCAAGAAGAATGCCACTTTATTTCCGAGGTGAAAGCCAGGCAGCACGAGGAGAACCATGCGGATTTGCAGAAACTGAAGCAATTCGTTAAGGCCTTCTGCCCGAATCTTAAGCACCGCCTGTTCAGCGAGAGAAAGGACAAGCTGGACAATTTTCCCGCCTATTCCCAGTACAAATCTCAAAGCGGGGACTATTGCTGTGATCAGGAAAGCTTCTGCAAATTCCTGGAGAAGGAGCTTCCCGGTGAAATGGCGGAAGCACAGATTCCGAACATCTGGCAGAAGATCAAGGATCGCACGTTTTTCCCGAAGCTGCGCGGGATTGAAAATGGGCTGATCCCTTACCAGCTTCAAATGCGGGAGCTGAAAGCGATCCTGAAAAACGCTTCGACTTACATTCCTTTCCTGAATGCGGCTGATCCGGACGGCTATACCGTTGCGGAGAAGATTCTGAAAACCTTCGAATTCCGGCTTCCTTATTATGTTGGCCCGCTGAAGCAGGATAACGGACCGAAAAAGTACGCAAACCACTGGTGTGTCCGTTTTGCCGGAAAAGAGCAGACAAAGATCGAACCCTGGAATTTCGAAGAGGTTGTGGATCTGGAAAAATGCGCAGCAGCTTTTATGGCAAAGCTGGTGGGCTGCTGCAAATACACCGGAGAGCCGGTGATGCCGAAGGATTCGCTGCTCTACAGCGAGTATATGCTCCGTAACGAACTGAACCCGCTGCGGGTCAACGGAAAGTTTCTGCCCCCTTATCTGCGGGAACAACTGATCGACGAGCTGTTCATCCACAGCGAGCGGGCGCGGACTGTCTCCAAGCGGGACATTTTCAATTTCCTCCGCAGAAACGGGTATTCCATCCAGAGCAAGGATGAAATCACCGGCATCGACGATAAAATCAAGACTGTTCTGAAAAGCCGCCACGATTTTGCGCGGATGCTTGATCGAACCGGGGACTATGGCCTGGCGGAAGAGATGATTCACAGCATCCTGGTCTTTGGCGAGGACAAAAAGCTCCTGCGCCGGAGACTGAAAGCCCTTGCGCCGGATTTGGACGAGGCGTACCTGCGCTATTTCTGCCAGCGGAAGTATACGGAATGGGGCAATCTCTCCGAGTACCTGCTGACGGGAATAAAGGCGGAGGTGGACGGCAAGCAGAAGACCGTGATGGATATGCTCCGGGAGAAGAATCTGGTTCTGATGCAGATCCTGTCTCAGGAATACCCTTTCGGAGACCTGGCCCAGGCCCATTTGGATGAGACGCTGGGGAACAAGACCAGCCTGAGCGACAAGCTGGATGCCCTCTACGTTTCTCCCGCGGTGGAGCGGGCGATCCGGCAATCTCTGAAAATCGTGGATGAAATCGTAGGCATCCGCAAAGCACCTCCGGCCAAGATTTTCATTGAGGTAGCCAGAGACGTCAACGGGAAGAACCCCAAGCAGCGCACCAGCTCCAGAAAGGAGCAGCTCCAGGCCCTCTACCACAACTGCAAGGAGCAAGGCCACGCCCTGAGCCGGGAACTGGAGGACAAGCTCGCAGCAGAAACCGACGACAGCCTCCGCAATGACCGCCTGTTCCTGTATTATCGTCAGAACGGCAAGGATATGTACACCGGAAAACCTATGGAGCTGGAGGACGTGCTGGCCGGAAAGCTTTACGACCGGGACCACATTTTCCCCAGGTCGAAGATCAAGGACGACAGTTTGGACAACCTGGTGCTGGTGAACAGCCGGGACAACCGGGAGAAGACCAACGACTATCCCTTGAAGGAGGAAATCCGATCCAGAATGCTGCCGGAATGGACCGCCATGCGGAAACGGGGGCAGATCAGCGAAAAGACCTACAGCCGTCTGACCCGGGTTGAGCCGCTGACGGAGAAGGAACTGTCGGACTTTGTTCAGCGGCAGCTTGTGGAGACGCGGCAATCCACCAAGGCTCTCGCGGAGGTTCTGAAGGAGCGCTATCCGAAGCCTGCCACCAAGCTGGTATATTCCAAGGCCCAGAACGTTTCGGAATTCCGCCGGGAGTACCAAATCACAAAATGCCGGGAGGTCAATGACCTCCACCACGCAAAGGATGCTTATCTCAATATCGTAGTGGGCAATGTGTATGACAGCCGCTTCACAGAGCGCTTCTTTGCCAACATTCGGAGCGAGGACTACAGCATCGCCGTTGACACCCTCTTTGGCAAGCTGAATACCCGTGGTGCCTGGGATAAGAAGGCAAGCATCATTACGGTCAAGGATATGCTGCGACGGAACGACCCCATTGTGACGAGAATGCCGGTTGAAGTTGGCGGTGAGCTCTACAATCTCCAGATTATGCCTGCGGGAAAGGGGCAGCTTGAGAAACGAAGCGGACGCCCTATCGCCCGCTACGGTGGATATAACAAATTAACAGGTGCCTACTTCTGTGTTGTTGAGCATACGGAGAAGGGAAAACGAGTGCGCACAATCGAGCCGGTTTACCTCTACAAGCTTCAGGAATACGAGAGCAACCCGTTGGAGTACTGTGCCGGCACCTTAAAGCTGACGCAACCTAGGATTATTCAAAAACAGGTTCGGATTGATGCCATGTTGGAACTGAATCATAAACGGTTATTTGTTTCCAGCCGAACCGGAGACCGTATAATTATGGAACACGCCTATCAGCTTGTTTTGACGCCGGAGCAGGAACGACTTGTGAAAGAAATTGTTCTCTATGACGCACAGTGTAAAGAGCGGAAAAAGGAGGTAAGTCTGCCATCAAAGTCCGGAATTACAGGAGAAAGCTTGTTGCAGTTATACCGAGCCTTTGCCAAAAAATGCGACGATGGAGTATATTCAGGCTTTTTCTCTAGTTTGGAGAAGCATATTCAAGATTCAGAGAACAAGTTCATTCAGTTGCCAATGAGTAGCAAGTGCGGTGTTCTTCTCCAGATTATGAACGCTTTTTGCAGCAATGCATTGAACGCGGATTTGAAGCAACTGTGCGGAAAGGGTACGGTGGGAAGAATCTCAATCTCCAAAAATCTCTCCACGCAGACTTCGGCATATCTGGTTCATCAATCCGCCACCGGACTTTATGAGTACAAGACAAATCTGCTGAAGGATTGACGGGATGAGCTGGCGGATTGTTTCAGTTTCCAGCCTTGCGAAGCTGGACTACAAGATGGACTATCTGGTGGTCCGCACACAGGACAGTGTGCGGCGGGTCCATCTGAGTGAAATTTCCGTTCTGTTGATTGAATCCACTGCGGTTTCCCTGACTGCCTATCTGCTGTGTGAACTGGCGAAGTGGAAAATTGATGTGGTGTTCTGCGATGAAAAGCGGTTTCCCTATGGGATGCTGCTGCCGCTGCAGGGGAGTCACGACACCAGCCTGCACTACAAGACCCAGGCCGCCTGGTCGAAGGAGATCAAGGACCTGGTGTGGGCGGAAATCATTCGCGCAAAGATTCGGGGCCAGCTCTCCGTGCTGCCGAAGGAACGAGAAGCGGAACGGAAACTGATTTTTTCCTATCTTCCCCAGGTGATGCCCGGGGATTCCACAAACCGGGAAGGCCATGCCGCCAAAGTCTACTTCAACGCCCTTTTTGGCATGGCCTTCACCCGGACCCAGGAGTGCCCTGTCAACGCCGCTCTGAATTACGGCTATTCGATTTTGCTGTCCGCCGTCGCAAGAGAAATCGCCGCCTGCGGCTATTGCAGTCAGATTGGGGTCTTCCATGACAACCGCTTTAACGCCTTCAACCTCGCCTGCGACCTCATGGAGCCTTTCCGTCCGCTGGTAGACCGGGCGGTGCGGGACATGGAGCTTTCCGGGTTTGGGCGGGAGCAAAAGCGGGAGCTGGTTCAGGTCCTGAATGAGCAGATTCAGATGGACGGACGAAGCCAGTACACCGTGAACGCCATCCGGATCTTTGCCCGCAGTACGCTGTCTGCCTTGGACAACGAGGACCTGGATAGACTGACCTTTCCGCAATTTGACTATGAGCTATAGATTTATGAGGATTCTGGTTTTCTTTGACCTTCCTGTGCAGACAGCCGCAGAGCGCCGCGCCTATGGGCAGTTTCGGAAATATCTGGTGAAAAGCGGCTATATGATGCTGCAGGAGGCTGTCTATTGCAAGCTTGCGCCGAACCAGACGGCGGTGGAGGCACAGGTGGAAGCGCTCAGAAAAAACAAGCCTCCCGCCGGGATTGTAGAGGTTTTGACAATCACAGAGAAGCAATTCGCCCGGATGGAAATGATTGTCGGAAGCCGTCAGGGGGATATTGTGAATACCGCTGAAAGGTATGTGGAGCTATGAAACTTGCCTGGCCCGTTTTGAGTGAACCCCTGGAGTGGGCAGATGGAGGCGTCTGGACCCTTGTGCTTGAGAACAAGCCGCTTCTGCGTCAATTGCTGGAATTGCTTCGCAGCCAAACCGCAGGCCAGGACGGGGATTTGGTTCTCTCGGAAAAACAGCAGATTCTGGAATTTCCAAAGGCGGTGGAGCTTGTCACAGATCCCTTCTCCCTGCCATTTTCCGCAAAGAAGCTGCTAAGTCGGTTGACCCAGTCTGCGGCCGAGGCAGCGGAGCCTTATGGGGAGGAGCTGTTTAGCCTGCTAACGCAGATGAATGCCCTGGCGTCTAAAATCTGCATGGGAATGGAATACAACGTCACCTGGAATGAGCTTGACAGCTTCGAGGACCTGCTGAAGCTGATGGCAATCCACCCGGATGAGGAAGGCGCAACCCTGCCGGAACAAATCATGGAATACTGCCTGCTTGCCCGGGGCCTGCTGGGGAAAAGGCTGATTGTCTGCTATGGGCTGCATGCCTGCCTTTCAGAGGAAGAATTTGAATTGTTCTGCAAGGAGGCGATCTACCGAAAGCTCTGCCTCTTGCTTCTTGAGGCCGCCCAACCGTCCCGAGCCCTCGGCGAAGCCATGATTGTCATTGACCGGGACCTTTGCGTGTTGTAGAATAGGGAGAAAGTCATGGAATAAAAATATGTTCATCGGTTTTACTCCCCCATCTTGGATTACCGGCGCTTTTGTAGGAGCGAAATACTCGAAACAGCCCCCTGTTGGGGCAGATTTGAGGTTTGAGAGTAGTGTAATCCAAGATGGTAGTAAAACATAAGGGAGGAAACTGTATGACCGACAAGGGTTTGAGAGTAGTGTAATCCAAGATGGTAGTAAAACTGGTTACACCCAGAAACCCTTGATTTTCCTGTTTGAGAGTAGTGTAATCCAAGATGGTAGTAAAACCTTTCACCAGATTTGCCCCTCTTCTCGCCGGTTTGAGAGTAGTGTAATCCAAGATGGTAGTAAAACAAGGTTCTGGTAAGACCACTACAGAAGCTAGTTTGAGAGTAGTGTAATCCAAGATGGTAGTAAAACGCACGCTGCGCTCACCGATTTGCTTTTTGTGTTTGAGAGTAGTGTAATCCAAGATGGTAGTAAAACCCTGGTCGTAGGCGGTGGCCCAGTCCATCAGTTTGAGAGTAGTGTAATCCAAGATGGTAGTAAAACCGTACTCAAACGGAAGCCGCTCCGGTTGGCGTTTGAGAGTAGTGTAATCCAAGATGGTAGTAAAACAATTCTGAATCCTTTTTGAGGGAAAAACTTGTTTGAGAGTAGTGTAATCCAAGATGGTAGTAAAACCGGGAGAAAGATCCGTGTCCTTGCTGACCCGTTTGAGAGTAGTGTAATCCAAGATGGTAGTAAAACAGCCTCCGTCCTTTGCCATCATGAGCAGCCGTTTGAGAGTAGTAAAACATGTCATTCACGCTCAACACAGCAATCCCTGTTTGAGAGTAGTGTAATCCAAAATGGTAGTAAAACGTGAGAGCTGGTATGCCGGATGTTACCGCCGTTTGAGAGTAGTGTAATCCAAGATGGTAGTAAACCCATAGAGAAGAAAGTTGCGGAAGGAACGACGTGAAGCAGATGACTGAGAAAATCACAGTGCTGGATTATGGCGTCCGGCTGGTGGGGATACTGGAGCGGGCTGCGGAGGTGCGCGTGCCGCTGGTGATTGTGTTGCACGGGTTTACCAGCTCGAAGGACCGGACTCACACGATTGCGGCCTGCGAAGCGATGCGGGAGGCGGGATTTGCGACCCTGCGCTTTGATCTGTACGGCCACGGCGAGAGCGGCGGGGAGTTCCGCAAGCACACGCTGGACAAATGGGTCTCCAACACCCTGGCGATGATTGAATATACGGAAGGGCTGGATTTCGTGACGGAAATCTGGCTTTCCGGCCATTCCCAGGGCGGCCTGACGGCGGCGCTGGCGGCCGGAAAGGAACCGGAGCGCGTCAAGGGACTGATCCTCCGGGCTCCCGCCTTTATGATCCCCCGCTGCGCCCGGGAAGGAAGCATGCTGGGGGTCCGCTTTGACCCGGACCGGATTCCGGAGGCGTTTCCCACCATCAAGGGCCTGACGCTGGAGGCCGGGTATATCCGCTGCGCCCAGGCGATACACGTGGAGGAGGCCATTGACGCCTTCCCCGGCCCGGTGCTGCTGCTCCACGGGGAAGCGGACGACGTGGTTCCGCTCCGAGACGTCGCGGCGGCTGCGGAGCGCTACAAAAACTGCAGGCTGGAGCTGATTCCGGGCGAGACCCACCACTTTGACCAGGCAACCGAGCAGATGAAGAATCTCATTCGGAGCTGGCTGGAGCAGCAAACAGGGAAGGCTCGGTAATCCCAGGCTTCGGATCCTAAAATGAAGAGATGCAGCTTGCGGAAGCGCTCTCTCCTGCGCAAAAGCTGTCCCATGTGGAACAGGAGCCTGCAATCCCTTGCCAGGCCTTGAAAAATCGTGTTCCACATCGCAAAAAACAAGTGTCCCCCTGGTGGAACACAAGCGGTACGGGGCGGCTGTTGTTCTATCATTGTTCCCATCGATCAATCTGCCCGCATTTCGCGGATTCAAACAACCTGGAGGGATTCCCAATGAATGAAGAATGTATGATCTGTAAAGCACCGCTGGAATATCTGGAAACAGACGTTCTGATGGAATGCGAGATCTGCCACAAAAAGGAACTCAGCAAGACCCGCTGCGTTCGGGGCCATTACATATGCAACGACTGCCATACGAGGGGGCTGGATGCCATCATTGCGCTTTGCATGGCGGAGACTTCTAAAAACCCCATAGAAATAATTGAGAAAATGATGGACCTGCCCTTTTGCCATATGCATGGGCCGGAGCATCATGTGATGGTGGGGGCCGCCCTGTTGACTGCCTACAAAAACGCGGGCGGAGATATTGATCTCCGGGCTGCGCTGGCCGAGATGATGAATCGGGGGAAGAGCGTGCCGGGAGGAGCCTGTGGATTCTGGGGCGCCTGTGGAGCCGGAATCAGCACGGGAATGTTTGTTTCCATCATCTCCAAATCCACCCCGCTGACGGTGGAACCCTTCGCTCTGTCTCACAAGATGACGGCCAAATCTTTGGATGCCATCGGGGAGGTAGGCGGTCCCCGCTGCTGCAAACGAGATTCGTTCCTCTCCATTCTGGCAGCCATTGACTTTGTGAAGGAGCATTTCGGCGTTGCAATGGAGACGCAAGAGCTGCTCTGCCGCCATGCGCCAAGGAACAACCAATGTATCGGCAGACGCTGCCCCTTCTCCGCGGTAAACCATCAAAAAGCCGAAGCCGCCGCCGGAAGTGAACGATAAGATGAAGGATCAGCTTCCAAAAATCTATGAACTGATTGAACAGTATCGGGATCGCCGAC
>CAMOSU010000090.1 GCA_946625125.1 uncultured Clostridia bacterium
GCCGCAGGGTGTCGAAGTCCTGGGCAAGCATCCCCTGGAGCTGGCCCACCAGCCGGGGCGTCCCGGCGTTCAGGTTGGCGTTCTGGCGCTGCGCATCCGCCAGGAAGCGCTCTCCTGCCACGGCAGTCTGGCGCATCGCCTCCAGCAGAGAGGCCTTCCCCGCCTCGTCCAGCTCCGGGGGCAGACCGAACTCGGGATCAATTTCGGAGGCTTGGTCCATCAGGCTGTTGAGCTGCCGGAGCTGCTCGAGATAGCCTGTGAAATGCTGCAAGCTGGTGAGAGCAGTCCCATTTGCCTGCTCCTCCTCCAACTTCCGGATGAGATCTATCCGCTCCTGGCGGGTGGGAAATTTGGGATATACCTTCGGCGGCATTTCGCGTCATCCTTTCCATACTCCCGGCGTTTGCCGGGGTTTTGCCTTCGGTTTCATCAACGCCCAGGCCAAGGGTCAGACCGCCCTGCTCCCCAGGCGCCCTCGCCTGCTCGAAAATAGGACCTTTCGAGATTATACCATGAAAAAGCTGTGAAAACAAGCGCGGATTCAGGTCCGAATCAACAAACACGCTCACCCGAAGGCAATCCGGGTGAGCGCTTTGCTTATCGGTTGTCCACTTTTTCCGGGGACATGTCATGATGCCGCATGCGATCCCAGGCCACCTGCTCCCAGCGGGTGCCGGGCTTGCCGTGATTGCAGTAGGGGTCAATGGAAATGCCGCCTCTGGGCAGGAACTTGCCCCAAACCTCGATGTACTTCGGGTCCAGCAGGCGCACCAGATCCTTCATGATGGTATTGACCACGTCCTCATGAAAGTCCCCGTGATTCCGATAGGAAAACAGATACAGCTTCAGGGACTTGCTCTCCACCAGTCTGCCGTCCGGCACGTAGCTAATGATGATGTTGGCGTAGTCCGGCTGCCCCGTAATGGGACAGAGGCTGGTGAACTCCGGACAGTTGAATTTCACAAAGTAGTCGTTGTCCGGGTGCCGGTTTTCAAAGGATTCCAGCAGGGCGGGATCGTACTCCGTTTTGTATTCGGTCCGCTCACTGCCCAGCTTGGTCAGCGTTTCTTTTTCTCTCATGCTTGCGTCTCCTTTTCATTCAAGGGATGGATTCTTCTGGCCCAGTACATAAAGGGGGTGTCCAGCAGGGCTACAAGGGCCTTAAACAAATAGGTGGTAATCAGGATGCTCCAAAATACCTGGGTGGGATATACGCCCCAGAAGGCAATGAAGGTGAAAAGCACCGTATCAATCAGTTGGCTGGTGAGGGTGCTGCCGTTGTTCCGCAGCCAGAGCTTCGCCTTGCTGCCGCCGGTTTTACTCCAGATAAAATGGTAGAGGAAGACGTCTAAATTCTGACTGCAGAGGAAGCCGATCAGGCTGGCGATGGTGATTCTCGGCACCAGGCCGAAGACCACCTTCAGACTCTCGTTGATGTAGTCGTTGGCGTTGGGAGTGAACCAGAGGATCAACTGGGTCCCCAGCATCCAAAGCAGCATGATGGTGAAGCTGTAGGCCACCGCCTTGGAGGCCTCCTTCTTGCCGTACTTCTCCGAGAGAATGTCCGTCACCAGGAAGGTGGCGGCGTAAAGCACGTTCCCTGCGGTGGTGGCAGCGCCGAAAATATCCACGTTCTTGCAGACCGCGATGTTGCCCAGCAGGGTACCGAAGATGGCGAAGGCGTAGAGGCCGTTTTTTCCGAAGAGCTTGTACAGGCCCAGGACGCTGCCCAGGTAGATCAGGACGGTGAGGATGAAAATCAGTTCATTTGGCATCGTTTTGATTCCTCTGTGGTTTCATATTGGATTGGATCTTCCAGCCCGTTCTCCCGGAAGGCCTTGATCCGGTCCCGGCAGGTGCCGCAGAGGCCGCAGGCCTTCTCCCGACCCTCATAGCAGCTCCAGGTCAGCTCGAAGGGAACCCCGATTTCCGCCCCCACCGCCACAACTTTGGATTTCGGTTGGTCGATAAAGGGGGCGACGATCCGCAGCGCGTTTCCGCTGCCAAGGTAAATCGCCTGGGTAATGGCGTTGTGGAAGGCCTGGCTGGTATCCGGATAGGCGCTTCCCGCCGCGTCGTCGGCGTGAGCGCCGTAATAGATGACCTGACAGCCGTGACTCAGAGCAACGGAAGCGGCGGAGGACAGAAACAGCCCGTTTCGGAAGGGAACATAGGTGTTTACCGGCCCGCCGCCTGTCTTGGCAAGCTGGGCGGAATAATCCTCATGGGGAATCTCCTCCGCCGCGCCCTCCAGCAGCGTGCAGTTGCTGCCCCGGAAAATCTCTCCCAGATCCAGGGTGATCCGCTTCACGCCGTAGAAGGCGGCAACTTGTTCGGAGGCCTCCATCTCCTTTCGGTGCTTCTGTCCGTAGAAAACAGAAAGGGCCAAAACCTCGTCGGCGCCATATTCCTTTACCGCAAGGCCCAGGCAGACGGAGCTGTCCAGCCCGCCGCTGAATAATACAAGTGCTTTCATAAAAATCTCCACAAAAAAAGCTCTGCAAACCGCAGAGCTGCATCTCAATGGCACAGAATTCCATTGGAAGTAGTCCCGGTTTTGTTTCACGACAGGAAGGTACAAATGAACTGTCGGCCCGGGGACTGCCCCCAAGCGCCGGTATTATAGCAGAAAAGGCCGCGAATTTCAATGCGCAACATTGCCAATTTTCAATTTTTTTTGTCTCCGGAAGCAACTGCCCGTCCGCCTCTGCCACAAATTACACAAGGCCCCGCCAGCAGGATATAGCCGCTCTGGGGGTTGATGGTGGCCGCCAGGGACATGGCGATGCCCTCCACCGGAGCCGGGCTGTTCTCATACAGACCGCAAATGCTGTCCTGAAATTCCTCCAGGCTGTGGGGCGCGGGCAGGGTCCCGGAATGGCTCAGATTCAGGGCCTCGTCGATGAGGGCGTGCTTGATGGAGCTGCCGCCGATGTCAATGGTCAGATACTGTTTCATGGCTTCCTCCTTAAAGCAAGGGTCCGTGGCAGGCGGGGATTTCAGTATAAAAGGACAGCGTCAAAGGAAGCGACAAATTGCGCGGAGGGAGTTCAGTATAAAGACCCCGAAAGCAGATCAACGTTCGACAGTGCGAAAAAAGAACAGCCGCGGCCACACAGCAGCGACTGTTCTCTGGAAGGGTGGAGCAAAAAAGATACCGTTTGTATGCCGCCGTCGGGCAGCGGCTCATTCGGCCAAAGCCATTCCCAGCCGGAAGGCTTTCTTCCGTTCCTCCGGGAAGACCGTATCGTGCCGCTGCTGCTTGGCTGCCGGGTCGAACAGCGTCCAGGGCCAGTCGGTTTTGGCGTAATCCTTTAGCTGCAGGGTGTTGCCGCTGACAAGGAGCTTCGTCGGTCCGACGAAGCGGCTGAGGGTCTGCTGGTAGTTCTGCAGCAGGCCCTGGTATGCCGTATCCGGGGCATTGCTGGTCATGATCAGCAGCACGGGGACCGGATGCTCGTTACAGCAGGGGGTTTCCAGATTGTAGGTCAGATTCTGGAAGATCAGCCGCTCGTAGAGAGCCCGGAAGGAGGCGGTCAGCTCCCCGAGATAATTGGGCGAGCCGATGATCAGCCCCTCCGAGGCCCGGATTGCGTCCAGCACCGGCGTGAGCCCGTCCCGGCAGATGCAATGCCCCTTGAACCGCTCCTTTTTGCAGCCGAAGCAGGAAATGCAGCCGGTATAGCGCTCCAGGCGAAACAGGTCAAAGCGTTCCAGCTCTGCGCCTGCCGCTTCCGCGCCCTTTGCGGCCTCGGAGAGCAGGGTTTCCGTATTCCATCCCATCCTCGGGCCGGCGTTGACAGCAATGTTTTTCTTTCCCATATACGCCTCCTGCCGGGCCGCTCAGGCCCGGTTGAATTTTTCCTTGGGCTGCTTGCAGCGGGGGCAGCGCCAGTCCTCGGGCAGGTCCCCGAAGGCCACGCCCTCATGCTCGGCCGGGTCATAGACGTAGCCGCAGATGGAACAGACGTATTTCCCGCTGGCCTCCTGGTCGGAGAACTCGTAGGTCTCAAAGACCGTGGGAACCGGGTTGTCCAGATCAGATTGGCGCGTGCTTCATATTCGGCCAGTGCTAACGAACGCTCTCTTTCACCCAAACGGCAACATTCGGCTTCTCTTCGAGATACTTGATTGTGATCCGCGCTCCAACCACGAGTCCCTTCCCGAATCCGGGGTTTGACAGCGTGGCTTCAACCGTCTTCCCATTTTTTGCGTACTGGACAAAGTAGTGATATGTAATGTTTGCGTCAACGTTTGATTCTTCTTCAATCCGGGTGATTATTGCCTCTGTTTCTATGCCGTTTCTTTTCGTATACCATATTTTGTAGAAAACATAGATCGCGGCAGCGGCTATAAAAACAAGAATGGCGATAGCGAATGGGTCCATGGTGAAGCCTCCCTCCCATATATGATTAACACGGAACGTAAACGGAACCAACCTGTGTGAGAGAATCGTAAGCCACAACCGGTTGACAATTACAAGATTACCACAAAAAGCAGAAAAAAACAACTCGGAGGTGATGATCAGAAAAGAAAAAATCATTTGAATTGCAAGAGGAAAACTATTGAAGTATAGTGAAATCTAAGGTATAATAAATCAGGCGGCGGAGGGATAACAGGGCGGCAGAGACCAGGTTCGCTGCCCCAAGGCCCTGAGGTTCTGCCCGGCTGCGTCCATCCGCAAAGCCGATTCAAAGTCAATGGGATCGGTTAGAAGAGCAACCAAAACGATTTCAGAAAGGAAGGCAATTTCATGAGATATCAGATTCTGGGCGACAGCGACAATCCGCTGCTTGAGGTAGCGCTGGCGCAAAACGAGACGATCCGCCTGGAGCGCGGCGCAATGGTTTATATGCAGGACGTGAGCCTGGAAGGAAAGCTGAACGCCAATTCCGGCGGCCTCGGCGGAATGTTCAAGGCCCTCGGGCGCTCCATCTCCTCCGGAGAGAGCATGTTTATCAGCGAGGCGACCGGAACCTCCAACGAGGGTCTGATCGGCATCGCGCCTGCGGTCACTGGCTGCATCCGGCACCTCGAGGTCGGCCCGAAGCAGTACCGGTTGAACACCGGCGCGTTTCTTGCCTGCGATTCCGGCGTACAGTACCATATGATCGCGCAGAAGGGCGTCGGGAAGGTTCTCTTCGGCGGCACCGGCGGTCTGTTTGTGATGGAAACCTCCGGCAGCGGCAGCCTCTTCGTCAATGCCTTCGGCGACATGATGGAGCTTGAGGTGCGGCCCGGCCGTTCCCTGGTCATCGACAACGGCCACGTGGTCGCCTGGGATTCCACCCTGGATTACCAGATCCGCATCGCGTCCGGCACCTTCGGCTTCAAGTCCGGCGAGGGCTTGGTCAATGAGTTCAGCGGCTCGGGCAGGGTGCTGATCCAGACACGGAATGTCAAGAGCCTGGCCGATGCGCTGACGCCCTACATGCCGAAGTCCTCCTCCA
Source organism: uncultured Clostridia bacterium (assembly GCA_946625125.1). Classification (GTDB taxonomy): domain Bacteria; phylum Bacillota; class Clostridia; order Oscillospirales; family Oscillospiraceae; genus JAFRPC01. The sequence continues at coordinate 5,451 of CAMOSU010000090.1, forward strand.
ACTGACGGAATTGTTCGAGCGGAGCTGCGACGAGCTTGCCGCTAAGGCAGAGAGCAGGATCTTCTGGGATCATCCGCTTACGGAAGCAAGCTTGGGATAAGCGAGAAAAGGCGTTGTCTCAAAACAGCGATAACAAGCTGGATTGAGGCAACGCCTCTTTTTGTGCGATTGGGTGCGGAGAGTTGGCTGACAAGGGGCAAAAAAAGAGCGCCAAAAACTGAGAGTGGCAAAAATGCTCTCTTGTTTGGTGCTTTTCCTATGTGGTGAAGTGCTTATTCTGTTATTGCAGCGCCTCCTGTGGATAACTTTTTGCTACAACCCAGCCGGGAATTGCTTTGGCATTATCAACCCCGTTCCCAACCGGTCAGTTTTCGCTTTATGATGCAGCTTCAGGAGGTTGTACGCCAGGCTTAAAAGCGTCCACTCCACCTGAATCTTGACCATGCCTCGCAGCAGGAACCGGCGGAAGTTCATATCCTCCTTCACCATGGCAAACACGCCTTCTGCCTGGACGCTGCGATTCACCCGCAGCAGCTTTCCCAGCTCGGAGTTTATCTTTTCCTCCATTGATTTCTGCAGCGGAGCTTTCCGTTGCCCTTTCCCTTGAACGAACGCAAGCCCCTCTGCCGCGGCTTTTTCGTACAGCTTCTTCCGCAGCTTCTTGAGCCGGTGTATCTCCACCGTTGTCCCAACATGCCACCGAATCCCTACGCTCTTTACCAGCTTTGGCAGTTCCCGGAGAATCTTTTCCCGCAGCCATGTGATGGGAACAGTATCACCCCGAGGCGAAGACCGTATCACCCACGAGCCGGGCAGCATATCACCTGGGGGGCGAAGACTCCAGCACTTGCTCGGCGAGCCCTGTAGTTTACATAACACATATCCACATGCCGCACCGCGAGGCAAGGAAACGGTCTTGCAATACAGCAAAGCTATTTGCTCAGCACCTTTTGCAACGCGACAGAATCGTGGATCTCAATGGTTGGCGGGGTGTAGGAAAGGATTCCGTCTGCCTCCAGCTTTTTCAACTCCCGGTGCAGAGAAGAGCGCGAGACGTTCATGACCATTGCCCAATTGGTTACCGACCCCGGGACCCTGACGACCGGCTTCCCGGACTGCCGGGCTTGCATCAACAGATAACAGGCAGCCTTCTGGGCGATACCGCTGTAGGAAAGCAGCTCCAGGCGCTGCTGCAGCATATAGGCCACGGTGGCAAGCTCCGACATAAAATGATTCATGATGCGGATGTCCTTTTGCAGCAGCAGAAGGACGTCTTCTTTTCGGAACATGAGAATCGTGGTGGGCTCCAGTGCTGCGATGTCACAGGGGTATTTCTGCCCCCTGGAAAACGCGGCGGCGGCGCCGATGATCTCCCCGGGCCTGCGGACCGAAACATTGACCTGGCTCCCGTTAGGGAAGGGCTTCTGCGCCTGGACGCTGCCCTCCAGCAGAATGCCGATCCGGTTGGCGTCCTCCATCTGATGAAACACAATCTCCGCCCTGTCATAGCTCCGGATATGATGAGGCACTGCTTCCAGCGCTTCCCGCAGCTCCTTTGCCGGGATACCGGAAAACAGAACGCTTTTTTCAAGTGCAGCGTAATCCACGGAATCACTCCTCTTTGGTGGTCTGCTGCTATTATACAACAAAAAATCGGAATTGTGTATCTGCAGATACAGATTTTTTGAGAAATGATCCGTATAATAGGGCCAGAACAAGACAGGAGGGATTGACCATGATCCGAAAAATCATCCACATTGACGAGGAGAAGTGCAACGGCTGCGGCCTGTGCGCCGAGGCCTGCCACGAGGGGGCCATCGACATTGTTGACGGCAAGGCGAAGCTCATGCGGGAGAATTTCTGCGACGGCTTCGGCGACTGCCTGCCGAACTGCCCCACCGGGGCCATCAGCTTTGAGGAGCGGGAGGCGCCCGCCTATGACGAGGCCGCGGTGAAGGAGAGCCAGCGAAAGAAGGCCATCGTGGAGGCCGTGCGCAGCATGCCGCACCATCCGGGCTCTGGCTGTCCCGGCTCGAAATACATGAGTCTTGCCAAGGAAGAACCGGAAGAAGCTGCCGCGCCTGCCGCCGCAAAGCCCGTCTCCCGGCTGCGCCAGTGGCCCTGCCAGATCAAGCTGGTGCCCACCCGGGCGCCCTTCTATGACGGGGCCAAGCTCCTGATTGCCGCCGACTGCACCGCCTATGCCTACGCCAATCTGCACGAGGATTTCATGCGGGGCAAGATCACCCTCATCGGCTGCCCCAAGCTGGACGACGTGGACTATTCCGAAAAGCTGACGGAAATCATCCGGGACAACAACATTCAGAGCGTCACCATCGTCCGCATGGAGGTGCCCTGCTGCGGCGGGCTCCAGCGGGCCGCCGAAACCGCCCTCAGAAACAGCGGCAAATTCATTCCCTGGCAGGTGGTGACCATCTCCCGGGACGGCAGGATTTTGGACTAAGGAGGATTTATCATGGATTGGAAGAATCAGACCAGCACGTTCAGGACCATCGACGTCAGAGGCATTCAGGGCAATTTCTTCCAGGGCCTCAAAAAGCAGGCCATGGAGCTGCCCGCCGGGAGCGGCCTGGAGATCGTCCAGAGCTTCGACCCCATCCCCCTGTATGAGGTGATGGAGGGTCTGGGCTTCGAGCACTTCACCGAGCAGCGGGGAGAGGCGGAGTTCCACGCCTACTTCTACCGCAGGGAAGTGAAGCAGGCCGAGACCGACATCCCCATGCGTCCGGCAGCTCTGACCAACATGCCGCTGATTGACGAGAAGCTGGGGATCATCGCCGTGAATTTCTGGGACCTGACCTGGAACGACGAGCACCGGCATTTGCCCTATGAGATCCGGCTGCTGCTCTCTCTGACCAATGCGGTGGGCGCCGGCCGGATGCGCCAGGCCACCCGGGAGCTGGTAAAGGCCTACATCCACGGGCTGGACAGCGCTGCCCTGGATGACGTGTTCGAGCTGCTGGCCTGGAACCAGGGCATCGGCTATTTCAGCTCCGAGATCGGCCCCTCCACCCTCTTTGCCGCCTACAAGACCATCAAGAGCATGGAAAAGCAGGGCAA
>CAMOSU010000091.1 GCA_946625125.1 uncultured Clostridia bacterium
GCGGAAAGGTCCCGATTCTGTCATTCTGAGCGCAGCGAAGAATCCGTTCCCCCGGGCGGGGTACGGTGGCGGCCAATGGCCGCCGCTACGGGCGGGCGCCGTTGGGAAACGCGGACGGCAGAGTGCCGTCCCTACGAGCGGGCGCCGTTGGGAAACGCGGACGGCAGGGTGCCGTCCCTACGGGCGGGCGGTCTGGTCCGGGCAATGCAAAAGGCACTCCTTCCGGAGTGCCTTTTGCATTGCCCGCGAAGCGGTAATTACTGGGCCTTCTTGGCGTCGTTGGCGGCCTTCTTGGCGGTCTCCACCAGGGAAGCGAAGGCGGTGGGGTCGGCAATGGCCAGCTCGGACAGGGCCTTGCGGTTCATCTCGATGCCGGCCTGCTTCAGACCGTACATGAACCAGCTGTAGTTCATGCCGTAGGGCTTGACAGCAGCGGAGATACGGGTGATCCACAGACGGCGGAAGTCACGCTTCTTCAGCTTGCGGCCGACGTAAGCGTAGGTGCCGGACTTCTTGACGGCCTGCTTGGCCATCTTGAAGTGGGTGGACTTGGAGCCCCAGTAGGACTTGGCAAGCCGCAGGACCTTATTTCTTCTCTTGCGCGTCATCATTGCGCCTTTAACACGTGCCATTTGTATATCCTCCTATCTCTTACTTGTAAGGAATCATCTTTTTGATGGCTTCCTGGTTGGTGACATCGGCGTAGGTGGTCGTACGCAGACGACGGGTACGCTTGGTGTCCTTCTTGGTGAGGATATGGCTCTTGAAGGCGTGTGCCCGCTTGACCTTGCCGGTCTTGGTGAGGTTGAATCTCTTCTTGGCACCGCTGTGGGTCTTCAGTTTCGGCATAGTTGATTCTCCTTTATGAAATGTTGACGTTCGTGGGTCCGGGCAGACGGCTGCGGACCGTCCCGCGGAGGAACGGACGGCAGTGTGCCGTCCCTACTTCTTGTTCTCCGCCTTGGGAGAGAGGAACATGAACATGAACCGCCCCTCCAGCTTGGGGTTCTTTTCCATGTTGGCAACCTCAGCGCAGCCCTCCGCGAACTGGACGAGCAGCTCTTCACCGATGTTGGTGTGGGCCATTTCCCGGCCGCGGAAGCGGACGGAGACCTTGACCCGGTTGCCCTCCTTCAGGAACTTGCAGGCGCTCTTCATTTTGGTGTTGAGATCGTTGGTGTCGATGCCGGGAGACATCCGGATCTCCTTGATCTCCACGACGCGCTGGTTTTTGCGGGTCTCCTTTTCCTTCTTCATCTGATCGAAGCGGAATTTGCCGTAGTCCATGATCTTGCAGACGGGAGGATTGGCCGTGGGAGAGATCTTGACCAGATCCAGGTCCTGCTCGGCAGCCAAATCCAGGGCCGCCTGGCTGGACATGATTCCCAACTGCGCGCCGTCAGCTCCGATGACCCGGAGCTCCTTGTCCTGAATTTCCTCGTTGAGCTGATGGGTTAATTTAGCGATGGAAAACACCTCCAATAAATACAACAAAAGCGGATGCCGACTGCACCCGCACAAACACCCCCGAAGGCCCTTCGGAGAAACGGTGTTGACCTCTTAGCCTTAGGCGGGAGGTGAGGCGGCGCAGGCAGCCTTCTTTGTTTTCGCCCCGCTATTATAGCGGACAGAAGAGGATTTGTCAAGAGGGAAAAACGCTTTTTTCAAGGGAAAATCCGGGGAAATCCCGCCGCATACGAAAAGGACGCCCGGCTCTGAGCGTCCTTTTCGTATGGCGCGGGTCCCGCCCCGGGGGCGGGGCTTCCCGGAGCGCCGTGTCAGCCCCAGCTCAGCAGATCCCGGAGTCTGTAGTACGCCTCCGGCGCCCGGAGATTCAGCGAAGCGTCGGACAGCGAAATCAGCAGGCAGGCCGCCAGGGTGAATCCCACGGCGGCGGTGAGGAACACCAGCAGACGAGCCCGGCGCTCCCCTTTGGCCTGCTCCAGCAGGGCGCAGAACACAAGAATGGCCGAAAGATACGGCAGGGCGAGATAGTCGGCGGTATACCGCCAGAGGATTCCGGCCATTTCCGTATCCGCGATGACCACCGCCCCAGTCAGCGCCAAGGGCAAAAGGAAAAACAGCCACAGCCGTTTTTCCCGCAGCGCGCCCCGGGCGCGGCGGGCAAGAAACAGCAGCCACAGGAAGGGAAACAGGGGCAGCGAGCCTCCGAACATCGTCTCGGAGACGGTTTTGCCGAGATAGATCGGCGCAGCGCTTACCGGGTGCAGATAGGGGAATTGAAGCTGAATGTTCGGCAGCTCCAGCAGATAGGCAAACATTCCGTCCGGCAGGCGGGTCAGGCGAAACCCCCGATGGGGCATGTCGTTGGTGGTCAGATTGTAGTTCGCGCCGAAATCAAAGGGGGACCCAAAGCGGACAAGGTTGTAGTACATCAGCGGAATCGCCACAGCCAGGTAGGGCAGCGCAAAGAGGACAATCCGTCCGGCAATCCGGCCCCGGCGGGGCTCCTTCCGGAGAAACGGTCCAAAAATCGGCAGCGCCAGCCCGGAGAAAACCAGAAACTGCGGCCTGCAGCCCGCCACCAGAGCGGCCATAAGGGAGCCAAGGACGACGCGCGGTCCAATCCCCCCGAGGCGGGTCCCGGAGCGGGGCGGGCCGAAGCAGAGCGTGTCCGGGTCTGCCGGGGCGGGAGCTTCCCCCAGCGCCCGCTCCCAGCGCTCTGCCGCCGAAAGCCACAGCGCCAGGGCAAGCAGGGCAAAGGCCTGTGCAAAGCCGATGGGTACCACGTAGAAGCTTGGGTTCACGGCGCTGCACAGGACGCCTGTGCCGTTGCCCAGCAGAACAGAGAGCAGCACATAGCTGGAAAAGGGGAGCCTGGGAAAGAAGCGGCGAGTCAGGGCGCGCATACAGGCAAAGGCCGCAATCAGAACCAGTACAAAGGACAGCCACGCCGCGTAGACGGTGGGAAGATCCCTGCCTGTGAGCAAATAAAAGGGCAGGTAGCTCAGCAGCACAGGCACCGCGCCGAAGTAGACATACAGATGCCCGTGATAGAACGCGGTATCCCAGGGGGACACGGCGTTGTGTTCGCTGAAAACCGCGGCGCGGAGACTGGGATCATAGGGGTTCTCCATCTCCGACAGAAGCTGTATCGCCTGGGCCTGCTCCGGCGTATCAATCCAGGTTTTCCCTTCGCTGAAGGCCCTGGCCAGCTTCGCGTACTGACTGTGATGAGCCCAGGAGGGTTCCTCCGAGATCCGCACCATGGCAGTATTGCTCCTCGCCAGTCCCAGCAGGACCCAGGCATTCAGGCACAGAATCAGCAGCACGCAGACCGCCTTGCTCCAGCGCCTGCGATTCCACACCCGATTGTCATGCAGAGGGGAGGAGGGCCGCAGCACATAGAACAGCGTCAGAAGGGCGAAGATCCCCGCGATCCGGGGAAGGGAGACGCGAAAGGGGACGCTTCCGTTGATTTCGGCCGCCGTCACCCGATAGCTGCAGCCCTGTTTCCGGGTCCGGAGCAGAACGGTCAGATCGTGAATCCTTCCGTAGCCGTTGACCCGAAAATAGGAGGCCCGGTCATGGGCCGCGGTGTAACGCACCGTTCCGGCGGGATAGGCGCTCTGACTGCCGTCGTCCGAATACTGGATGACCAGCTCGGTCTCCACCGTGTTTCCGGCGCTGTCCCGTACGTCAACGGAAATATGGCACCAGTCGATTACCCGGTTCAGTTGATTGTATTGCAGGCTGAGCTGGCAATCCTCCGCCAGACTGCCTGTAATCACCGGCTCCGGCAGCGCGGTCCAGCTTCGGCCGAGGCTGCACAGGGGCTTGAGATTGAAGATCAGCAGCTCGCAGGCCAGAGCGACAGCCAGAAGCACCGGGAAAACCCGGAGAATTCTACGCTTATTCATGCTCCGCCTCGCTGCGCTTGCGCTTGTAATCCTCGGAAATGCCGATGAGCCGCGCCTCAAAATCCTGCCGGTCCTTTTGCCGCATGGTATGCAGAATCAGCCCGGCAAACAGGGATTGAATGGCTGCCACGGCGGTAAAGCCGCAGGTGATCAGGGTCGGAAAGCGCCGCACCAGTCCGGTTTGGAAATACTCGGAAAGGACGGGGATAAAGAAGCCCAGCGCGGTCAGAAACAGCAGCAGAGCAAGCAGGCCGAAGCAGCCGAAGGGCTTATAGTTGCGGTACAGCCGTCCCACGGTACGCAGCACCCGGAAGCCGTCGGAATAGGTGTTCAGCTTGGAATCGCTGCCCGCCACGCGGTCCCGATAGTCAATGACCACGTTTTCCACATACATGTTTTTGTCAATGGCGTGGATGGTCATTTCCGTTTCAATCTCAAAGCCCTTGGAGAGCACGGGAAAGCTTTTGACAAACTGGTAGTTGAAGGCGCGGTATCCGGTCATCACGTCCCGGATGCTGCTGTGAAAGATGGTGTTGATGGTCCCCCGCACCAGGGTGTTGCCAAAATTGTGAAACGGACGCTTGTTCTCGGTGAAATAGGTGGAGGAGAGGCGGTCCCCCACCACCATATCCGCGTGCTTTTCCAGCACCGGCGCGATGAGCGCCGGCGCCGCTTCGGCGGGATAGGTGTCGTCGCCGTCCACCATAACGTAGCATTCCGCGTCAATTTCCCGGAACATCCGGCGAATGACGTTGCCCTTGCCCTGGCGATACTCCCGGCGTACAATGGCCCCGGCTGCCTCCGCCAGCTCCGCCGTCCCGTCCGTGGAATTGTTGTCGTAGACATAGACTCTGCATCCGGGCAGCTCCCGCAGAAAATCCTGGACGACCTTTGTCACTGTTTTGGCTTCGTTGTAGCACGGAACCATTACGGCAATCCGATCCATGCTGTTCTCCTTATATGTATCAGGGGCTTATTCCGCGAAGATCTTCTTCAGGTGCACAAAGGCGGGCAGGCCGTCCTCCTTGGCCTGGCGGGTCTCGCCCTGGATCAGAGGCAGGCAGTAGTCAATGAAGTCCTGGGTGACGCCGTTGTGCTCCGGAGTGATCCACTCCAGGGGAACCTTCTGCTCGGTGTTGGCCACGTCGGTGAGGTCGAAGAGCACATACTCGCACTTGTAGCCGCTGCTGCGGTCGCACTTGAAGCCCACCATCTTGCCGGTGATGCCCGCCAGGGCGGACTCTACGGCGATTTTGCCGGAGTTGAAGCTCTCCTCAATGTCGGTGGCGGAGGCGCAGTGGGAGGCGCAGCGCTGCAGCAGGCTCAGCTCAATGCCCCGGACCTTGGCGCCGGTGGCGGCCTTCACCACGGAGGCCAGACGGGCAGCCAGGCCGCCCAGCTGGGCGTGGCCGAAGCCGTCGGTGCCGGAGGTCTTGGCCTCGGAGACGAAGGAGCCGTCGGCGTAGTGGACGCCCTCGGAGACCGCCACCAGGCAGTTCTTCTTCTCGGCGTAGACCCGCTTCACGTCGGCGATGAACTGATCCATGTCGAAGTCCACCTCGGGCAGATAGATCAGATCGGGGCCGTCGCCCTTCAGATTGGCCAGGGACGCGGCGGCGGTGAGCCAGCCGGCGTGGCGGCCCATGCACTCGATGATGGTGACCATGCCCACGTCGTAAACGTGGCAGTCCCGGCTGACCTCCATGAAGGAGGTGGCGATGTACTTGGCCGCGGAGGCGAAGCCCGGGCAGTGGTCGGTGCCGTAGAGGTCGTTGTCGATGGTCTTGGGCACGCCGAAGACCCGGCACTCATAGCCCACCTTGGCGCAGTAGCGGCTGATCTTGTTGCAGGTGTCCATGGAGTCGTTGCCGCCGTTGTAGAAGAAGTAGCGGACGTTGTACTTCTTGAAGATCTCAAGGATGCGCTTGTAATCCGTGTCGTCCACGTCGGGGTCCGCGATCTTGTAGCGGCAGGAGCCCAGGGCGGAGGAGGGGGTGTAGAGCATCTTTTCCAGCTCCGCGGGATCCTCCTTGTCCATAATCATCAGGCGGTCGTTGAGCACGCCCTTGATGCCATGGTTGGCGCCGTAGACGGTGGTGATGTACTCGCTCTCCAGGGCGGTCTTGATGACGCCGTAGGCGGAAGCGTTGATGACGGAAGAGGGGCCGCCGGACTGGCCGATGACAGCCGCGCCGATCAGGGGCTTGTTGGTCATAGTGTATATACCTCCATATAATAATTGAATGCAGCGCATTTCAAAGTGCCTTCAATTTACCATTATTTCCCCGGCTTGTCAATCGAAAAACAGAAAATTTACAATCCGGGGCCTAAGATTTCCTTTACATACGGGGATTTTTGCGATAAAATAGAGATTGGCCCGGAAGGGGCTACATTCATACCGGAGGTTCATCCATGACCTATCAAGAAAGCAAGGAGCGCAAGGCCCGGAGCAATCGCCGCTGGAATTTCATCGCCTTCGCCCTGTTCCTGATTGCGCCCCCCGCCGGAGTGGGGGTGTTCATTGCCAACAAGCTGGATATTCTGCCCAACATCGGCGGCAACGTGGATCTGAAAAAGACCCTCAACGATCTGTCCGATCTGCGGGGACCGGTGAACGCCCCCGTGGCGGAGGTGCCGGAGCAGCAGAAGCATGTCAACGGCATGCCCAAGCACGGCGCTCTGATCACCGCCATCGGCGCCATTGTCACCGCCCTGGGGGTTCTGGGCGCCATCAGCGGCGGTCTGGAGCTGCTGGACAACGGCTTTTCCTTCACCGGTCTGATTTCCCCCGTCGTCTCCCTCTGCATCGCGGCGGCGGGTCTTGTGGCGGGGATTTACGGCAAAATCCGGAAGAAAAAGGCCCAGCGCTTCACCAACTATCTGAAGCTCATCGGGGACAAGCAGGCCGTTCCCATTCACTACCTGGCGGACGTCATGGGCATTGACTACCACAAGGTCATCAAGGACCTGCGGGAAATGATTTCCCGGGGCATTCTCCGCCCCGCCTGGCTGGATCTGAAGACCTACCGCCTGATGCTGACGGAGTACACCGAGGCCCAGGCCGTCCAGCCCGAGGAGAAGAAGGAGGAGGCCGTCTCCCGGAATGACCGCATTTTGCAGCAGATCCGGGCGGACAACGATCTGATTGCCGACGTGGAGGTCTCCGCCAAGATTGACCGGATCGAGGATCTGACCCGGAAGATCTTCGCCATTCTGGACCAGCGCCCCGAAAAGGAGCCCCAGCTCTACAACTTCATGAACTACTATCTGCCCACCACCCTGAAGGCCCTGGAGAGCTACGCCCGCCTGGAGGCCCAGGGCATGGAGACCGCCGCCATCCGGGAGGCCAAGCAGAAGATCAACCACGCCCTGGACGAGCTGGCCGACGGCTACGAAAAGCAGCTGGACAAGCTCTTTGAGGACGACGTGGTGGACATCACCGCCGACATCGACGTGATGCGGAAGATGCTCCATAAGGACGGTCTGAAGGAGGACGAAATCGTCTCCGCCGTCACGGGAAGCAAGCAATGAGGGCATCAGGAGACGAACCCGCCTGTAGGGACGGCTCTCAGCCGTCCGCTTCGCCCCGCTCCGAAGACGCGGCAGGGCAGGGAACCGGGAATCGGGAATCGGGAATCGGGGACGGGAGAACGGATTGCCACGACCAGTCTGCGGACTGGTCTCGCAATGACAGTATCGGAACCGTCTCCGTTCCAGGGAGCGCCGCCCCGAACAATTCTCAATTCTCAACTCTCAACGCTCAATTCTCATTCCCCCCCGCCTGGGACGCCCTGCTGGACCATCCCTTTGACCGCCCGCCCCACCGAAATACCCTGGCGGCGGCGGAGGCGGCAGCGGCTCTGGAGACCGTCTATCCGCCCCGGGCGGACTGGTTCGCCGCCCTGCGGCTGACCCCGCCGGAACGGGTGCGGGCGGTGATTCTGGGCCAGGACCCCTACCATGAGCCGAATCAGGCCATGGGTCTGGCCTTCTCGGTGCGCCCCGGGGTGAAGCTGCCCCCCTCCCTGCGGAATATCTATAAGGAACTGGAAGGCGACCTGGGACTGCCCGCTCCCGCTTCGGGAGATCTGACGCCCTGGGCGGAGCAGGGGGTCCTGCTGCTGAACACGGTGCTTACCGTGGCGGCGGGCCGGGCCAACAGCCACAAAAACCTGGGCTGGCAGGCTCTCACCCGGGAGATTCTCGCCGCCCTGTCCCGCCTGCCCCAGCCCGTGGCCTTCCTGCTCTGGGGCGCCCCGGCGCAGAGGGCCTACGCCCAGGCAACCGAGCCCGTAGCGGCGCACAGTGTGCGCCACCCCTGCGAGGGAATAGGCAACAGGCAACAGGCAACAGGAGACGTGGGATGCGAGGCAGCAGGGAACAGGGAACAGGGAACAGGAGACGGAGAACGCGAGGCAACTGTCACTTATCCCTTGTCACTTGTCACCTGTCACCTGTCACCTGTCCCTTCGCCGGCACCCCGCCTGATCCTCACCGCCCCCCATCCCAGTCCCCTGTCCGCCTACCGGGGCT
>CAMOSU010000092.1 GCA_946625125.1 uncultured Clostridia bacterium
GCCGCGGGCTACTGGACCTTCGGCTTCGCCTCCAAAAAATACCACCCTGTAGACGATCTGGACGCGGCGGGCTGGAACAAGCTGAACCTGCAAACCAACTACTACACCACCCGACTCCATGTGGGGGCCTTCTGTCTGCCCGCCTTTTTGGAGAAGCTTCTGAAGGAGGTAGAGGGATGAGACAAAACGTAGAAAGCTTCATCGGCTGCGACGCCCACTTTGACGAGGCGGAGATTGTGCTCTTCGGCGCCCCCTTCGACTCCACCACCTCCTTCCGCCCCGGCGCCCGCTTCGGCTCCGCCGCCATGCGGCATGAGAGCTTCGGCATCGAGACCTACAGCCCCTATCAGGAGCTGGATCTCACCGACTATCCGGTGTTCGACTCCGGGGATCTGGAGCTCTGCTTCGGCTCCGCCGAGTCCGCCCTGAACGACATCCAGGCCCGGGCCGAGGAGATTTTCAAGGCGGGCAAGCTGCCCCTGCTGCTGGGAGGCGAGCATCTTGTCACCCTGGGGGCCGTCCGGGCCGCGGCGGCCAGGTATCCCAAGCTGCACATCATCCACTTCGACGCCCACGCCGACCTCCGGGACGACTACCTGGGGGCGAAGCTCAGCCACGCCTGCGTCATCCGCCGCTGCCACGATCTTTTAGGCGACGGCCACATCCACCAATTCTGCATCCGCAGCGGCGACCGGGAGGAATTTCGCTTCGCCAAGGCCCACACGGAGCTGCACCCCTTTGACTTTTCCGGTCTGGAGGCCCTCTGTGAAGGGCTGGCCCGCTCCGGGGCTCCGGTGTATTTCACCATCGACCTGGACTGCCTGGACCCCGCCTGCTTCCCCGGCACCGGCACCCCCGAGGCGGGAGGCGTCAGCTTCCCCCAGCTTCTGAAGGCCATTCTGACCGTTGCCAGAACCAACGTGGTGGCCGCGGACCTGACGGAGCTGGCCCCCATGCTGGACCCCAGCGGCGTTTCCACCGCCATGGCCTGCAAGGTGCTGCGGGAGCTGCTGCTGGCGCTGCTCGCCAGTTAATCAAAATGAAACTATGAAAATATGAAATTATGAAACTATTGTGGTATGGTTCAAATTGCTATTTGAACCATGGAATTTCATATTTCATAGTCCTGCTTCGTTTTTCAGGAGGTTTCCATGCGTTCGGATCGCTTAGCCGAATTATCCCTCGCGTTTGGCATCGAAACGCTTCGCCTGTCACACCGTCTGGAGAGGCAGAATGAACGGGTTGCTTCCTATCAGATCGGGAAAAGCGGAACTTCTATCGGAGCAAACATCCGGGAAGCTCATTTTGCGCAAAGTAAGGCAGATTTCATCTCAAAATTGCAGATTGCCTTGAAGGAGACTCACGAAACCCACTATTGGCTGGAGCTGCTGAGAGGTGCAGACTGTATTTCCGAAGATGATTTTTCCCGGTTTTCTGTTCCCTGCAATGAGCTTCGTGTCTTACTGATCAAATCCATCAATACCGCAAAGGCAAACATGAACAGCAAAAAATAAATGTTTCTTTTTCAATTCGCAGAATTGAAAAACACCTCAATAGTTTCATATCTTCATAGTTTCATATTTTCATTTGAATAAGGAGGAACTAAACATGAGCCGTGTTCTCGTCATCGGCTGCGGCGGCGTTGCCAACGTGGCCATTCGGAAGTGCTGCATGCTGCCGGAGGTCTTCACTGAGCTTTGCATTGCCAGCCGCACCAAGTCCAAGTGCGACGCCCTGGCGGCGGAGCTGAAGGACAAGACCGCCACCGTCATCACCACCGCCCAGGTCAACGCCGACAGCCTGGAGGAGCTCTGCGCCCTCATCAACAGCTACAAGCCCGAGCTGGTGATGAACATTGCCCTGCCCTACCAGGATCTCACCATCATGGAGGCCTGCCTGCGCTGCAAGGTCAACTATATGGATACCGCCAACTATGAGCCCGAGGACACCGAGGACCCCGAATGGAAGGCCGCCTATGAGAAGCGCTGCAAGGAAAAGGGCTTTTCCGCCCTCTTTGATTACAGCTATCAGTGGGCCTACCGGGAGAAATTTGAAAAGGCCGGCCTCACCGCCCTGCTGGGCTGCGGCTTCGACCCCGGCGTGACCCAGGCCTACTGCGCCTACGCCAAGAAGCATGAGTTCGACGAGATCGACACCATCGACATTCTGGACTGCAACGGCGGCGACCACGGCTATCCCTTCGCCACCAACTTCAACCCCGAGGTGAATCTCCGGGAGGTCTCCGCCCCCGGCTCCTACTGGGAGGACGGCCACTGGGTAGAGATCCCCGCCATGAGCATCAAGCGGGAGTACAAGTTTGACCAGGTGGGGGACAAGGACATGTATCTGCTCCACCACGAGGAGATCGAGTCCCTGGCCGAGAACATCCCTGAGGTGAAGCGCATCCGCTTCTTCATGACCTTCGGCCAGAGCTATCTCACCCACATGAAGTGCCTGGAAAACGTGGGCATGCTCTCCACCACTCCCATCAACTTCGAGGGCCATGAGATCGTCCCCATCAAGTTCCTGAAGGCCCTGCTCCCCGATCCCGCCTCCCTGGGTCCCCGCACCAAGGGCAAGACCAACATCGGCTGCATCTTCACCGGCCGCAAGGATGGTCAGGAAAAGCGCTACTATATCTACAACGTTTGCGACCATGAGGCCTGCTACAGGGAAGTGGCCTCCCAGGCGGTGTCCTACACCACCGGCGTGCCTGCCATGTGCGGCGCTCTGATGATGCTCACCGGCAAGTGGATCATGCCCGGCGTTCACACCGTGGAGGAGTTCGATCCCGATCCCTTCCTGGAGGCCCTGGACCGGTACGGTCTGCCCAGGTCCGAGTCCCACGACCCGGTGCTGGTGCCGTGATGGGAGAGAACCGCGCCCCCTTCGCCCCCCTGGGCGGCAAGACCCCCGAAGAAGTCTTCGGGGGCCTTGCCACACCCTGCTACATCCTGGACGAAGGGCAGCTCCGAAAAAACGGAGAAAATCTAGCCGGGGTGGCTGCCCGCACCGGCTGCCGCTGGCTCCTGGCCCAGAAGGCCTTTTCCAACTACGACTGCTACCCGGTGCTGGCCCCCTATCTGGCCGGAACCGAGGCCAGCGGTCTCTATGAGGCGCGCCTGGGTGCCGAGGAGCTGCCGGGCAAGGAGGTCCACGTCTTCTGCGGGGCCTACCGGGATCAGGACTTTGAAGAATTGCTGCGCTATGCGGGGCATATCGTCTTCAACTCCCCGGCCCAGCTTGCCAGGTTCGGCCCGAAGGCGAAGGCCGCGGGCAAGAGCCTTGGGCTGCGGATCAACCCGGAGCGCTCCACCCAGGAGGGCCACGAGATTTACGACCCCTGCGCCCCGGGCAGCCGTCTCGGCACCACCCGGGAGCAGTGGGACAGGCACATGAGCCCGGAGCTGATTGCCCTGCTGGACGGGCTCCACTTCCACACCCTCTGCGAGCAGGACTCCGACGCCCTGGAGATCACGCTGCAAGCCGTGACGGAGAAGTTCGGGGACGTGCTCCCCAAAATGAAATGGCTCAACATGGGGGGCGGCCACCACGTCACCCGGCCCGGCTACGACATTCCCCGGCTGGAGCGCTGCATCCGCTTCGCCCAGGAGACCTGGGGCGTCACCGTGTACCTGGAGCCCGGGGAGGCCTGGGCGCTGAACGCGGGCTTTTTGGCGGCCCGGGTGCTGGATCTGACGGAAAACGCCAGGGTGCGGAACGCCATCCTGGACTGCTCCGCCGCCTGCCACATGCCGGACGTCATCGAAATGCCCTATCTGCCGCCGGTTTACGGTGCGGCGGAGGGATCAGGGATTAAGGATCAGGGATCAGAGGATAGCCAGCCCGTAGGGGCGGCCATTGGCCGCCAGCCCGAGGCACCAGCCTCCCCCGCTTGTCATTCTGAGCGGAGCGAAGAATCCGTTCTCCCTGCGTTGGAGAATACGGATTGCCACGGCCAGTGTGCGCACTGGCCTCGCAATGACAAATCTAAAACCTACCGCCTGGGCGGGCCTTCCTGCCTGTCCGGGGACGTGGTTGGAGACTACGAATTCGACCATGAATTGCGGGTCGGGGAGCTGGTCCTCTTTGGGGACCTGGCCATCTACTCCACCTGCAAGAACAACACCTTCAACGGCATGCCCCTGCCCCAGATCTGGCGCCGCAGGGAGGACGGCAGCCTGGAACGCCTCACCGCCTTCGGCTACCGGGATTTCAAGTACCGTTTAGGCCGCTAAGCTCCACCGTAGGGGGCGGCGTCCTCCGCAGCGAAGCAAGTCCTTTAGGGGACGCCCCGGAGCTTCCGAAATTCGATACCTGCGGGCCGTCGAGGACGCCGGCCCCTACGGGATCAACGCAAGGAGAACCGCTATGACCAACATTCCCATCAAAAAACTCCGCGAAGGCGCTGTGTTTCCGACTTACGCCACGGCTCAATCCGCCGGGGCGGACCTCTATGCCTGCATTGACGAGCCGGTGACGATCCGCCACGGCATGACGGAGATGATCCCCCTGGGCTTCTCCATGGCCATCCCCCAGGGCTGGGTGGGGCTGATCTTCGCCCGCTCCGGCCTGGCCTCCAAGCGGGACCTGGCCCCCGCCAACAAGGTGGGGGTGGTGGACGCCGACTACCGGGGGGAGTGGTTCATCCCCATCCACAACCACGGGCGGGGCGTCCAGGTGGTCTACCCCGGGGAGCGCATCGCCCAGCTTGTCATCGTCCCCTGCATGAGCGCAGCCTTCACCGAGGTTTCCGAGCTGGACGAGACCGAGCGGGGCGCGGGGGGCTTCGGCTCCACCGGTACATAACAGCATCCCTGTAGGGGCGCTCAGTGAGCGCCCGGTTCGCCGCAGGCGAACAATCGCCCGCAGGGCGATCCAGTCAGCTTCCCCAATGGAGAAAGTGGAATCCTCATTATGAATCTGAAACGAATCAAGCAAATCATCGACCGCTGGGACCCTGTGAACCTTCTGAGCCACGCCGGTGTGCGCACTGGCTC
This sequence comes from uncultured Clostridia bacterium, assembly GCA_946625125.1. Taxonomy (GTDB): domain Bacteria; phylum Bacillota; class Clostridia; order Oscillospirales; family Oscillospiraceae; genus JAFRPC01. The sequence continues at coordinate 5,001 of CAMOSU010000092.1, forward strand.
GCAATGACAAAATCGAAGCGTTGACGCTCGTCGGCGGGCGCTCAATGAGCGCCCCTACGGCGTAATTCGACAGGCCAGCAAGGAGAATCCAATGTTTTTGCCAATTTCCAAAAAGGATATGAAAAAGCGGGGCTGGGAGCAGTGCGACTTTGTGTACGTCATCGGGGACGCCTACGTGGACCACCCCTCCTTCGGCCACGCCATTATTTCCCGGGTGCTGGAGCATGCGGGCTACAAGGTGGGCATCATCTCTCAGCCCGACTGGAAGGACCCCGCGTCCATCGACGTTTTGGGGCGGCCCCGGCTGGGCTTTTTGGTGATGGGGGGCAACATGGATTCCATGGTGAACCACTACTCCGTCTTCAAGCACCACCGGAAGACCGACGCCTACACCCCCGGCGGGGTCACGGGCAAGCGGCCCGACTACGCCACGGTGGTCTACTGCAATCTGATCCGTCAGACCTACAAGGACGTGCCCATCATCATCGGGGGCATGGAGGCCAGCCTGCGCCGTCTGGCCCACTACGACTACTGGAGCGACAAAATGAAGCGCTCCATCCTCCTGGACTCCCAGGCGGATCTGCTGCTCTACGGCATGGGGGAGCGCTCCATCGTGGAGGTAGCCGACGCCCTGAACGCCGGGCTCTCGGTCCACGATCTCAGCTTCCTGGACGGCACGGTCTACCGCTCCAAAACCATCGACCAGGTGGTGGACGGCATCACCCTGCCGGACTGGGAGACGGTGAAGGGCGACAAGGCCGCCTACGCCCGCTCCTTCGACGTCCAGTACCGGAACACCGACCCCTTCACGGCGAAGCCCCTGATTGAGCCCTACGGCCGGGAATATGTGATCCAGAACCCGCCCCAGAAGCCTCTGAGCCAGGAGGAGATGGACCTCACCTACGACCTGCCCTACGAAAATACCTATCACCCCAGCTATGAAAAGCTCGGCGGCGTCCCGGCCATCAAGGAGATCAAATTCTCCCTGTGCTCCAACCGGGGCTGCTTCGGGGGCTGCTCCTTCTGCGCCATCACCTTCCACCAGGGCCGCATCATCCAGACCCGCAGCCACGAATCCATCCTCAAAGAAGCGGAGCGCATGACGAAGGACCCGGACTTCAAGGGCTACATCCACGACGTAGGCGGCCCCACCGCCAACTTCCGCCTCCCCGCCTGCGAAAAGCAGCTCACCAAGGGAGTCTGCGCCGGGAAGCAGTGTCTCTTCCCCCGGCCCTGCCGGAATCTCCGGGCGGACCACTCGGATTACGTGGAGCTGCTGCGGAAGCTCCGACAGCTTCCCGGGGTGAAAAAGGTCTTCATCCGCAGCGGCATCCGCTTCGATTACCTGCTGGCGGACAAGGACGATACCTTCTTCCGGGAGCTGGTGAAGCATCACGTCTCCGGCCAGCTCCGGGTGGCCCCGGAGCACGTCTCGGATCATGTGCTGGATCTCATGGGCAAGCCCCGGAACGCGGTCTACCAGCGCTTCGTGGAGAAGTACAAAAAGCTATGCGCCCAGATGAAGCTGGATCAGTACGTGGTCCCCTATCTCATGTCCTCCCACCCCGGCTCCCGGCTGGAGGACGCCATTGCCCTGGCAGAGCACGTCCGGGACATGGGCTACATGCCGGAGCAGGTACAGGACTTCTACCCCACTCCCTCCACCGTCTCCACGGTGATGTACTACACCGGCCTGGACCCCAGGACCATGCAGCCGGTGTACGTGGCCCGGGACCCCCACGAAAAGGCCATGCAGCGGGCCCTGATCCAGTACCGGGACCCCAAGAACTACGCCCTGGTCCACGAGGCCCTGACCCTCTGCCACCGGGAGGACCTGATCGGAACAGGACCGAAATGCCTGATCAGGCCGCGGAAAAAATCAGCGGCAAAGCAGGAAAAAAGTAAGAAGTACCAGGTATAAACAGCAGGAAAAAGGCGCTGGCCCGCTCTCGGGTCAGCGTCTTACATATTCCTTGATTTGACTATATGCCTGTTCGCCGCGGCTTTTGGATAAGCGGATCACGAAAAGCCTGCCCCGGTTGTGAAGACGGTACTGCCAGACAAATCGCTCTGTAAATTCTCCGCAGCCCCGCAGCCGGAGCAGCAGCGTCGCGCCAAACACAGACTCAAAAATCTTCACATCCCACAGCTCGCTGCGGGGGATCGTTTTGGTCCGTCTGCCTGTTCCGAGAACGGCGTCAGGCTGTACTCCCCTGGCAAGCTGTTCCGTGATGATCTCCGGCTCAAACTCGTCCGGGAAGCTGCGCAGGGAGGGAATGCTGTCTCTCTCCTGCAGGGGAGATTCATCTTTTATCCAACGCGCGTGCGGAGGGGCCTGCTGGAGAGGAAGGATATTGAAATAAAACAACCATCCTCCATACCACCAGAGGATCTGAAGCTCCCGGTCCGTAAACTCATAGACTTTATATAAGCCCAGCAATGCCGAGCACGCCAGGAAAATGACTCCGGCTCCCGCTGCGGAGAGGACCAGCGCCAGCGCGTCGTTGATGCTCTCGGAGAACAGCCGCAGAATGATGCTTTGAAGATAGATGCGAAGCAGAGAAAAAGGGAACAGGAATGAAGCGAAGCACAGCAGAATGCGGATCGGCTCCCGGAGGCAGCGCACCTTGAAATACATGTTATTTTTCTTCCAGGATCTTGTTCAGCTCCTGCATGAAGCTGTGGATGTCCTTGAACTGCCGGTAGACGGAGGCGAAGCGGACGTAGGCCACCTCGTCCAGGGCCTTGAGCTTTTCCATGACCTGCTCGCCAATGAACTCCGTGGTGATCTCCCGCTCCAGGGAATTCTGGACCCGGGCCTCGATCTCGTTCACCGCGTTTTCCAGGTCCTGCATGGACACCGGCCGCTTCTCGCAGGCCCGGAGCATGCCGTTCATGATCTTGTTGCGGTCAAAGCTCTGACGGCTGTTGTCCCGCTTGACCACGATGACGGGCAGACTCTCCACGGTCTCGTAGGTGGTGAAGCGCTTCTGACATTTGAGGCATTCCCGGCGGCGGCGGATGCTGGTCCCGTCCTCAGAATGGCGGGAATCCACCACCTTGCTCTCCTGATACCCGCAGTGCGGACACTTCATAATAATCCCCCTCGTATTTGTTTTGTATATTATATCAAATCCCGTGCATTCTGTCCAGAACAATTTTATGTAAATTGAATGGCGTCAACCGGGGCCCGGCGTTTTTCTTCGACAAATTGGGATTTGTGGAAGTCTTGCCAGCGTACAGTTGTTCAGACAAACCTCCC
>CAMOSU010000093.1 GCA_946625125.1 uncultured Clostridia bacterium
TCAGACGGCCCGCGTTGAGCAGGGTGTTGAAGGTGCCGTGGACGATGCCCTGGGGGCCGATGTACATCCAGCCGCCGGCGGTCATCTGGCCGTAGTTGGCCACACCCAGGGCGGCGGCCCGGTTGAAGTTCTCCTGATCGTCGAAGGTTCCCACCATGAGGCCGTTGGTGATGATGACCCGGGGGGCCAGCTTGTGGGAGTGGAACAGGCCCAGGGGATGACCGGACATGACCACCAGGGTCTGCTCGTCGGTCAGGGCCTCCAGGTATTTCTTGATGAGGCGGTACTGCATCCAGTTCTGGCAGACCTGGCCGGTCTCGCCGTAGGTCACCAGCTCGTAGGGATACAGGGCCACGTCAAAGTCCAGATTGTTGTCGATCATCACCTGAATGGCCCGGCCCTCGATGCAGTTGCCCTTGTATTCCTCGATGGGCTTGCCGTAGAGCTTCCCGGCGGGGCGGAAGCGGTAGCCGTAGATGCGGCCGTGCTCCTTCAGCTCCTGGGCGAACTCCTTGGCCATTTGGGCGTGATGCTGCTTGGGGATGTAGCGCAGGGCGTTGCGGATGGCAAGGGCCTTGTCCGCCTCGGTGAGCTTGGACTCCCGGCGGGGGGCTCTGCGGTACTGGGGGTCAAAGGGATGGAGCTCCGGCAGCTCGTCGTCCAGCCGGATGGTCATCGCCTTGCTGAAATCAATCTCCATGAAAATGCCTCCTTTACAAAAATCCACGTAGCGGCGCACAGTGTGCGCCACGAGAATCAGGTTTATTCAAACTCGGGGACCAGCTCCTTCACCGCGCGCAGCAGCTCCTCGGAGCGGACCAGCTTTTCGATCTGTTCAATGTCCAGACGGATCTCCCGATCCTCCTCCATGAAGGGGATCAGGCTGCGGACCTTCTCGTAAACGGCCTCCACGGCGGGGGAGAGCCCCTCCCCCCAGGGACCCACCCGGCGGCGGATGTCCACAGCCTGACAGGCAGTGAGCAGCTCATAGGCCAGCACGGAGCGGGTGTTTTCCAGAATGAGGCCGGCCTTCCGGGCGGCGGTGGTCCCCATGGAGACGAAGTCCTCCTGGTTGGCGGAGGAGGGAATGGTGTCCACACAGGCGGGATGGGCGAAAACCTTGTTCTCGGAGGCCATGGAGGCGGCGCTGTACTGGACGATCATAAAGCCGCTGTTGACCCCGGCCTTGGTGGTAAGGAAGGGGGTCAGGCCGTTGGAGAGGGCGGCGTTCACCATGCGCTCGGTGCGGCGCTCGGAGATGGAGGCCAGCTCCGCGCAGGCGATGCCCAAAAAGTCAAAGGGCAGGGCCATGGGCTCGCCGTGGAAGTTGCCGCCGGAGATGACGGCCTCGTCCTCGGGGAACATCAGGGGATTGTCGGTGACGGCGTTGAGCTCGATCTCCACCTTCTCCCGCACATATTCCAGGGCGTCCCGGACCGCGCCGTGGACCTGAGGGATGCAGCGCAGGGCGTAGGCGTCCTGGACCCTGGCCCGCTGGCTCTTTTGCAGAATCTCGCCGTCGGCGGTGAGCAGCCGGATGTTTTTGGCCACCTTGATCTGGCCCTTCTGGCCCCGGGCGGTGTGCATCCGCTCCTGGAAGGCGTCAAGCTGGCCACCCAGGGCGGTGAAGCTCACAGAGGCCACCACGTCCGCCAGCTTCGCGGCCTGGAGGGTGTCGTAGAGATAAAGCGCCCCCACAGAGGTCATGGCGCAGGTGCCGTTGGTGATGCCCAGGCCTTCCTTGCTCACCAGGGTGTCCAGGCAGGGGATGCCCGCCAGCTCCATGGCCTTGGCTCCCTCATACTCGCTTCCCTGATAGCGGGCCTTGCCCCGGCCCAGCAGTACCAGCCCCATATGGCTCAGCGGCGCCAGGTCCCCGGAGGCTCCCAGGGAGCCCTTCTGGGGGATCACGGGGGTCACGCCCCGGTTCAGCATATCCACCAGCATCGTCACCAGAATGGGACGCACGCCGCTGATTCCCACGCAGAGGGCGTTGGCCCGCAGCAGCATCATGCCCCGCACCTGCTCGTCCCGGTAGGGCTCGCCGGTGCCGACGGCATGACTCAGAATCAGATTGGTGGAGAGCTGGGCGCTCATTTCCTCCGGCACGGCGACGTTGGCAAAGTCACCGAAGCCGGTGGTGATGCCGTAGGCAACCCGCTTTTCCCGGGAAATGCGATCGGCCAGCTCCCGGGACCGGATCATAGCCTGCATGGCTTCTTCGGAAACAGAGACCTTCGCCCCGTACCGGGCAACGGCGATAAACTCCTCAAGCGTCAGACTGTGACCGGTCAAAACCACGTTTTGGCCGCAATGGGGATGATCCATGGATTAACACGCTCCTTATACTTGTGCATTAGTTTGTGAATCCGGGGACAAAGCCCCGCACAAAGCACATTATAACATAATAAAAGAGGAATGGCAAGGGATTTTCACAGCAGAATGCACAAAAGGGCAAAATTGGAGGAAGATTGTTTTCTTGACAGCCCGGGGAAAAAGGAGTATAGTAACGGCAGGCGCCCGGCAAAAGACGCGGCGCGCCCGCCCGCCTGGGGGGAATTGAGAATTGAGAATTGAGAATTGAAAATGGAAAATTGTGGTGTTTTCAAATTGCTATTTGAAAACATTGAAATAAAAAGACGGGGAAACGGATTCTTCGCTGCGCTCAGAATGACAGATACGGAAGGTTAACGCCGTAGGGACGGCACTTTGCCGTCCGCCGTTCCCTGCCTGGGGATACGGATTCTTCGCTGCGCTCAGAATGACAGATACGGAAGGTTGACGCCGTAGGGACGGCACTTTGCCGTCCGCCGTTCCCCGCCGCGCCTGCCTGGGGAAACGGATTCTTCGCTGCGCTCAGAATGACAGATACGGAACGTTAACGCCGTGGGGCGTGGCATGTGAGGGAAATGCTATGAAAAATCTTTTGAAAAAGCTCCTGAACCGGGAGACTTTGCTTTATCTTGTTTTCGGGGTGCTCACCACCCTGGTTAATTTCGTGGTCTTTGACCTCTGCAACCGCCTGCTGGGGGAGCGCTATGTGCTTTTGAGCGAAACCGCGGCCTTCGTGATCTCGGTGCTCTTCGCCTTCTTCACCAACAAGCCCTTTGTGTTCCAGAGCAAGGACTGGTCCTGGCAGACCCTGAAGCGGGAGCTGCCCTCCTTCTTCGGGGGGCGTATCCTTTCCTTTGTCATCGAGGCCCTGCTGGTGCTGCTGGCCCGGGACCTGCTGCACGCCGGGCAGTACAGCCTGCTGGGAATCAACGGACTCACCCTGGCCAAGGTCCCCATCTCCGTGCTGGTGGTGATTCTGAATTATCTGTTCAGCAAGCTTTTGGTATTTAGAAAGAAGTAAACAGCAGAAAGACCGCAGGGGAAACCTGCGGTCTTTCTGCTGTAGAAAATGAAGAGAGAGGGAATAGAGAAAGAAAACGATTACATTTGTATAATAATGCAAAATTTTTAATAAATTGTGAACGATCCTTGTGATTCCTGTGAAAAAATGCAGAAGGATGGGGGCTCACAGGGAGAAATCCTCCTCCTTGAACTTGGAGAAGTCCTTCGCCCGGTAGCGGGAGGGGGTGCGCTTCAGGGGATCATAGCGAAAGCGCCAGCACTTTCCCTCCGGGGAGACAAAGCCCCGCTTGGCGCAGAGCATCTGACCGTTTTGGGTCTGCCCCGCGTGGGCGCAGTAGGAGCAGAATTTGGCAACGTTTTTACGAAACAGCATGGCCGGGCCTCCTGTGACTTTTTTTCCATTATAGCACAGATGCTGTCGATTTCCAATGCCTTTTTTTGTAAAATGAAAAAAAGAGGAGCAGCAGCAGGGGGGCGGCCCGAAGGCAGAGCCGGGTCCAGGGAAGTCCCTGCCGGAGCGAAGCGGTCAACAGTCCCAGCAGTCCGGCGTTGAGTCCCTGGAGCAGCTTGCCCCGGAGATAGCAGCCCATGGGCAGACCCGCCCGGCTGAAGGCCTCGGCGGCCTGGAGATGGACGCAGAGCCCGCCCCAGGCGCAGAGCGCCGCCGCCAGGGGAAGGGCCTGCTCCGTCGGGCAGTCCTTCAGCAGCGCGACGCCCCCGGAGAGCTCCAAAAAGCCGGAAACGGCCCCCCGGACTCCGGGGGAAAAGAGCCCCAGGGGGAGGGGAGTCTCCAGGCAGGCCCTCAGCCCGGCAAAGAAGCAGACGGAGCCCGTCAGCCCCAGCATCCCCTTAGCCGAGGCCCCGATGCTCTGGGGCAGCACGGCGAAAAAGGAGGGGCCTTCCCCGGAAGGGGGAGCCGGAGGGGAGGCGGCCATACCCGGGAAACCCAGGAACAGTCCCGTCAGCAGCAGAGACAGAAGCTGAATCAGCAGCAGAGCCAGCCCCAGCCGGGGGGAGCCCAGCACCGAGGCCGCCGCCCCCAGGAGAAAGCCGGGCCCCGCCTGATTGCACAGGGGGGAGAGATGAATTGCCTCCTGCCTGCTGAGCCGCCCCCGGGCGTACTGCTCCGAAAGAAGCTGCGCTCCCAGGGGGAAGCCCCCCAACAGCCCCAAAAGCAGGGGGAGGGCGGCGGCCTCTGACAGTCCCAGGACCCGGCGGATTCCGGGTCCGAGTCCCGGCTGCTCCCCCATCCGCACCAGGCAGCCGGAGAGCACGCTGATGGGAAAGAGGGAGGGAATCAAAAGCTCCCCGCAGAGGGCCAGGCCCTCCCGGACCCCCGCCCGGGCCGCACCGGGAAGGAGCAGCAGGGGAAGCAGCAGCACAGGCGGCAGCAGTCGCCGGAAGGATTTGAAATCCACGCCTCTTCACCTCCGGGGAAGCCTATGCAAGAATGCCCCGGGGCTTGCATAAGCTGAAGCAGATTTTTTGCGAGGTGAAGGGGCTTGAAGCAGGCGAGACAGGCAATCCAGAGCTTTCTCAGCGCCAGGGACTTCCCCGGGGAGATTCTGACGGGGACGCCGGTGGTGGAGATCAAGGGCAGCGTCGAGGCGCTGGTGTTGAATCACCGGGGGATTTTGGGCTACAGCGATCAGGAGGTGTCCGTCGCCTCCAGCCTGGGGGTCATTCGGATTTCCGGGGAGAAGCTCAGCATTTTTCGGATGAACCGGGAGCGGATTGTGCTCCACGGTCTGATTCGCTCTGTCCGGATGGGAGAGAAGCCATGCTGAGACGACTGCGGGGAGAGCTGAAGCTGGAGGTGACGGGGGCCTCGGCGGAGCTGTGTCTCAACCGCTGGACCCGGGGAAATCTGCCCTTCTGGGAGATGCGGGTGATTTCCCCCCTGGTCTTCCATTGCAGAAGCTACGCGTCCTGCCTGCCCGCACTGGAGCGGGAGGCCGCCCGGGCTCAATGCAGTCTGCGGGTTCTGGAGCGCCGGGGTCTGCCCGTTCTGCGAAAGCGGCTTCGGTCCAGGCCGGTGCTGATTCCGGGCCTGATCCTGGCCCTGCTGCTTTCCCTGTATCTGCAAAACTACGTCTGGTTCGTCCGGGTGGAGGGAAACGGGGACATTCCCCCGGAGCGGCTGCTCCGGGCGCTTACGGAGGAGGGGGTCCGCTTCGGAGCCTGGGGTCCGGGTCTGGACTCCGAGGATCTGAAAAACAGAATGCTCAACCGGGTGCCGGAGCTGCGCTGGCTGGCGGTGAACCGGGAGGGGGGCCTGGTGACGGTGCTCTGCGCCGAACGGCAGCCGGAGGAGCCCGCCCTGGATCGGAGCGGAATCGCCCACGTCACCGCAAGCCGCGCCGGAGTGATCCGGGAGCTGCGGGTGCTGGAGGGCTTTCCGGAAAAGGCGGTGGGAGACCCGGTGGAGCCCGGGGAGATTCTGATTTCCGGTCTCATGGACTGGAGCACCCACACCCAGGCCACCCGGGCCAGGGGGGAGGTTTACGCCGAGACGCTCCACATGGATCAGCTCATCTGCCCCGCCGAAGCCCTGGAAAAACGCTATACCGGCCGGGTGGAAATCTGCCGCAGCGTAATTTTTCAAAGAAAAAGAAGAAAAATATCAGGAAACAGTGGAATTTTCGGTACGATGTGTGATAGAATGATAGAAACGGAGGAGTTTTCCCTGCCTGGGGGCTTTCTCCTGCCCCTTCGTCTGGAGACGGAGACCCTGCGGGAGTATGATCTGGTCCCGGTTTCCCTGACCCAGCAGGAGGCGGCGGAGCTGCTGGAGGCGGAGGCCCTGCGGCAGAATGCCCTGGATCTGGCGGCGGGGCGGCTCATCGCCTGCCGCACCCAAATCGAAAGAGATCAAGACAGCTTTTTGTGCCGGGCCGCCCTGAACTGTCTGGAGCTGATTTCCAGAACGACGCCGGTGGAGCTGTTTGGAGAGGAAGAAGCACATGGAGAAACTGATCAACGCCGAACGAATTGAGCAAATCATCAGCGTATTCGGAAACTTTGACGAAAACATCAAGCGCATTGAGCAGACCTTTGAGGTCCACGTTACCAACCGCGGCACTGAGCTCAAGGTCTCCGGGGAGCCGGAGGCCGCCGAGCGGGCCGGAAAGGCCATCGAGGGTCTGCTGACCCTGGCCGCCAAGGGGGAGACCATCGACGAGCAGAAGGTCCGCTACCTCATTGAGCTGGTCCGCTCCGGGAACGAGGAGCAGATCGGAGAAATGGCGAAGGACGTGGTGTGCATCACCGCCAAGGGCAAGCCCATCAAGGCCAAGACCCTGGGCCAGCAGCGCTATATGAAGGCCATCATGAAAAACACCATCACCATCGGCGTGGGTCCCGCGGGGACCGGCAAGACCTATCTGGCGGTGGCGGCGGCGGTGGCGGCCTTCCGGGAGAAGAGCGTCAACCGCATCATTCTCACCCGGCCCGCGGTGGAGGCGGGGGAGCGGCTGGGCTTCCTCCCCGGGGATCTGCAAAACAAGGTAGACCCCTATCTGCGTCCCCTCTACGACGCCCTGTTTGATATGCTGGGGCCGGAGACCTATCAGAAATATCTGGAAAAGGGCAACATCGAGGTGGCCCCCCTGGCCTATATGCGGGGCAGGACTCTGGACGACAGCTTCATCATTCTGGACGAGGCCCAGAACACCACCCGGGAGCAGATGAAGATGTTCCTCACCCGCCTGGGCTTCGGCTCCAAAATCGTCATCACCGGAGACGTGACCCAGATCGACCTGCCCACCGACAAGACCAGCGGCCTGAAGGAAGCCCTGAAGGTGCTGGAGAACATTCCCGACATCGCCATTTGCAGGCTTACCCCCTCCGACGTGGTGCGGCACGCTTTGGTGCAGAGCATCGTGGCGGCCTACGACAAGTATGAAAACGCCAAGGCCCAGCCGGAGAAGAGGCCTCCCGCCAAGAACTACCGAAAGAGATGAGTCCAATGAAAAACAACATCGTCATTAGCTTCCGCACGGAAAAGGGCGTCCGCCGCCTGCCCCTGTGGCTCCATCTGAAAAAGTGCATTGAGGCCGCCCTGGAGGCGGAGCATGTGAACGCGCCCTGCGAAATCAACGTCTTAGTGGCGGACAACCCCACCATCAAGGCCATCAACAAGGCCTACCGGAACATCGACAGGGAGACAGACGTGCTGTCCTTCCCCATGTTCCGCTTTGAGCCGGGGAAGCTGCCCCGGGACCTGTCCCAATACCTGGACCCGGAGACGGGCCTGCTGCCCCTGGGGGACATGGCCATTTCCTATGAGAAGGCCAAGGCCCAGGCGGAGGAATACGGCCACAGCGTCAAGCGGGAGCTGGGCTATCTCACCATCCATTCCATCCTGCACCTGCTGGGCTACGACCATGTGGACGAAGGCCCCATGAAAAAGCAAATGCGGGCCAGGGAAGAGGCCATTTGCCAAATGATTGACCTGGAACGGTGAAACAAGTGACAATTGAAAATGGACAATTGACAATTGCCTTTGAACCCTGAACTCTGAACGCTGAATACAAAGGAGAACTACATGAACACCAAATCCTGTATGATCGCCATTTGCGGACGGCCCAACGTGGGCAAGTCCACCCTGACCAACACAGTCGTCGGGGAGAAGGTGGCCATCGTTTCCAACAAGCCCCAGACCACCCGGAACCGCATCTGCGGCATTCTGGACCGGGGAGACACCCAGTTCGTCTTTATGGACACTCCGGGCTTCCACAAGCCCAGAACCAAGCTGGGAGATTACATGGTCTCCGTGGTGGAGGAGTCCGTCTCCGACGTGGACCTGGCGCTGCTGCTGGTGGAGCCCATCGCCAACATCGGCCCCCAGGAGCAGGCC
>CAMOSU010000094.1 GCA_946625125.1 uncultured Clostridia bacterium
GGAAGGCCTTCCGGGAGGAGCTGCCGGACATCACCAAGCTCATCATCGCCCAGCGGGTGGCCTCCGTCCAGGACGCGGATCTGATCCTGGTGATGGAGAACGGCCGGGTGGCGGCCCAGGGCACCCACGAGGAGCTGCTGGCTTCCAACGAAATCTACCGGGAGGTCTACACCTCCCAGACGAAGGGAGGGGACGAGAATGCCGAAGCCTGACGTGAATAAAAAGGATATGCCCAAGGCCCGGAAGGGCACCCTGCCCCGGGTCATCAAGCTGCTGATGGAGGACTACAAGTGGCCCTTCCTGCTGGCCATGCTCTTTATGGCCCTGTATTCCCTGGGCAATATCTCTCCCTCCATCTTCATCGAGCGAATCTCCGATATCATCCTCCGCTTCATCTCCGCCAAGGACTGGAGCGGGGCCTGGGCGGAGCTGCTGCCCGTCATGATTGTCATGGTGGCCCTGCTGGCGGTCACCATTGTGCTGAACTTCTTCTACGCCCGGCTTATGGCCGTCATCACCCAGGGCTTCCTGGACAAGATGCGCAAGCGCATGTTCAACAAGATGCAGGAGCTGCCCATCAAGTACTTCGACGCCCACGGCCACGGGGATATCATGTCCCACTACACCAACGACATCGACACCCTGCGGCAGCTGGTGAGCCAGAGCCTGCCCCGGATTTTGCAGTCCGGCGTCATGCTGGTGGGCCTGCTGGGCATCATGCTCTGGTACTCCATGGACCTGATGGCGGTGGTGCTCATCGGGGTCTTCGGCATGACCTTCGCCGTCAAGCACATCGGCGGCAAGTCCGCCTCCAACTTCATCCGCCAGCAGAAGGCCATCGGCAAGCTGGAGGGCTTCGTGGAGGAGCAGATGAACGGCCAGAAGGTGGTCAAGGTCTTCTGCCACGAGGAGGCCAGCCAGCGGGACTTTGACCGGGTGAACGGCGAGCTCTGCGAGGCCGCCACCACCGCCACCCGCTTCGCCAACATCCTGGGCCCCGTGATGAACAACATCGGCAATATGCTCTACGTCATCATCGCCATTGCCGGGGCCGCCTTCATCACCCTGAAGATCCCCAACGCCTCCCTGAACGGCCTGCTCCACGGCACCTTCGGCTCCGTGCTGGAGCTCTCCGTGGTCATCGCCTTCCTGAACATCGCCAAGCAGTTCACCGGCCAGGTGAACGGCATTGCCCAGCAGTTCAACTCCATCGTCATGGCCCTGGCTGGCGCGGACCGGATCTTCCGGCTGATGGATGAGCCCGCCGAGGAGGATCAGGGCTATGTGACCCTGGTGAACGCCGAGGAGCTGCCCGACGGAACCCTCCGGGAGACGGATCACCGCACCGGCGTCTGGGCCTGGCGGCATCCCCACAAGGCCGACGGCACCGTGACCTATGAGCGGCTCCGGGGGGACGTGCGGCTGTTCGACGTGGACTTCTCCTATGTGGAGGGCAAGAAGGTGCTGGAGGACATCACCCTTTGGGCGGAGCCCGGCCAGAAGATTGCTTTCGTGGGGGCCACCGGCGCCGGCAAGACCACCATCACCAACCTCATCAACCGCTTCTATGACATCGAGGACGGCAAGATCCGCTACGACGGCATCAACATCACCAAGATCAAAAAGCCCGACCTGCGGCGCTCCCTGGGGGTGGTGCTCCAGGACGTGAATCTCTTCACCGGCACGGTCATGGACAACATTCGCTACGGCAAGCTGGACGCCACGGATGAGGAATGCGTCAAGGCCGCCAAGCTGGCCAACGCCCACGATTTCATTACCCGTCTGCCCCAGGGCTATGACACCATGCTCACCGGCAACGGAGCCAATCTCTCCCAGGGCCAGCGGCAGCTCATCTCCATCGCCCGGGCGGCGGTGGCGGACCCCCCGGTGATGATTCTGGACGAGGCCACCTCCTCCATCGACACCCGCACCGAGGCTCTGGTGCAGCGGGGCATGGACGCGTTGATGCACGGCCGCACGGTCTTCGTCATTGCCCACCGGCTCTCCACCGTCCGGAATTCCGACGCCATCATGGTGCTGGATCACGGCAAAATCATCGAGCGTGGCTCCCATGAGGACCTCATCGCCCAGAAGGGAACCTACTACAAGCTCTACACCGGCGCCTTCGAGCTGGAATAATCGAATCAACGACAACGGCAGAGGGGAGAAGCCATCGGGCTTCTCCCCTCTGCCGTATCAATAAAACTGAAATCAGCAGTTGCCTGCCTGCTCCAGAACCTCCACCGCCAGCAGGGACAGGTCCGCGCCGTCGGTGTCCAGGGTCAGACTGTGGGGGATGTGGTCAAAGCTGCCCCGCTGCCGCTCCAGCATGGCGGCGATGGAGGGGGAGAGCTCCCCGTCCGGCATCTGCCGGGCAAAGCGGGCCTTGCTGGTTTCCAGCCGGGAGCGGCACATCACCACAAAGCTGCCGGGAGGCACCAGATTGTAGAGGTCGGGCTCCGTCAGCAGGAAGATCACATAGTCCTCGCTGCGCTGCTTCTCCGCCAGAAGGAGCTGAAACTTGTCCACCGCCTCCGGCTCCGTGGGGGCCAGGCGCACATAATCCCGCCCCGAAAAAAACTCCGCGTGAATTTTCTCCATAATGGCCCGGGCCAGGGCTGATTTGCCGGTACAGCGTTCGCCGGCGATGACAATGAGCATAGAATCCGCTCCTTTTACAGTATTTTGCACAAGGAAAAAGAATGGAGTGAAAGCTCCGGGGGTTTTCCGTGTTTAAGTTTCACTTCGGAACGCGGCGATGCGGGCCTCCGTTTCGGCTTTTACCGCGTCCCGGAGGGCCAGCAGCAGGGGGGACCAGGCGGCCTTGTCGTAGCCGTAGCGGAGATTCAGCTCAAATTCATGCTCCGCCCAGGTGGAGAGATCCGACTCGTTGTGCTGGATGACGGCCTCCAGATTGTCCAGGGCCTTGTAGAGCTTGGCCTCCGGGGTCTCCCGGGCGGCCATTTCGGCGTAGAGGGCGGTCATTTCCCCGGCAAAGGGCTCCGGCAGGGAACGGACCCAGCCCATCAGCAGGGCCTCCTCCCGGGCCTCATCGGCAGGGGTTTTGTCAAAGCTGGGAATGTCTCCGGTGAAGGCCTCCCCCAGATCGTGAATCAGGCACATGCGGATCACCCGGTCGATGTCCAGCTCGGGAAACCCGTCCCGAAGCCAGTAGGCCATCAGGGCCAGCCGCCAGCTATGCTCCGCTACGGACTCGGGCCGTCCTCCGGAGCTGCAGCAGTGTCGGGTGGTGTCCTTCAGCCGCTCCGCCAGATGCAGGGCGCTCAATAAAGCTTGGGGCTCCATAGGGACCTCCTTGTGGGGTGAAGTGGGATGAACGATGGTGTTGCCCTACGGGGTATCTGCCTGCGTGCTCAAAACCCCGATCAGTCGCTCCAGCTCCTCCCGGGGACCCTGGAGCTCCCAGACGGTGACAGAGCCCGTCCCGGAGAGGGCCACGGCGGCCCGGAAGGTTCCGCCGGTATCCCGGGGCTCCCAGATCCGGCAGCCGGAACCGGCGTCACGGTACTCGCCGTAGTCCCGCTCCGCCTGCTTCAGAAAGGCGGCGGGGATCAGACCGCTGCCCTCTGTGTGGGCGTGGAGCAGAACCCGGCTCCGGCCGCAGTCCAGCTCCGTCTCCAGGGACCACTCCAGCAGGGAGCGAAAGGCGGGAATGGTCTCCGGCTTCGTCACCGGAAGGCCGGATTCCTCCAGGGCCTGGACGGTCTGGGTGCAGACCCCGGCCTGGGAGGCGTCCCGGGGTCCTGTGAGAAGCTGGACGCCGAAGAGGGCAAAGCAGCCCAGCAGCACCAGCAGATACAGAGCGCCGGAAAGACGGCGCCCCCGCTCCGAATAGGCGCTGCGGCGCTTCTGGTTCAGCCGGTGGATCAGTACCGCTCCGGCGGCAATGAGATAGGGGAGGGCCACCAGACTGACGAAGAGCAGATCGGAGCGCAGCTCCGACAGGGAGGCCGCCGGGAAGAACAGGGTGTGGATCAGGGTATAGAGACAAAACAGGGCGATGAGGGCCAGAAAGGAGGCCAGAAAGACACTGCCCATCCGGCGGCTTTTCTCCCGGTCCTCCCGGCGCTGCTCCTCCCTGGCCCTGGCCTGGGCCTCCTGGGCGCGGGCGTTTTTCAGGGCTTTTTTGTTTACCGCATAGCGGAGATTTCCGCCGTTTTGCTGCTTTTTTGCCATGGCGGGACCCTCAGCGTTCCGTCAGATGGAGCAAAATCTCCACATTCTTTGCCATGGAGGGGACCGGCACAAACTCAAAGCGCCCGTGGGCGTTTTCGTAGCCCGCGGAGAGATTGGGGCAGGGCAGCCCCCGGAAGCTCAGGGAGGAGCCGTCGGTTCCTCCCCGGAAGGGCTCAGACCGGGGCTCCAGCCCCGCGGCCCGAATGGCGGCCTCCAGATCCTGTACCAGGAAGGGATAGTTTTCCAGAACCTCCCCCATGTTCCGGTACTGCTGGGTGATCTCCACCTTGACCCGCTCCTCGCCGCAGCGCTCGTTGAGCATCTTGGCGTAGACCTGAAGCATATCCTGCCGGACCTGGAACTTCACCCGGTCAAAGTCCCGGATGATGAGACGAATCTCGCCGTATTCACAGTCGGCCTTCAGATCGGTGACGTAGTAGAAGCCCTCGGTCCCTTCGGTGTATTGGGGCTTTTCCAGCCGGGGCAGACTGGAGAGAAATTCCCCGGCCAGGTCCGCGGCGTTCACCATGATGCCCTTGGCGGTGGCGGGGTGGACGCTGCGGCCGGTAATGGTGATCAGGGCTTCGGCGGCGTTGAAGGTCTGGTCCTGATACCAGCCCAGGTGGTCGCCGTCGATGGTGTAGGCCGTCTCCGCCCCCAGGCGCTTCAGATCCAGATCCCGGGCCAGGCCTCCCACCTCCTCGTCGGGGGTGAAGGCCAGGCAGATGCTCCGGTGGGGCAGCTCCGGGTGGTCCATGTAGTATTCCGCCAGGGTCATCAGGGCGGCAATGGCCGCCTTGTCGTCGCCTCCCAGCAGGGTAGTTCCGTCGGTGAGCACCAGATCCTGCCCGATGTACTGGGCCAGATTGGGGTAGTCCGCAGCGGACAGAAGGATGTTCTCTTCCTTGTTCAGCAGAATGTCTCCTCCGGGGTAATTCCGCAGAACCCAGGGCATGACTCCCTCTCCCTTCACGTCGGGGGCGGTGTCCATGTGGGCAATGAGGGCGATGGGGCGGTCCTCCTTCAGATGGGCGGCGGGGAGCCAGCCGTAGACCAGGCAGTGCTCCTTGTCGTAATAGGCCCGGATGCCCAGGGCGTGCAGCTCGTCATAGAGGAGCTTCGCCAGATCCTGCTGACAGGCAGTGGTGGGCCAAACCCCGTCATAGGCCTTGGATTGAGTGGGAATGGCGGCATAGCGAAGCAGCCTGGCTTCGGTCTGCCGATGAAATTCAGGATATTCAGCCATGAAAGACCTCCGAACTCGGATTTGTCAGGACTGCTCCGGCCCAGCCCCGGGGACCCCGCTCTGCTCCAGATCGGCCCTGGCCCGGAAAATCAGCAGGGCGAAGCAGACCAGCAATGCCGCCAGCAGCAGGTTGGTGACCAGGTCCCAGATCCCGGTTCCGCCGCTGAGGGTGGAAATCAGGGAGAGGGCCAGAAGCCCCGCGTTGATCAGCAGGGTGACAGCCGTGAGCTTGGAGAGCTTCTCTCCGGCGCCGGAGCGGAGCATCCGCTTGGCTTTGCTTACGGTCCGCACCAGGCTGATGGTGGAGATCAGCTCCAGAACTCCCATCACCGCCAGAATCACCATGCCGGTAATCAGAATCCCGGAGGCGTCCAGACCCTCCTCCAGAGGCAGCTTTTCCTCCAGCATTCCGCTGATTTGCTCCAGCAGATTGCTGCCCGGCACGGCCACCGCCAAAGGCAGGGCAATCGCTCCCAGAACCAGCAGGCAGGCGAAAACCAGACCGATGACGGAGAAAATCTTTGCCACAGTGGCCGGGGCCGTGGGCAGGCGGTTGCCGGGAGCCTGCTTCGCGGCGCTGTAAAGCTTCCAGAAGCTGACGATGAACAGGGCAAAGAGCAGCAGGGTGCAGATGGCGCTGCCGAGCGCGCTGACTTCACCGTTCAGAGACAGGGTGAACAGCGCGCCGTTGCCGGTGAAAACCCGGACCATCTGGAACAGAGCGTTCACCAGCATCAGAAGAATGACGGCCAGCATCAGGCCGGAGGCGGCGTGCTTCCGCAGCACCGAAATGGCAGGGGGATCGCCGGAGACCGCCGTGGACTGGGGCATGGCGGCGCCGCAGTTGGGGCAATAAGGAGAAGCGGCTTCCGTGCCGCAGTGAGAACATTTCATTGTTATCCCTCCATATTTAAAATGATCGTTTTGGTATTATAGCGCCTGGGGCAGAAAAAGTCAACGACTGTCTCAGGGAGAAGTCCCATTCTTCGCCTCAGGGGGCAACAGTTCAGCCCACCTCCCGGGAACTGAGGGCGGAGCTGCTGCTTCAGGGAGAATCTCATTCCCCCGCTTCCACCCAGAAACGCAGCTCCGCGTCCCCGGAGCCGAGGGCGGACAGCAGCTCTTCCCGGGTGACGTCCGGGATCCGGGCCAGCCGGGTAAAGCTCCAGGTGTTCTCATCGTAGTAGACCGTGATCTGATTTCCCTGGTACAGGATCACATCCCCCGGCTCTGTGGTGATGGACTCGTCGTTTCTCGGCAGCTCCCAGGGCAGAGAGCCCACCTTTTATAAGGTATCCCGCAAGGAAGGGACAAGTGGTTTGCGGGGCTCAGCTCTCCCGCAGGTCGTCCTCCTCGGCATATTCCCCGTCCGCTGCCAGAATCGTGAGCTCCTCCGGGGCGGACAGGGTGGACAGGGGGCTGAGCTCCTGGGCTCCGTTGGGAAGCTGCCCGGAACCGGGGATGCCGGGGCTCGGCTGCAGTGCGGCCTGGTTCTCGTCCTTGAAGGGACGGTGGCTTTCGTCCAGCAGATTTTCCCAGTTGTGAAGCTCATCCTTGGTGATGCGCTCAATCTTGGCGGCGAAGCGCTGCTTCAGCTCCTTGGCGTTGCCCTTGTTGTAGGGAGAGCAGCGGTTGAGAAAGAGCTCCGCCTCGCTTTTCAGCAGCTCCGCGGTGCTCCGATAGCGGACCCAGTTTTCATAGAAGCGGAAGTGGTCCACAACGTGATGGATTCCCACCAGGGCGGCGGAGAAGGTGGCGGTGACGGCTATGGCCCATTTGCTGTCTCCCTGGATGAAGGCGGCGTAGACGCTGATGAGAGTCACCAAGCAGGGGATCAGATAGGTAATAAAGCGGGTCCAGTTGTACCAGCGCTTATTGTGCTGGGACTTCCGGGTGTACCATTCGAAGAGATAGCACAGCCGGCTGTTGATTAAGGGATCGTCTACTTTCTCGCACAGGGCGTTCAGGAACTCCTGTTCGACTTGATTCAAAGACGGTTTCATGGTTCTGCCCTCCTTTATTTCTGCTGAAATGATACTTTATTATGACACGAAGCCGCAAAAAAGTCAATCCCGTGGGACCGGCAATGTTATATCGGAGGGAGGGCGCCCGGGGGACGGGAAAAATCGTGAAAAATTTTTTCTGAAATATCAACAAAATTTCTTGACTAATTTCGTGTAATCTGCTATAATTGCAATCTGCGTGGGCTTTTTGGGCTCATTGCGCCCAAAACCGGATGTTCGGAGGTGCCGAATTGCTGAGCGAGCTGAAGAATTCTCCCCGGGTCGTGGGCGTCAAACAGCTTCGCAAGGCCGTCGGCAGAGATCAGGTCCGCCGGATTTTCCTGGCGGAGGACGCCGATCCCGCCATCACAGAGCCCATCGAGACTCTGGCCCAGGAGCGCTCCGTTCCCGTCACCCATGTTCCCACCATGCGGGAGCTGGGCCAGGCCTGCGGCATTGCCGTGGGGGCCTCGGCGGCGGGGCTGCTAAACACTTGATTCATCAGCGGCCGGTATGGAACCGGCGGCTTTTGGATAAAATAAAAACCGGGCTCCCCCCGGAATTCTGAAGAAAGGAGACAACTAATGCCTACTTTTAACCAGCTGGTAAGAAAGGGCCGCGAGCAGGCCACCTACAAGTCCACTGCTCCCGCTCTGCAGAAGGGTATGAACACCCTGAAGAACCGGACCACCGATCTGTCCTCCCCTCAGAAGAGAGGCGTCTGCACCGCCGTTCGTACCACCACCCCCAAGAAGCCGAACT
>CAMOSU010000095.1 GCA_946625125.1 uncultured Clostridia bacterium
AGGGCGGCTCCACGGCGCCGGCACGGTTTTCCCGGATCAAAAATTGCTTGCAGATCCGTTCAAACATCCGGGGAACATGGTGCTCCTCAAAATCCTTCTGAATATATCGGTTGTAGAACAGGTCCTCGTCCAGCACACTCCGCTGCGACAGGTACCGGAAGACATAGCGATAGTAGAACAGGGACAGGCTGTCGGTGATATAGTACCCGGACTTGCGGCGGTTTTCTGTGTCGTTGATCGGCGCCTGCTTTTCCACGACCTCCATCCGGATCAGCTTTTCCAGAACGTCCACCAGCGTCGGACCGCTGCTGACATGGGACTGGGAAAGCAGATCGCTGTACCGGGAGAAGCCCTTGGCAAGCGCTTCAAACACCTCGTTTGCGTTGGCGATTTTGGTGATTTCAGACTTGAGATACATCGAGACTTCATTTTCCAGACGGGCGTCCGGCGCGGAGATCAGCGCCTGGATGTTTTCCCGAACGGACAGCTCCCCTTCGATCAAGCGGTTGTAATACGGAATGCCGCCGAAGACGCTGTAGAGCCGGACCTTGTCTTCCGGGGAGAAGTCCGGATAGAACAGGGCCGATTCATAGTAATCCATCGGCTTCAGATCCAGGCTCAGATCTACCCGGCCGTAAAGCGGATTCTCCTTCGCAAGCAGAGATTTCATGATTTCTACATACGAACCGCAGAGAATCAGCTTCAGCTTGCTGGTCTCCCGGAAGCGATCAATCAGAGACTGGAGCACGCTGTCGATCCCCCGGGTTGTCTCCCGCAGATAGGGATACTCGTCCAGCACCAGGGCAAGGGGCTCCTTCTGTGCCTGTGAAAACAGGTATTCCAGAACGGCCTCCATGCTGCCGAAGCCAAGAACCGGAAGCCCGAACAGCTCGGAAATCAGGGCGCTGAGACTCTCCACGTTGTTTTGCTCGGTGGTTTGCTTGCATTCGTAATAGATCTGCCGGACAGGCTCCTGCCGCAGACAGTGCTTGATGAGTTCGCTTTTTCCGACTCTGCGCCGCCCGTAAACCAGGGCAAGCTGCATGGGACTCCGGCGCAAAAGCGTGCGTATTTTTTTCTGCTGCGCTTCTCTGCCATGGAACTTCATTTACTCGGTCACCTCCGACTCGGCTTCATCCGAACTAACTATAGCTTATTCGTGTGTCATTTTCAAGGGCTTCCCGAAAAATAGCTCTTGCTTTTTCCCCAGAGATAAAGTACAATATAGAAAACATTAAAAAGAAAAGATGTGAATAACATTGACAGAACAGTTTGACATCGTGGGCTACTGCCGAATCTCGGTGGATGAGGAGCTGGACCGGGACAACGTGTCCATCGAAAACCAGAAGGCAATCATCGCGGATTTTGTGCAGAGCCGCTTTCCCGGCAGCTCCCTGGCCTTCTTTGAGGACCGGGACCGGTCCGGCTACACCTTTGAGCAGCGGGAGGGCTACCAGGCCATGCGCAAGGGCCTGCTCTCCCACAAGTACGACATCCTGGTGGTCAAGGATTTCTCCCGCTTCTCCCGCCGCAACTCCCGGGGCCTGGTGGAGCTGGAGGATCTGCGGGACGCCGGGGTGCGGATCATCTCCATCGGCGATGGGATCGACTTCCCCAACGACGACGACTGGCTGAAGATCCAGTTCCAGTTTCTGATCAATGAAATGCCCGTCACCGACACCTCCAAGAAGGTGAAGGCCGTGGTGAAGCGCCGCCAGGCGGACGGCAAATGGATCTGCGCGGCCCCCTACGGCTACGTCGTCAACAAGCAGCAGCAATTTGAGATCGTCCCCACCGAGGCGGAGATCGTGCGGAAGATCTTTGAGCTCTACCTTGCCGGCTGGGGCTACAAGAAGATCGCCAACTACCTCACCGACGAGGGCATTCCCACGCCCCGGATGTCGGAGAACGCCCGGCGGGAGGCCGCCGGAGAGGCCGTCAAGCGGGAGGCCAAGCCCATCTGGGCCATTGCCACCGTGGACGGGATTTTGAGCAACGACTTCTATATCGGCACCCTGCGCCAGGGCAAGACCACCCGGGCCAGGATCAACGGCCACCAGGTGGAGCGGCCCACGGACGAAATCCTGGTCTTTGAAAACCACCACCAGCCCATCCTCGACTACCGCAGCTTTGCCACCGTCCGGGCCCTGCGGGAGCAGCGCACCACCACCCACTACCGGGGCGTCAAGAAGTACGACAACGTCTACACCGGCTTTTTGGAGTGCGGCGACTGCGGCAGCCCCATGTTCGCCATGAGCCGTCCCGATCTGAAGGACGCCTACCGCTGCGGTCTCTATCACCGCCGGGGCAAGAAGGCCTGCACCAGCCATCACATCCGGGTGGAGACCCTGGACCGGCTGGTGAAGGAATACGTCAAAAAGGTCATGGAGACCTCCTCGGCCATGCTGAAGAAGCTCAACGCCGACATGGAGCAGGAGGCCGACGACATTGCCGAGACCCAGCGGGCCGCGGAAAATCTGGAGCAGCTTCTGACAGAGCTCCAGGAGGAGCTGAAGGTCACCAAGCGTCAGCGCATCCGGGACATTATGAAGCACCCGGAACGGGAGCAGCTTCTGGAGGAGACCTACGACGAGATGGAGGCGGAGCTGGAGGGCAAGATTACCGGCCTGCAGCACCAGATCGAGCTCACCGCCGACAAGCGGAACACCATCATCCGGGTCAACCGGGCGGCCAAGCTGGCCATGGACGTGTTTGCGGACCTTCTCAATAAGGATAAGCTGGACCGGAACGACCTGCAGGTGGTCATTGAGAAGATCCGGGTCTTTGAGGGCCGGATCGAGGTTCAGCTCAAGAGCGACGTTGACTCTCTTCTGCGGTGCGGACAATTTGACCCTGCGGTACAGCTTGTGGAGGATGCGCTGCACCATGTCGAGCGCAGTTTTCATGTCAATGCTGTCACCAGCGGTGACCCCCTGGAGATTTACACGGAGAAGGATGGGGCGATCATCTTCAAGAAGTATTCGCCCATGGGGGATCTGACGGAGTTTGCCGGGCGGATCTGCGAGTCGGTTCACCGGAACACCCGCTTTTTGACGGCGGTCTGTGATCGGGACAGCGTCATTGCCGCGGCGGGACCGGGGGGGCAGGAGCTGACGGAGCGGCGGCTGGCCTCGGGATTGCTGCGGCGCCTGGAGGAGCGGGAGCGCTATTGCCCCCGGGGCCAGGGGCTGCCCCTGAGCATTGTCGAGGGCTGTCCCCCGGTGGCGGGGGCGGCGGTTCCCATTCTCTCCCAGGGAGACCTGCTGGGGGGCATCCTCCTGGGGGCAGAGCCGGAGCGGGGCCGCTGGCCCGGGGAGTTTGAGTGCAGGCTTCTGGACGTGGTGGCGGGCTTCCTGGGCCGCCAGATGGAGGCCTGAAGGAATCTTTGCGTCAGGCGCCGCCGGTTCATGACCGGCGGCGCCTGAGTTCTCGTTTCAGCCCTGGATTTTGTTGCGCCGGGGCGGGAACCGTGCTATAATGGAGCAAAGAAGCTTGCGGAGGTGGTTCTGTGGATTTCTGCTTGAACCTGCTGATTTTTCTCATTACCCTGATCCTGGTGATCTGCTTTTTTCGGAAGGAGGGGCGCTGGGACAGCGGGAATGTGAAAAAGGCCTTTCGCTTTTTCACGGTCCAGAGCAACGCCCTGTGCGCCGGGGCGGCCCTGCTGATGTGCCTGGCCCCCGGCAGCGACTGGGCCTGGACGCTGAAATATGTGGGGACGGCGGCGGTGACGGTGACGATGCTGACGGTGCTGCTCTTCCTGGGTCCCAGCCTGGGGAGCTATCGGGAGCTGTTGGAGGGGCCGGACCTGTATATGCATCTGGTGACGCCCCTGCTGGCGCTGATCTCCTTCTGCGTCCTGGAGCGCAGGGGGCTGAGCCTTCCCGTGGCCCTGCTGGGTCTGCTGCCCACGGCCCTGTACGGGGTGCTGTACGCCTACAAGATCCTGGCAGCTCCCCCGGAGAAGGCCTGGAAGGACTTTTACGGCTTCAACCGAGGGGGGAAGTGGGGGATTTCCCTGGCCTGCATGCTCCTGGGGACCCTGCTGATCTGCCTGGGCCTCATGGGTCTGCAAAGTCTCTGACTGTCAGCAGGCGGCCCGGGGCAGCAGCTCCGTGACCGCCAGCCCCAGCAGGGAGGCGGGGTCAGTCCCCGGATCTACCCAGCGGGACAGGGCCTCCGGGGGCAGGATCAGGGGCATTCGGTCATGGATTTCCCCCAGGGCGGCCCCGGGACTTCGGGTGAGGATCACAAACACCGGCAGTCCCGCCTCCATGCGGTACAGGCCGCAGAGCCAGAGCATAGAGGCGTCCGGGGCCTCCACGGCGTACCTGGTTCCGGCCCCTTCGGCGCTGTGGGACCACTCATAGTAGCCGCTGGCCGGCACCGCGCAGCGGTGGCTCCGCCAGGCCTCCCGGAAGCTGGGCTTCCAGGCGGCGGTCTCCGACCGGGCGTTGATGAGAAGACCGCCCTTTCCCTCCAGGCGGAAGCCCCAGCGCATGGGGAAATAGCTCTGGCCGCCCTCCCGATTTGTGGCCAGCACCGGCGCCAGATCGGCGGGGCGCAGCTCTCCCTGGCATTTCAGGCTGAGACCCGCCTCCCGGAAGCGCCGCATCACCCGGGCGTGCTCCGCCCCCTCACGAATGGGGTCCCAGGCCACGTCTTTTGGCAGAATATAGTAACGACAACACATAGAGATACCTCCGTATACAGAGCTTAGGCGGGGGATCGGAAAGGACAGCGCTATGACAATTCGCAGACGGTATCGCTTCTCCGGGGAGGTTCAGGCGGTGGGCTTCCGCTGGCGGGCGCAGCAGGCGGCGAAGCTCTACGGCTGCACCGGCTGGGTCCGGAACGACTGGGAGGGAACCGTGACCATGGAGCTCCAGGGGGAGGAGAGGCTGCTGGATAAGGTGATCCTGGTGCTGCAAAACAGCCGATACATACGGATCGACAGGGTGGAAAGCCGCCTGCTGCCCCCGGACCCCACGGAACGGAGCTTCCGCACCGACTACGACGGATGAAGCCGGGAGGGCCGGGGAATGAAGCGATATGAGATTCTGCTGCTGGATCTGGACGACACCATTCTGGACTTCTCCGCCGCGGAGGCGGAGGCCTACGCCCGGACCCTGGGGGAGCACGGCCTGCCCCGGAGCCGGGAGATTCTGGAGCGCTACCATCAGGTGAACATGCTCTGGTGGGAGAAGCTGGAGCGAGGGGAGGCGGAGCGGGAGGAGATTCTGTTGGGCCGCCACCGTCAGATGTTCCGGGAGCTGGGGCTTCAGGCCGATCCTCTTCGCTTTGAGCTGGACTACCGCCGTCAGTTGGGGGAGGCCCACGACCTGCTGCCCGGGGCGAAGGCGGCCCTGGACTATCTGAAGGGCCGGGGCTACCGACTGTTTCTGGCCTCCAACGGTCTTGCGGAGACCCAGCATTCCAGACTGCGGGGCGCGGGGATCGGTCCGTACTTTGAGGGAAGCTTCATCTCGGAGGAGCTGGGAGCCAACAAGCCGGAGCCGGCCTTTTTTGAGGCCTGCTTCGCCCGGATTCCCGGCTTTTCCCGGGAGAAGACCCTGATGGTGGGAGACAGTCTCAGCTCCGACATTCTGGGGGGCCGCCGGGCGGGGATCGACACCCTTTGGCTCAACCGCCGGGGGAGTACCGCGCCCCCGGACTGCCGCCCCAGCTATGAGATCGCCTCCCTGGAGGAGCTGCCAAAGCTGTTATAGCGCGGCCTCCAAAGCGCGTAACGCCCGGAGGGGAATCCTTGGGATTCCCCTCCGGGCGCTTTTTCCCGGATCAGCGCTTCCGGGCGCCCAGCTTCGCCCAGAAGGGGAAGCTTCTGGGCCAGACGGCGCCGGCAAAGACCACCATGCAGAAATAACGCGGGGCGTTCCAGTACAGTCCGTCGGAGATGAGGCCGAAGAGCTTTTTCAGTACCACCCGAATGGCGATGATCACGGCCAGACCCAGCAGAACCTTGCAGATCTGCCCCGGGAGCGGGGCCTGCTCGGAAAAGTTGTACTTCCGGTCCACGGTGTAGGAGACGATGAGGCCCAGCAGGCAGCCCAGGAGGGTGAAGCCGTTTTTCAGCCCCTCGTCATAGTTGCTGATGCCGGTTACAGGGTCCATGACCCGAACCTCGGCGGGGAACTGCCGGAACAGGACATAGGCCAGGTAGCCCAGAGCCAGCAGGGTCATGCAGCCCAAAAAGCCGTACATGTACCGGGGGCTCTTTTTTGCCCGCTGCATCACGGGATGCAGAACCAGGACCAGAATCACGCCCATCCCCAGGGCGGCCCCCACGTCGGAGGGGAAGTGAGCGCCCAGATACATCCGGGAAAAGCCCACCAGCAGGGCCAGAAGGATCATGACCCAGCGCAGCCAGCCCCGTTTCGTATCCCGGGCGATGCCCCCGAAGGTTCCCACGGCGTTCTGGGTGTGACCGCTGGGGAAGGAATAGCCCGTGGCCCCGCTTTTGGCGGACTCCACCACCGTAAAGGAGGGGTCCTTGACCCAGGGCCGGGGTACCCGGAACACCAGCTTCATCCACTGGTTCAGGATGGTGCCGATGAAGCCCACGGAGAGAATGAAATAGCCCTTCCACTTATCCACGCACCAGAACAGAACCAGGGCCAGGGCCATAAAGACGGTTTCCTCTCCCAAAAAGGTGATGCCCTGCATGAGCTTGTCCAGCAGAGGGAAGCGGATGCCTTCAAGCGCTTTGAGAATGTCCATGGGGTGCCTCCTTATTGTTCAAAGTTCGGCGGACTCACGCGCCGGGACGGATGCTTAATACCTGGGCTGGATATAGGGCGACTTGGCCTCCGGGTCCGGACGCATGTGGATGCTGGAAATCAGCCCCATGGCCAGGTAGAGGGTGACGATGGAGGAGCCGCCGTAGCTTATGAAGGGCAGGGTGAGGCCGATGACCGGGAAGACCCCGATGCACATGCCCACGTTAATGAGAATCTGGAAGATCAGCATGGCGGCGATGCCGATGCAGACCAGGCGATTCATGTAATTGGGGGTCTTGAGACCCACATGGACGCAGCGCCACACAATGGAAACCAGCAGCAGCAGGGTGAACAGACAGCCCAAAATGCCCAGCTCCTCCCCGATGGCGGAGAAGATGAAGTCGGTATGCTGGGCGGCAATGGCGTGATTCTGGAGCATGGTCCCCTTAAACAAGCCCTGTCCGGAGATTCCGCCGCCGGAGAGCATGGCCACGGAGCGGTTGGTGTCCCAGCGGACGCCCTTTCCCTCGGGGTCAATGCTTGCGTCGAAGAACATCATGATCCGGTCCTTCTGGTCTCCCCGGATGAAGAATTTCCACAGCAGCGGGAACAGGGCCGCCGCCAGCAGAAGGCCCACCAGGAACCACCAGGAGCGGACGCCCCCCACGTAGGCCACCACCAGGAAGATGAACAAAAAGACAATGGCGGAGCCGGCGTCCCGGGAGATCACCACAATGAGGCCCATCATCACCAGGGTTTGCAGAACGATGGAGGCCACAGACCGCACCGAGGAGAGCTTGCTGCGGTGGTTGCTCATGGTCTTGGCCAGGGCGATGACGAAGGTGATCTTGCAGATCTCCGCGGGCTGGATGTTCACCGGCAGCAGGGGCAGGTCCAGCCAGGCCCGGTTGCCGGTGTTGCCCTCCACGCCCCAGATCAGCAGGGTGGACATGAACAGCACGTTGAAGGCCAGCAGCAGCTCCCGGTGCTCCGCCAGAATCTCCAGATCCAGCAGGGACACGGCGATGTAGAGGCAGATTCCCAGCACCAGGGCCGCTCCCTGAACAATGACAAAACGGGAAGAGCCGCTGTAGCGGGTGGCGCTGGCAATGATCACCATGCCGAACACCGTGGTAATGACGCAAAGAAACAACAGCAGCAGGTCTCCCCGCCGGTAAAATTCCGTAACGCCGTTCCAAAGCTTCCGCACAGACCGTCCCTCCCTTCGGCAATGGAAATCGAGCCGTTTGTTCTGCTATTATAGCATTTTTTCCGGGCAGTGTAAAGGATAAAAAACGAGGAATCCAAATCGGGATTTGTGGAAGTCTTGCCAGCGTACAGTTGTTCAGACAAACCTCC
>CAMOSU010000096.1 GCA_946625125.1 uncultured Clostridia bacterium
ATTGCAGGAATGTACAGCAATTCGACCAAATCCGTTATAAACACTCGGACCAAAACCGTAGCTGTCTCTGTTCTATGAATGAATGATTGCCGGAGCAGCTCTGTCGATTTAACAGAGCTGCTCCTCCTGTATGATCAAGATGGATAGAATCGCTTTGGATAATCTGTGGTGCCGCTTACGATTCGGTAAATTACAACCGCATTGTCAATGACTTTATAGACGCAGACATAGTTTCCGGAGACAATGCGGCGATACTCCATCGCGCCCAGGACAGGGTCTGGATGTAGAGAGCCCAGATTTGGGTATTTCTCCAGGCGCTCTACGGCCTCCAGGAGTTGGTCTGTAATCCGTTCCGCAGAAGCTGCGCCTACCATTTGAAGATAATAATCCGCAATTCGCTCCAGGTCCTCCACCGCAGCGGGCAGAAACTGCAAATGATTATCAGCCATTCTGATATTTCTCCTTCAGTCGGCTGCGGACATCCTCGATGGAATAGGTTGGCGCGCCCGCCAGCCGAGAAAGCTCCGCCTCCAGGATGCTGGCTCGGTGGGCTAGCATCTTTTCCCGCT
Organism: uncultured Clostridia bacterium; assembly: GCA_946625125.1. Classification (GTDB taxonomy): domain Bacteria; phylum Bacillota; class Clostridia; order Oscillospirales; family Oscillospiraceae; genus JAFRPC01. Next base: position 570 of record CAMOSU010000096.1, read on the forward strand.
GCTCGAAGGCTTCCACACTCATAAACACCCCGTCGGCTTCGCCCTTGTTGGTAATATAGATGGGTTCTCCCGAAGCCTTTGCCATTGCAGAAATCTGCAAGTACTCATTGCGCAGCGCAGTAGAAGGTCTGATTGTCATCACGATCCACCTCCAATTCTAATCCTATCCATATTATATCACATTTCTGATATAGTGCAAGTATTTTATAATCAGAGGACACACTTTTTTCTGTACCCCATTCTTTCCTAACAATCTTTATTCCTCCGGCAGCTCGATCTTGCCGTGCTCTTTCTCGAAGGCTTCGATTTCGCGGCGGATCAGGTAGAGGACTTTGCGGTTGATGGATCGTCCCTCGTAGGCCGCCAGGTATTTCAGTACGCCGTTGACCGTCTCCGCCCGTCGGTCATCAGAATGGGGTTCCGTATCAAACAGCTTGTCCAACGCCTGATGGGGCTGCCGCAAAACGCGGCAGTTTGCGGCGGCCCCGTTTTTCTCTTATCAACAGGAGGCAGGAATGACCGCCGGCCCGGAGCCCCGGGGGAGCTCCGCCGCTCCCTGAATGATCCGGGACCTTCCCCCGGGCTCAGCAGATCTCTATGAGCCGACGGTAGAGCTTCACCGCCACGGGGATGATTTCATCGTTGAAGTTCATCTCCACGGTATGCAGGTCCCCGCCCGGGCCTCCGCCGATTTCAAAGAAGGCCCCGGGAATCTCCCGGGTGTAGAAGCCGAAGTCCTCGGAGGAACGGAAGGGAGCGGGCATTTCCCGGCAGGGAATCCCCAGCTCCCGGCAGCAGCGCCGGAGCTTTTCGTTGCTGGAGGGGTGGCTGCAGGTGGCGGGAAACACGTCCCGGAAGCTGATTTCCAGCTTCAGGCCGTATTGCCGGGCCTTTTCCTCCGCCAGCGCCCTCAGCGCCTCCCGCAGCCGGTCCAGCTCCTGCTCCAGTTCTCCCCGGATGGTGAGCAGAAGCCTGCCCTTGCCGGCCTGGATGCCGAAGGCGGGCTCTCCCACGTCCAACTGGATCACCGTGGCCAGGACGAGCCCCTGATATTTGGCCGGGTCCGTCAGCTCCTTCAGGGCCAGCACCATCTCCGCGATGGCAAAGGCGGGATTCCGGCCCAGCTCCGGCATGCTGGCATGGGAGGGGGTACCCTCGAAGGAGAGGATCATCCCCTCCGAGGCGCAGTAGACGCAGCCGTCCAGCACCTGAACCATGCCCAGGGGCAGGCCGGGGCGATTGTGGAAGCCGAAGATCTCATCCACCCGCTCCCGCTTCAGCAGGGCGGTGCATTCCTTGGCCCCGTCCCCGGTCTCCTCCGCGTGCTGGAACAGGAAAAACACGTTTTTGTCCGCTCCCTCCCGGTCAATCTCCAGGGCCAGGGCCGCCAGGGTGGCGCTGTGGCCGTCGTGGCCGCACTTGTGTCCCACCCCGGGGGTCCTGGAGACATAGTCCACGGGGCAGAGGTCCTCCACCGCCACGGCGTCGAAGTCCGCCCGGAAGGCCACGGAGGGCTTATCCGTCCCGGCCCGGTAGGCGGCGTAAAACCAGGCCCCCTGGTCCACCAGCTCCAGCCGGGTGCTGTGCTGCCGCAGAAATTCCATAAGCCGGGCCTTGGTCCGGCTCTCCCGGTGGGAGAGCTCCGGATGGGCGTGAAGCTCATGACGCAGCTCCACCGCCAGATGATAGATTTCCTGATTCATGCTTTGCCTCCACCTTTGGAATTGGAACTCAAACCGTCAGCAGCTCGTCCAGACCGCTGCCGCAGGCCTCCAGCAGGGGGGCTCCGGCGGTGACGCACAGGGCCCGCTCCGCCGCCAGCTCCTCCAGAGCCGGGACCAGAGCCAGCAGGTCCTGAGGGGTGGTGTGGATCAATTGGGCGTAGAGCCTGCGGATCTCCGCCTCTCCCACGCCCCGGAACCAGCGATTCTCCGCGGCGGTCATGCGGGCTCCCTCCCCCCGCAGGGGGTCCAGGGCGGAAACCGCTCCCAGGATGAAGCCCGTCAGGTCCGGCCCCTCCCCGCAGAAGGCCCGCAGATAGGCGGGAGCCTTCTCCATAACCTCCAGCGAGCGGACAGGCTGGGGGTCCCGGTACGTGTAGTAGAAGAGATCTCCGCTGTTCCGACAGCCAAAGCCGCAGCCGTAGGCTCCCCCCTGAACCCGGATCTCACTCCAGAGATAGGTGTAATTCAGCACGTTGGCCAAAACGGCGAAGCTGCCGTGGTAGGCCCGGCCGTGGAGCTTCAGATTATCCCCCATGGCGGCGAAGCCCACCGCGGAGGAGATGGTCATGCCCTCCCGGCGGGAGCCGGGCAGGGGATAGGCCGCGGGGCCGGGGGCAGGCTCCCCGGAACAGGGAACCGCCTCCAGCAGACCCGTCAGGGCCTGCCGGTCCACAGTCTCGTTGACGGAGACGGTCATCCGTTCCCGGGTGACCAGACGGCGGGCCAGGGCCGCCAGCTCCTCCAGCAGACTCCGGAGCTCCCCATCCCGGGCGGAGCTCATCTTTTTCAGCCAGCGGGCGTATTCCAGGCCGGAGCTGTACTCCTTGGCGGCGCCGTGGGCAGTGAGATCCGAGGCCACCCGGGTCAGGGCGAAGCGATGGCCCGCGGAGGAGAGGGACATCCGGACATCCAGATTCATCTGCTGCAAATTGTCCCGCAGCAGGCCCAGATCCTCCCAGCGGGTGGCGGTGAGAATCTCTCCCAGCAGAGCCGCGGCCTTCTCCCTCTGCTCCGGCAGGCAGGCCAGGGAGGCGCAGAGCAGCACCCGGCAGGCCTTGGGCTCCTCTCCCTCCACCACAAAGGGGGCAAAGGAGATCCGGCCCAGGGTGCGCTTCAGCTCCAGGGGCAGGCGCGCCCGGTCGCAGCGGGCTGTGCCCATGCTCCCCAGCAGGCCGCAGAGCAGCTTCAAGCGGGGCAGCTCCTCCAGGCTCAGGTCCGAGGCCTCAAAAAAGACCCGGAGGAAGCTCAGGCGGCTGCCCAGCTCATGCCGCAGCAGGGGAATCCCCTCCAGGCTGCTCTGCTCCATGCGCAGAGGCGCCGGGGCCTCCGCCAGATCCGAGAGCCGCAGCATGGGGATGGAGGCCAGGGCCTCCGGGCTGTCGGGGCTCTGCTGCCAGAGGCGCAGGGCCTCCGCCCGCTCCCGCTGGGCGGCCCAATCCGCCTCGGTCCAGGTCTCCGCCAGAGCCCGGACCCGGGCCTGCTCCCGGGCGGCCTTTTCCGCTCCCAGGCTGCAGGAGGGCAGAAGCTTCACCGATACCCCATGCTCATTCTCCAAAAACAGCTCCCGCAGCAGGCGCTCCGGATAGTCCGTGGTCAAAGCCTGCTCCAGCTCCGCCAGAGCCTCCTCCGCCAGCAGGCCCTGGGCGGGGTCTCCGCCGTAGAGCCAGGTATCCAGCATATCCAGGGCTTCCTCCAGGCTCCGGGGGATGCTGCTGCCGTCCCGGTCCCGGAGATGGAAGGCAAAGCGGCGGAAGCAGGCCTCCAGCCGCTCCCGATCCAGGCCCTGGGTCACAATGCTCTCCAAGGTCTCCCGGACGGTGCGCTCCAGCTCGGGTTGCCGCTCCGGGTCCGTGTTCCAGGCGCTCCAATAGGCGGCAGTCTGCTGGACGCCGTCGCAGCAGGACACGGAGAAATCCTGGGCCAGTCCCGCCTCCAGCACTGCCCGCTTCAGGGGGGCGTCGTCGTCTCCCGTGAGATAGTCCCCCAGCACGGAGAAGGCGTTGTTGCGCAGATCGTCGTCATAGCTCCCCAGCAGGGTGGCCCAGGCCGTCACGCCCCGGCCTGCGGGGTCCTCCTCCGGGCCGATGGCGTAGGGAACGCTCCGGCTCCGGGCGGGCAGGGGCTGCTGCATGGGGATGTCGAAGGCACAGTCCCGGCGCTCATAGGGGGCCAGGAAGCTGTCCAGCTTTTCCAGGCAGGCCTCCAGGTCCACGCTGCCCACCAGGGCGATCCGGGCGTTGGAGGGGTGGTAGTATTTCTCATGATTGGCAAGAAACTGCTCATAGCTCAGCTCAGGAATGTGCTCCGGGTCTCCCCCGGAAACGTGGCGGTAGCAGTTGTCCGGGAAGAGCAGCCGGTTCACCTCGTTCTCCAGCAGGGTTTCCGGGGAGGCAAAGGAGCCCTTCATCTCATTGAAGACCACCCCCTGCCAGCAGAGCTTCTCCCCCTCCCCCTCAAAGCGCCAGCCCTCTTGCCGGAAGATCTCGGGTCGGCGGTAGATGGCGGGGTGGAACACCGCGTCCAGATACACGTCCATCAGATTCAGCAGGTCCCGGTCATTCCGGCTGGATACGGGATACACCGTCTTGTCCGGGTAGGTCATGGCGTTGAGGAAGGTCTGGACAGAGCTTTTCAGCAGCTCCACAAAGGGCTCCTTCACCGGGTACTTCTCGGAGCCGCAGAGCACAGAATGCTCCAGAATGTGAAATACGCCGGTGGAGTCCTCCGGCAGGGTCTTGAAGGCAATGGAAAAGCATTTGTTCTCATCCGGCCGGTCCAGCCAGCAAAGCTGGGCGCCGGTTTTTTCGTGCACATATTCCCGCAGGGTGCCGCCCAGCTCGTCAAAGGCTCTGGCCCGCAGGGGAAGGAAGCCGTGGAGTTTGTTTTCCGTCATATCCGTGATCCTTTCTGCCCCGGAAGGGGGATGGTATTCGAATGTATGGTATCATGTTCCGGGAGCGCTGTCAAGGGCGGAAGGCCTGGGTTTTTCTCCCCGGACTGCCGGAGCTGTCCTCAATAGTTCCAAGTTATTCACGGCTTGCACCGGCGATTTTATGCAAAACGCAGAAGGATTTTTCCCGATATTGACAAATAAATATTCGTTTTATATAATATTTTCCGATCCTGTTCAGCAACCCGGAAGCGTTTTAAGCAGGCAGCGGGCATCAGACCCGCCGCGCCCGCCCGTAGGGACGGCACTTTGCCGTCCGCCGCGTCCGCCCGTAGGGACGGCACTTTGCCGTCCGCCGTGCCCGCCCGTAGGGACGGCACTTTGCCGTCCGCCGCGCCCGCCCGTAGGGACGGCACTTTGCCGTCCGCCGCGCCCCGCGCGGGGCGAAGTAATCAGTAACAGGTAACAGGCAATCGGAAATCAGTAAAATAAGGAGATTCCTGCATGGATCACGATTTTGACTGCTTTGGCAGTCTGGTATTTGACGATCGGGTGATGAAGGCCACCCTGACGGCCCGGAGCTACCAGCAGCTCCGCAAAACCATCGACGAGGGCCTGGATCTGGCGCCGGATGTGGCCAACGCCGTGGCCGCCGCCATGAAGACCTGGGCGCTGGAGCATGGGGCCACCCACTTCACCCACTGGTTCCAGCCCCTCACCGGCATCACCGCCGAGAAGCACGAGAGCTTCATCAGCCCCGCCTCCGACGGGCGGATCATCCCGGAGTTTTCCGGCCGGGAGTTGATTCGGGGAGAGGCCGACGGCTCCTCCTTCCCCTCCGGGGGCCTGCGGGCCACCTTTGAGGCCCGGGGCTACACCGCCTGGGACCCCACCTCCTACGCCTTTCTCAAGGACCGGACCCTTTGTATTCCCACGGCCTTCTGCTCCTACGGCGGGGAGGCGCTGGACAAGAAAACCCCCCTGCTGCGCTCTATGGACGCCTTCAACCGCCAGGCTCTGCGGATTCTCCGGCTCTTCGGCAACACGGAGGTCCGGCGGGTGCGGACCTGCGTGGGAGCGGAGCAGGAATACTTTCTCATTGACCGCAGTCTCTATCTCCGGCGCAAGGATCTGATGTTCACCGGCCGGACCCTCCTGGGGGCCATGCCCCCCAAGGGACAGGAGATGGACGACCACTACTACGGCTCCATCAAGCCCCGGGTGGCGGCCTTTATGGAGGAGCTGAACCGGGAGCTCTGGAAGCTGGGGATTCTGGCCAAGACCGAGCACAACGAGGTGGCCCCCTCCCAGCATGAGCTGGCCCCGGTCTACACCACCACCAACATCGCCACGGACCAGAACCAGCTCACCATGGAGATCATGCAGCGGGTGGCCCTGCGTCACAATCTGGTCTGTCTGCTCCACGAGAAGCCCTTCGCCGGGGTGAACGGCTCCGGCAAGCACAACAACTGGTCCATCGCCACGGACACCGGGGTGAACCTGCTCTCCCCCGGGGACACGCCCTATGAAAACGCCCAGTTCCTGCTCTTCCTCTGCGCCGTCATCAAGGCCGTGGACGACTACCAGGACCTGCTGCGAATTTCCGCCGCCACCGCCGGAAACGATCACCGCCTGGGGGCCGCCGAAGCGCCTCCCGCCGTGGTCTCCATCTTCCTGGGGGACGAGCTCACCGCCATCATGGACGCCATAGTGGCGGGACGGCCCTACAGCGCCGCCGGGGAGACCACCCTGAAGCTGGGGGTAGACGCCCTGCCCCGCTTCGCCCGGGACAACACGGACCGGAACCGCACCTCCCCCTTCGCCTTCACCGGCAACAAGTTTGAGTTCCGCATGGTGGGCTCCTCCGACAGCATTGCCTGCGCCAACATCATGATCAACACCGCCGTGGCGGAGTCTCTGCGGATCTACGCGGACCGCCTGGAGGCGGCGGAGAACTTCGAGACCGCCCTGCATGACCTCATCCGGGAGACCTTCCGGGAGCATCGCCGGATCATCTTCAACGGCAACGGCTACGACGAGGCCTGGCTGGAGGAGGCGGAACGCCGGGGGCTCTGCAATTACGCCACCACCGCCGACGCCCTGCCCCACCTGCTGGACGAGAAAAACGTGGCCCTGCTGAAGCGCCACGGGGTCTACTCCCTGACGGAGCTGGCGGCCCGCTGCGAAACCCTCCTGGAAAACTACTGCAAAACCCTTCACATTGAAGCCAAAACCCTGCTGGTGATGGTGCGGCAGGAGCTGCTGCCCGCCCTGGCGGGATTTACCGGGGAGCTGGCGGCCGGGATCAACGCCAAGCGGAGCTGCCTGCCGGAGCTGCCCTGCGCCTATGAAACGGACCGTCTCACCCGGCTGAGCGAGCTGTGCGACCGCATCCACAGGGCAGCCGACGAGCTGGAGAACCGCGCCGGGGAAATCGCCGCGCTGCGCTCCTCCCCGGTCCAGGCCAATGCCATCCGGGACCGGCTGATTCCGGCCATGGACGCCCTGCGGGTCCTCTGCGACGCCGCGGAGTCCCTCACCGACGCCCGCCGCTGGCCCTTCCCCAGCTACACTGAGCTGCTGTTCAGCGTGTAGCAGCCAAAGCAGGACCCTTTGATTCCCGGCGCCGGAGGCATTGGCCTCCGGCGTCGGATTTTTCTGTTGCGAAGCGGCGGCTTTTGTGCTACAATGGCAGACAGAGAATTGAACGCACGAAGGAGTGTACGACTATGAAACTTGGTATCGTGGGTGATCGCCCGATTTCACGGATCTCCACATATCTCCACGAAAGGC
>CAMOSU010000097.1 GCA_946625125.1 uncultured Clostridia bacterium
GACGGATTTCTCAGTCGCAAGCTCCTTCGAAATGACAAGATGAAAGCGAAACAGCCCACTACGGCACTCCCGCGGTTTGCCCCGCGGCAGCCCTGGAATTTGCCGCAAAAACACTTGTCATTCCTGGGAAAACGTGCTATACTGATCTGGTTAACAATCTGACAAAAAAAGGAACCATTGCCATGCAGGAATCCAAAGAACTCAGCTTTCAGGACATGAATTTACCCGAGCCCATTCTCCGGGCCTTGGAGGAGAAGGGCTACGGCTATCCCACCCGGGTCCAGGCGGAGGCCATCGGCCCGCTGATGGAGTGGAAGGACGTCATCGCCAAGGCCCCCACCGGGACCGGGAAGACCTTCGCCTTCGGCATTCCCATGATTGCCCATGTGGACCCGGACTGCGAGGACGTCCAGGGCCTGATCCTGGCCCCCACCCGGGAGCTGGCCCTCCAGATCGGAGACGAGCTCCGGGGTCTGCTGACCCATTATGAAAACATCCGGGTGGCGGTGCTCTACGGCGGCCAGAAGCTGGAGCCCCAGTTCGCCCAGCTCAAAAAGAAGCCCCAGATCGTGGTGGCCACCCCGGGCCGGCTCATGGACCACTACAAGCGCCATTCCCTCCGGCTGGACAGGATTCAGACCGTGATTCTGGACGAGGCGGACCGGATGCTGGACATGGGCTTCTTCAAGGACGTGACCCGGATTGTGGAGAAGGTGAAGAACCGCCGGAATCTGGGGCTCTTCTCCGCCACCATGTCCCAGGAGGTCATGACCGTCTCCTGGATGTACCAGCGGGACGAGGTGGAGATCACCGTGAAGCCCGAGGCGGAGGAGCGCCCGGACATCGACCAGTATTCCGTCACCGTGCCTGCCCTGGAGAAGCTCAACGCCCTGCGCTGGATTCTCCATCTGGGGGCCTTTGAACGGGTCATCATCTTCTGCAACACCAAGGTCATGTGCCAGCGCCTGTCCGACGATCTGCGCCGGGTGGGGGTGGACGCCGACTGCATCCACGGGGACATCCCCCAGGCCCAGCGGGAGCGGACCATGAAGTCCTTCCGCAAGGGGAAGCTTCCGGTGCTCATCGCCACGGACGTGGCCTCCCGGGGCATCGACGTGGACGATGTGGACTGCGTGGTGAACTACGACGTCCCCCAGGAGAACGATTACTACGTCCACCGCATCGGCCGCACCGGCCGGGCCAAAAAGAAGGGGGTCAGCTACACCATCATCGGCAGCTTCCCCGAGCAGGCCAAGCTGGATGAAATCGCCAAATACTGCCATTTCACCGTGCAGCCCATGGCCATCACGGAGGGCGGCATGATTCCTGTGGAGCGGCGGCAGGCCGCGCCCGCTGTCCGCCGCCGGAGATGACCGGGGCGGAGCGGGGCCTCCTTCTGCTCTGCGCCGAGCTGGGGGACGGCCTGAAGCCCCTCACCCCTGCCCAGCTTCGGACCCTGCGGGCCAGGGTCCTGGCCCGGGAGGAGGGGCGATTCGATCCCCAGGCGCCTGTCACGGCGGCGGAGCTCCGGGCTTTGGGCTATGACGGGGACTTTGCCCTCCGGATTGCCGCCCTGCTGAACCGGGAGGAGGCCCTGGCGGCCTATCTGGGGGTGGCGGCGGAGCTGGGCATCCGGCCCCTGACCCGGGTCTCCCCGGACTATCCCCGGCGGCTGCGGCTGCTGGGGGAGCTGGCCCCCGCCGTGCTCTTCTGTCGGGGGAACGCCGCCCTGCTGAACCGGCCTGCCGTGGCCCTGGTGGGCAGCCGGGAGCTGACGCCCCAGGGGGCGGCCTTTGCCCGCCGGGTGGGGGAGCTGGCGGCAGGGGAGGAGCTGGTTCTGGTTTCCGGCAACGCCCGGGGGGCGGACCGGACCGGACAGGAGGCCTGCCTGGAGGCGGGGGGCGCGGTGATTGCCGTGCTGCCCGAGGGCCTGCGGGACCATTGTCCGCTGAATGACCGGGTTCTGTATCTCTGCCTGGAGGGCTGGCACCTGCCCATCACCCCCTACCGGGCCTTGGCCCGGAACCGGCTGATTCACGCCCTGGGGGAGAAGACCCTGGCGGCCCAGTCCCGGCTCCGGGGCGGCACCTGGAGCGGCTCGGAGGAGAATCTGCGCCGGGGCTGGAGCCCCCTCTTCGTCAACGAAGCGGGCGGCCCCGGCTGCGAGGCCCTCATCGCCCTGGGGGCCGTCCCCCTCCGGCTGGAGAAGCTCGACTCCCTCCGGGCCTTAACTCCCGCCCAGATACCCTTGACGGAAATGAAAAATGAAGAATGAAAAATGAAAGATTTTGGTGTTTTCAAATTGCCATTTGAAAACTTTTGATTGTTATACGGTATTGTGATATACACTGTTCTTCTGTTTCCAGAGTCAAAATTTGAGAATAAAAAGTGAAGAATTGTTGAGTATTGTACGGGATAGATGGTTTTATAGAAGTTGAAACCATGAATACATTGATAATGGTTGTTTTATTTGATTTCTGTTATTATTGCAACATACAGAAAGCAAATGGATTAGGAGGTCGGTTATGGTTATTGTTATCCTGATGATTGTTATAACTGTAAATGGGGAAGCAGGTTATTCCTCTGATGTCCATTATTTGGGTTGTAATTGTAATATATCTTGTTCCGAGTAGAAGGTGGACTGAATATATGCAGGGATGGAGAGAACTGGACTATTTAGTAAACCAAATCCTTGAGGGGCAGGCAGATATCAAAAAAATACCAGAACGTTTGTATATCGAAGATTCGAAGGTAACGAGTGACTTAACATGAAAACAGTTAAAAAAGAATAATGAATCCACGCCGGTGTGCAAGCCGGGGTGCTATATAGTGAAAGGAAATATTCGTAACTACATTCCGAGTATAGCACGTAATGAGTGGCAGTGACTTGATATAAGTCTCAGAATCTCCCATAACACCTCTATTTATTTGACGTTTTTTCAGTATATAAAGCAGAAAAACGCGACTGTCCTTTGCCCCACAAAACTGTCCTCTGCCCCACAAAACCTGCCCTTGTTTTTTTCGCGTCCTTATGCTATAATAACTCTTGTATATCCCCACATTCGCGTACAGCCATGATTTGGAGGTTTTTTTATCATGTGTGGAATCGTTGGTTATCTCGGAAGCCGTCAGGCCGCGCCCATTTTGCTGGACGGCCTTTCCAAGCTGGAATACCGCGGCTATGACTCCGCGGGTGTCTGCGTCATGTCCGACGGGGTTTTGAAGGTGGCAAAGTCCAAGGGACGTCTGGCCAATCTCAGCGGCCTCATCGACGGCGGCAAAGCCATTCAGGGTACCTATGGCATCGGCCACACCCGCTGGGCCACCCACGGCGCTCCCTCTGACGTCAACAGCCATCCCCATATTGCCGACGCCGGCAAAATCGCCGTGGTGCACAACGGCATCATTGAAAACTATCTGAAGCTGAAGGAAGACCTGATCCGCAAGGGCAAGCACTTCCGCTCCGAGACGGACACCGAGGTGGTGGCCAATCTGGTGGAGTATTACTATGACCGGCTTCAGGACTTCCCCCGGGCGGTGCGCCGGGCCGTGGGCCAGTTGGAGGGCAGCTACGCCCTGGGCATTCTCTGTCAGGATCTCCCCGGCACCATGATTGCCGTGAAGAAGGACAGCCCCCTGATCTTCGGCTTCGGAGAAGGGGAGAACTTCATCGCCTCCGACGTGCCTGCCATTCTGAAGTACACCCGGAAGGTGGTCTATCTGAAGGACGGGGACACCGTCATCTTCACCAAGGACTCCGCCCGCTTCTACGACGCCTTCTACGATCCCGTGGAAAAGATTCCCGAGACCATCAACTGGGACATCTCCGCCGCGGAGAAGAACGGCTACGATCACTTCATGCTCAAGGAGATCCACGAGCAGCCCACCGCCGTAAAGGGAACCCTGTCCCCCCGGATCCGGGACGGCCGGGTGGTGCTGGACGACATCAAGCTCTCCAAGGAATATCTGGAGGAGCTGAAGCGGATCTACATCGTGGCCTGCGGCTCCTCCTACTATGTGGGCTGCCTGGGCAAGCACATTCTGGAAAAGACCTGCCGCATCCCCGTGGAGCCCATTCTGGCTTCGGAGTTCCGCTATTCCGAGCCGGTGCTGGGGAAGGATACCCTGGTGCTGATCATCTCCCAGTCCGGCGAAACCGCCGACACCAAGGCCGCTCTCATGGAGGCCAAGCGCCAGGGAGCCAGGACCCTGGCCATTGTCAACGTGGTGGGCTCCGCCATCGCCAAGGAGGCGGACGACGTGATCTACACCTGGGCCGGACCGGAAATCGCCGTGGCCACCACCAAGGCCTTCTCCACCCAGCTCTCCGTCATCTACCTCATTGCCCTGTATGTCTCCGATCTGCTGGGGACCATGCGGCGGGAGGAGTACGATACCCTGGTGAATGAGCTGATGAAGCTGGACCAGAAGATCGCCCTCACCCTGACCCCGGACAACGTGGCCAAGATCCGCTATTACGCGGAGCAGTATTTCAAGGTCCACGACGCCTTCTTCATCGGCCGGAACGTGGACAGCGCCATCTGCCTGGAGGGCAGCCTGAAGCTGAAGGAAATCGCCTACATCCACTCCGAGGCCTACGCCGCGGGGGAGCTGAAGCACGGCCCCATCTCCCTCATTGAGGAGGGAACCCTGGTGGTGGCTGTGGCCACGGTGGATTCTCTGTTTGACAAGACCATGTCCAACGTCAAGGAGGTCCGGGCCAGAGGGGCCGATGTATTCGCCGTCACCACGGAGAAGCACGCGGAGGAAATCAAGAAGACCGCTCCCTCCTTCATCACCGTCCCCGTTACCCACCCCCTGCTGCAGCCCAGTCTCACCATCGTCCCCCTGCAAACCTTCGCCTACTATGTGGCCCTGCTTCGGGACTGCGACGTGGATAAGCCCCGCAACCTGGCCAAATCCGTCACCGTGGAATAAAGCTCCCAAGGGGCGCGCTCTGCCCCCCGGAACAAAGAAAGTGAGGAATGATTATGAAGCTCCCCAATAACACCGTTTGGTCCGATCGCAAGCACACCCTCTTCGGTCTGCCCTGGTCCTTTACCAAGTACATCCTGACGGACGATAAGCTTCTGATCGTCAAGGGGTTTCTGAAGCAGAGCGAAGAGGAAATCCGCCTCTACCGGATCTTTGATATGTCCCTGTCCCGCAGTCTGCGGGAGCGCCTGGATCGGGTGGGAACCATCCATTGCTGCTCCGGCGACAAGACCGCCCCGGAGTTCGACATCAAGCGGATCAAGAATCCCCGGCAGGTGAAGGAAATGCTCTCCGACCTGGTGGAGAAGCAGAAAATTGCCCGGGGCGTCAGCGTCCGGGAGGAGATGGGCCATACCATCGACAACGACCACGACGGCGTCAACGACCTGGTGGAGAAAAGGTAAGCCGCGCCCGCCCGCAGGGGCCGGGTTTCCCGGCCCGGCATACCTTGGAAAGAAAACAAGCAATAGGAAATCGGATGTTCAGATCCGATTTCCTATTGCTTATTTTTATACGATCTGATATAATATACGTTACAATACTATACAAACACAGCGCGATAACGCGACGACAAACGGTGAAGGATATGAATGAAAACATCGTGGTCCGGGGCGCCCGGGCCAATAACCTGAAAAACGTGGACCTTACCATTCCCCGGGACAAATTTGTGGTGTTCACGGGGCTTTCCGGCTCCGGCAAGTCCTCCCTGGCCTTTGACACCATCTACGCCGAGGGCCAGCGGCGCTACGTGGAGTCCCTGTCCTCCTACGCCCGGATGTTCCTGGGCCAGATGGACAAGCCCGACGTGGACGCCATCGACGGCCTTTCTCCCGCCATCTCCATTGACCAGAAGACCACCTCCAAGAATCCCCGCTCCACCGTGGGGACCGTCACGGAGATCTACGACTATCTGCGCCTGCTCTGGGCTCGCGCCGGCGTACCCCACTGTCCCAACTGCGGCAAGGAGATCCGCAAGCAGACCATTGATCAGATCGTGGACAAGGTGCTGCAGCTCCCGGAGGGCACCCGCTTTCAGGTGCTGGCTCCCGTGATCCGGGGGAAGAAGGGAGAGCACCAGAAGGTCTTTTCCGACGCCCGAAGGTCCGGCTTCGCCCGGGCGCGGGTGGACGGCAATCTCTACGATCTCACCGAGGAGATCCCCCTGGAGAAAAACAAGAAGCACAACATTGAGCTGATTGTGGACCGGCTGGTGCTGCGGGGGGACATCACCCGCCGCCTGACGGATTCCATTGAAACCGCCACCGCCCAGGGGGGCGGTCTGGCCCTGATTCAGCGGATGGACACCCAGGAGGAGCTGCCCTTCTCCCTGAACTACGCCTGCGAGGACTGCGGCATCTCCATGCCGGAGCTGAGCCCCCGGATGTTCTCCTTCAACAACCCCTACGGGGCCTGCCCCCACTGCGCGGGCCTGGGCTTCCAGCTCAAGGTGGACCCGGACCTGATCATTCCCAACCGCTCCCTGTCCATTCTGGAGGGAGCCATCCAGGCCAGCGGCTGGGGCAACGTGAAGAACGATTCCATCTCCAAGATGTACTTCGACGCCCTGGCGGAGCGCTACCGCTTCAAGCTGACGGACCCGGTGGAGAAGCTGCCCAAAACCGCCCTGGACGCCATACTCTACGGCACCAAGGGGGAGAAGCTGAAGCTCTACTATGAGCGGGCCAACGGCAGAGGCACCCTGGAGCAAGCCTTTGAGGGCATTGTTCCCAGCCTGGAGCGCCGCTACCGGGAAACCCAGTCCGACGCCATGCGGAAGGAGCTGGAGGAGTGCATGTCCACCTCCCCCTGCCCGGAGTGCGGCGGCCAGCGGCTTTCTCCCATCTCCCGGGCTGTCACCGTGGGGAACATGAAGCTGATGGACTACTGCGAGCTGCCTGTCACCAAGGCCCTGGACTTCATGGAAAAACTGGAGCTTCCTCCCACGGAGTCCATGATTGCCGGTCCCATTCTGCGGGAAATCAAGGCCCGGCTGGGCTTCCTCCGCTCCGTGGGACTGCAGTATCTCACCCTTTCCCGGGCCGCCGCCACCCTCTCCGGAGGGGAGAGCCAGCGCATTCGCCTGGCCACCCAGATCGGCTCCTCCCTTATGGGCGTCCTCTACATCCTGGACGAGCCCTCCATTGGCCTGCATCAGCGGGACAACGACAAGCTCCTGGAGACCCTGAAGCGGCTGCGGGACATCGGCAACACCCTGATTGTGGTGGAGCACGACGAGGACACCATGCGGGCCGCGGACTACATCGTGGACGTTGGCCCCGGGGCGGGCATCCACGGGGGAGAGATCGTGGCCCAGGGCTCCATTTCGGATCTGGAGGCGGAGCCCCGGTCCATCACGGGGCAGTATCTTTCCGGGCGGAGGACCATTCCGGTCCCCGCCCAGCGGCGGCCGGGCAGCGGAAAGTGCCTGCGGATTGTGGGCTGCCGGGAGAACAACCTGCAAAACATCGAGGTTTCCATTCCCCTGGGGACCCTCTGCTGCGTCACCGGCGTATCCGGTTCCGGCAAGTCCTCCCTGGTGAATGAAATTGTTTCCAAGAAGCTCCACGGGGCTCTGAACCATGCCCGAATCCGCCCCGGCAGGCATGAGCGCTTCGAGGGCATCGAGGCTCTGGACAAGGTCATCACCATCGACCAGAGCCCCATCGGCAGGACGCCCCGTTCCAACCCCGCCACCTATACGGGGCTGTTCAACGACATCCGGGATCTCTTCGCCTCCACCCAGGACGCCAAGCTCCGGGGCTACGGCCCGGGCCGCTTCTCCTTCAACACCAAGGGCGGACGCTGCGAGGCCTGCAGCGGCGACGGCCTGGTGAAGATCGAAATGCACTTCCTGCCCGACGTCTACGTACCCTGCGAGGTGTGCCAGGGCAAGCGCTACAACCGGGAGACCCTGGAGGTGAAGTACAAGGGCGCCTCCATTGCCGACGTGCTGGAGATGACCTGCGACG
>CAMOSU010000098.1 GCA_946625125.1 uncultured Clostridia bacterium
GGGTGTAGCCGGAAATGTCCTTGATCTCCTTGGCCTGGATCCACTTGCCCTCCTCAGGGATGGGAGCGGGACCGTGGTTGGGGCCCTTGGCGACGCAGACCATTTCTTCAACTTCCTTGGTGTATTGCATAGGTCATCCTTCCTCGCTTTCGTATAAAATGGAGTTGTCCTATTCTAGCATATTATTCCGGGATTTGCAAGAAAATATTGGAGATTTCCTGCAAATCCCCAGGGGCGAAGGTTCGGCCCCTGTGCAGGGACAAGCATTGCTTGTCCGGTCCGCCGCAGGCGGACAATTTGCCCCAGGCAAATCCAGCGCCGCTTCGGTATGCGGATAAGGGCGGGATACGGCGGAAAGGGTACGTAGGGACGGCTCTCAGCCGTCCGGTCCGCCGCAGGCAAATCCAACGCCGGTTCGGTATGCGGATACGGGCAGGATATGGCGGAAAGGGTGTGTAGGGACGGCTCTCAGCCGTCCGATCCGCCGCAGGCAATTCCAACGCCGGTTCGATATACGGAAACGTCCCGGCAAACGCGGCGCTGCCGGATCGGCTGCTGACGCATCCGATTGTTTGCTGCGCAAACCGGACGAGCACGGCTCGTCCCTACAGCGAAAGCCTTCCGATTCCGTCATTCTGAGCGCAGCGAAGAATCCGTACCCCCGTCCCCTTTTCCGGTGACCCGGAGCTGCCGCTCTGTCAATCCTCGCAGTCAAAGATGGCCTTTTTCTCGGTGATGGGGCCGTACTCCGTCTTCCAGCGGCGGTGGGGCTCCGAGGCGTCGTAGGCGGGCAGGGCCTCGGGGTCCATCTCCAGGACGATCATCAGATCATAGCGGTTGGGACGGTGGACGCAGGAGGTCTTCAGCTCCAGCCCGTAGATGCCGGGGATGGAGAGGGTCTCGGCAAAAATGGCCTCCACCGGGGCCAGCAGGGCCTGAACGTCAGTACCCTCGGTAAACTTCACGATGATGTGGTGCTTCATGGCAGGGTCTCCTTTCCTTGGCTTTCTCCCATGTTACCACGTTTCCCGGCGGATGTCCACCTTTTATTTCCGAAAAAATATCCGGGCTCCGGAGGCATTGTCTCCCGGGGAGGGCGCATAGAATGGACCATCAACAAGGGGAGGAATCCGCATGGAACTGTACGAGCTGGCCCTGGAACGGGCGGGAGCGCCGAATCTGGCGGAGCTGCAGCGGCGGGAGGGCCTGCCCCCCACCGGGCGGCTGGACGGGCCAACCTGGGGGGCGCTGCTGCCCTGGCTCCGGGGCTATCGGGACTACCGGGTGGTCCCCGGGGACAATTACAGCCGCATTGCCGCCCGCTTCGGCACCACGGTCCGGGCCATCATCACCGCCAATCCCAGCCAGGACCCTCTGCGGCTCTATGTGGGGCAGCTTCTCACGGTACCCCTGGGCTTTGAGCTGGTTCCCACGGACCGGCCCTTTTCCTACGCTCTGCTGCGGCTCTGCCTGGAGGGGCTGGCGGCCCGCTATCCCTTTCTCACCCTGCGGGACATCGGCGAGACGGCCTATGGCCGGAAGCTGCCTCAGGCAGCAGTGGGGCTGGGACCCCGGCGGGTGCTCTACAACGCCTCCCACCACGCCAACGAGTGGATCACCACGCCCCTTTTGATGAAATTCCTGGAGGACTACGCCAGGGCCATCTCGGAAAACGGACGAATCTACGGCTTCTCCGCCCAGGCCCTCTATCAGCGTACCACCCTCCATCTGGTCCCCATGGTGAACCCCGACGGGGTGGATCTGGTGACGGGGGGACTTCAGCCCGGGGACCCGGGCTACGAGGAAGCCCGGACTCTGGCGGAGGGCTACCCCGCCATTCCCTTCCCCCAGGGCTGGAAGGCCAATCTGCGGGGGGTGGACCTGAATCTCAACTACCCCGCCCGCTGGGAGCAGGCCCGGCAGAACAAGTTCGCCCAGGGCTACACCCGCCCCGGTCCCCGGGACTATGTGGGGACGGCCCCCCTCTCGGAGCCTGAAACCGAGGCCATGGTTCGGCTGACGGAGCTGACGGAGCCGGGACTGACCCTCAGCTACCACACCCAGGGGGACGTAATCTACTGGAAGTTTCTCAACATGGAGCCCCCCGGAGCCCGGGAGCTGGGGGAGCGCTTCGCCGCCGTTTCGGGCTACACCCTGGAGGACGTACCCTTTGCCTCGGGCTTTGCCGGGTACAAGGACTGGTTCATTCTCACCCGGGACCGGCCGGGCTACACCGTGGAGGCTGGGATGGGGGAAAATCCCCTGCCCCTGAGCCGATTCCCGGAAATCTACCGGCGAAATCTGGGGATTTTGGCTCTGGGTCTTGCGGAGGGATAATTTTTTATGTATAATAGCGGGGATCGGGGAACCGATCCCCGGTTTTTTACGTCTATATAAAGGAATTCTTTTTATCTCTGCAACACATAAGGAGAATCGGCATGAACATCATTCAAAAAATCATCGCGGAGCTCCGCAAGGCGGTTCAGGGGAAGGATCAGGTGCTGGTCTGGATTCTGATGACCATTCTGGCCAACGGAAACGTGCTGCTGGAGGACATTCCCGGCGTGGGGAAAACCACCATCGCCCTGGCCTTTTCCAGAGCCCTGGGCCTGGATTACGGACGGGTCCAGTTCAACCCCGACGTGCTGCCCTCGGACATCACCGGCTACTCCGTATATGACAAGCAGAGCGGCCGCCTGGTCTACCAGAAGGGGGCCATACTCTGCAATCTCTTCCTGGCGGACGAGCTGAACCGGGCCACCTCCCGCACCCAATCCGCCCTGCTGGAGGCCATGGAGGAGGGCCAGGTGACGGTGGACGGGGTGACGCATCCCCTGCCCAAGCCCTTTACGGTCATCGCCACCCAGAACCCCACCGGCGCCGCCGGGACCCAACTGCTCCCCGATTCCCAGATGGACCGCTTCACCGTGCGGCTCTCCGTGGGCTATCCCAAGGCCAAGGACGAGCGGGACATGGTGCTGGCCCGCCAGGGGGGCGTGAACCCCCTGGACCAGGTGAATCAGGTGGTGAGCCGCACGGAGCTGGCCGCCATACAGGAGGCCGTGAGCCGCGTCTATATCAAGGATACCGTCATCAACTACGTCATTTCCCTGGTGGGGCAGACCCGCCAGCATCCCCAGATTCAGCGGGGCGGCAGCCCCCGGGCCACCCTGGCGGTGGTCATTATGGCAAAGGCCGCCGCCTTTATGAACGGCCGGGACTATGTACTGCCTGAGGATGTGCAGACCGTCTTTTCCGGCACCATGGCCCACCGGCTGCTGCTGGGGGGCGACGCCCAGGCCCAGGGACTTCGGGCGGAGCAGCTTCTGGAGGCTATTCTGAAGCAGGTCCCCGCCCCGGGAGTATAGCCATGGCGGTGAACCGATTGCTCTACCTGGGCCTTCTGGTCCTGAGCGCGGTGTTTTACTTTGCCAGCTCCCTTTGGATCTCCTGGCTGCTGCTGGTGCTGCTGCTGGCCCTGCCGGTATTGAGCCTGCTGGTTTCTCTTCCCGCCATGCTGAGCTGCCGCCTGGAGACAGGGCTTCCCCAGCAGGTGGAGCAGGGAGAGAAAGCCGCGCTGTATCTTCGCCTCCGGTCCTGGCGGGTTCTGCCCCTGCCGGAGGTGCAGCTCCGGCTGAATCTCCGGACTCGGGACCGGGAGAAGGATCTGCGCTATCTCAGCCGTCTGACCCGGGCAGAGGGGGTGCTGGCCCTGGACACCGATCACTGCGGCTTTTTGACCGCGGAGCTCCGCCGGGGCCGGGTTTATGACCCCCTGGGGCTTTTCTGCCTGCCTCTGCGGCTTCCGGAGCCCAAAACCATGGTCATTCTGCCTCCGGCCCTCCCGCCGGAACCCATGCCCAGTCTGGTGCAGCTTTTGCAGCAGCAGACCAGGGCCAAGCCCGGCGGCGGCGCCGCTGAGCTCTACGACCACCGGATCTACCGCCCCGGGGACCCGGTGCGGGACATCCACTGGAAGCTCTCTCTGAAAAGCGAGGAGCTGGTGGTCCGGGAGCCCCTGGAGCCCATTCACCGCAGCCTGGTCCTGGCCCTGCGTACCCCCCGGGGTCCTGAAAACCGGAGGGAAAATCTGGGCAATCTCCGCTATCTCTCCCGCTGGCTTCTGGAGCATGAGGCGGCCCACAGCCTTGTCTGGGTGGAGGGAACGGAGCTCCGCAGCCTGGACATTCAGGAGGAGCAGGATCTCACCCAGGCCCTGTGCCAGGCCTGCCTGGCCCCGGAGGACAGTCTGGAGCTGCCCAAGCCCCTGCCCCTCCGGGCGGACTGGATCTGCACCGTGGGGAAGGAAGGAGGGCAGACGCCATGAAGCAGGACAACCGCCTCTGCCGCCTGCTGCTGGACTGGGCCCTCATCTGCCTGGGGGTGTTCGGCTCCCTGTTTTGTGTCATCACCGCCTTTGATCTCCCCGTCCCCGGGGTGATCTGGGTTCTTGTTCCCCTCCTTTCCCTGGGGCTGGGACTGCTGTTTCAAGGGAAGTCCGGCAAATACTGGGCTCTGGGCTCCCTGGCCCTGCTGCTTCTGGCGGGCTGGCTGCTCCGCCGGGAGCTGCTGGAGGCCTTTCGCAATCTCTGGGGCCTGCTCTGCGGCCGCTACATTCTGGGTTACGATCAGTTTCTGGATTTCATGCCCCGGGAGGAGGTCAGCCCGGAGGCCAGTGTCCCGGCTTTGATCTGCCTGGCGGTTTTGGAAGCCTGGCTTTCCACCCTCTCCGTCCGGCTCTGGCGGCGGAGCTTCCCCGTGGCCCTGGCCCTGCTGCCGGGGATCGTCCCCTGCTTCATCCTCACGGACACACCCCCCGCCCTGCTGCCCCTGATGGCGGCGGCCTTTTCCCTGCTGACCCAGGCGTTCAGCCAGTCGGTTCGCCGCCGGGCCATGGGGGAGGAAAACCGGGCCATTCTTCTGGCCGCCCTGCTCTCCGCCGGGATTCTGGCTGTGCTGCTGGCGATTTTCCCCGAGAAAAACTACGAGCCCCCCATCTCCTGGGACGAGCTGAACCGGGAGATGGAGCGCTTTGGACGGGAGCAGGGCAATCGGGGCAATCTGCTGGCGGGCCTGGGGGGAAGCCCCGACGAGGTGGATCTTTCCGCCCTGGGAGCCCTGCCCAACCGGCCCATTCCAGCCCTGTATGTCACCAGCTCCCGGGAGGGCTATGTCTACCTGCGAAACTCCAGCTACACCGCCTTTGACGGCACCAACTGGACCAGGGGCGAGCTGGAGGACTGGGACCAAAGCGCCCTGTTCCCCTATCTCTCCCTCTCCGACGGGGAGTCTCTCACCGTGGAGACTGTGGAGCAGGAGAGCAAGCTCTACACCACCTATCAGCTTACCACCCTGCCCGGGGGCGGGCGGGTGGTTTCCGACGCCTATGTGGAAAATCTGGACGGGCGCCAGCGCTACACCATGCGCTGGCAGCCGGAGCCCGGCTCCGTCTCCCCGGACCCCGCCTATGATCAGTGGGTCCGCGCCCACTGTCTGGAGCTGCCGGAGCAGACCCGGCAGGGCGTCCTGGCCTGGTGGGAGGCCCAGGGCGGCGGCGCGCTGATCCAGGACGAGGCCCATTTGCAGGCTTTGGCGGAGCTGGTCTCCCAGACCGCCGTGTACAGCCGCAACCCCCTGCGGATGCCCGCCGGAGCGGATTTCTGCACCTGGTTTCTCAACGAGGCCCAGGAGGGCTACTGCGTCCACTTCGCCTCCTCCTGCACTGCCCTGCTCCGGGCCTTGGGGGTTCCGGCCCGCTATGTCACCGGCTACGTCATCTACCTCTCCGCCGACACCCGATGCGAGGTCACGAATCTTCAGGCCCACGCCTGGGTGGAGGTCTGGCTGGGGGGCCATTGGGTTCAGTTGGAGCCCACCCCCGAGGACGCCACCGAGTTCAGCGGGACCCTGTACACCCCGGGAACCCGGCCCGTCTCAGAGCCGGAAACCACCGCGCTTCCCACAGAACGCGGCGGGGAGCCCCTAACGGACACCCTGCCCCCCTGGACGGAGACCCGCAGCCAGTCCACCCGGGACTCCGTCTCCCCCAGCACCGCCCCCTCCGGCGGCGGAAGCGGAAGCGGCAGCGCAGCCCCCAGGAATCTGACCCTGCTCTGGTGCTTTTTGGGCGCGGCGGGACTTCTGGCCCTGATTTTGGGCCACCGAGCCCTGGCCCTGGGACTCTGGGAGCGGCGGCTGGCCCGGACCGACGTCAACGGAAAGGCCCGGCTCTACTACCGCCGAATCCAGCGCTTCCACGCCATGGGGGGCGGCGAGATTCCCCCGGAGGCGGAGCGGCTGGCCAAGCGAGCCGGCTTCAGCCAGCATGAGCTGGAGGCGGAGGAGCTTCGCTTCCTGCGGCAGCTCTGCGATCAGCAGGGCTTCCGGGTCTGCAATACCAGCATCTGGAAAAAGCTGTATGTGAAATACATCCTGGCGCTCATTTAAGAAAAAAGGAGTCTTGTGCCATGATTACAAGCTTTGGCAGCTATCAGGGCAGTCCGGTGGACTGCATTCGCCTGGAGGCCAAGGGGATTTCCTGTGAAATTCTGAGCTACGGAGCCACCCTGCGGCGGCTCACGGTCCCGGACCGGGAGGGCAAGCCCCGGGACGTGGTTCTGGGCTTTGATCGTGTTGAAGATTATGTCAACCACAACTGCTACTTCGGGGCGGTGATCGGCCCCAACGCCAACCGGATTGCCGGGGCAAGCTGTCCCTTTGGAACGGGCCGCCTGAAGCTGGGGGCCAACGACGGCCCCAACAACCTCCACAGCGGCAGCGCGGGCATGGACCGAAAGCTTTGGGAGCTTCTGGCCGCCTCAGAGGAGGCCGTCACCCTGCTCTACACCCATCCCCACGGTCTGGGAGGCTTCCCCGGGAATCTCACCGTGGCCGTCACCTATTGGCTGGAGGAAAGCTCCCTGCTGGTGGAGTACCGGGCGGTTTCGGAACGGAACACCCTCTGCAATCTCACCAACCACAGCTACTTCAACCTGGAGGGCCACAACAGCGGAGACATTCTGGATCATCGGATCCAGCTCCGGGCCGGGAGCTTCACCCCCACAGACGCCCGCTCCATCCCCACCGGAGCCATCCGGGCCGTCAGCGGCGGGGAGATGGATCTCACCCAGCCGGTGCGGATCGGAGACCGGATCGACGGCCCCGAGGAACAGCTTCAACTGGCGGGGGGCTTTGACCACAGCTACGTCCTGGACGCCGGGGAGGAGGCCCTTCGCCCCGCCGCCAAGCTCTGGGCGCCCCACAGCGGCATCACCCTGGAGCTCTGGACGGACCGGCCCGCTCTGCAGTTTTACACCGGCAACTACATCCCCGAGGGTTTGGCGGGAAAGGACGGGGCGGTCTACCGCCGCCGTCAAGGGCTGTGCCTGGAGACCCAGGCCTTCCCAGACGCCCTGAACCACAGCAGCTTTCCCTCCACGGTGCTGAAGGCCGGGAAGGAATGGCAGAGCCGCAGCGTCTTCCGCTTCGGGATCGAATAAGCGCAAAAACGCCCTGCCGGGAAGGCAGGGCGTTTCGCGTATCAAACAATCCGAAAAAACGCGAAGGAACTTGAAAAGCGAGAAATCCGTTCCTTTCTTCGTGGTAGACGTATGGAGAAAACGGATTCACCCATGAAGGGCGCAATGCTTCGCTGCGCTCAGAATGACATCTTTTTAAGTGAAACGCAATACTGCGAAGAGGGGGCGACTGAATAGATACCAATTTGAAAGATACCTGTACGGTTTCAGCACATCGGTAATAGAAAGTTTCAGGACATAGGTAAGAGTTTG
>CAMOSU010000099.1 GCA_946625125.1 uncultured Clostridia bacterium
GAAGAATCCGCTTTCTCCTTACGTCTATCACGGAGAAAGGAACGGATTTCTCGGTTGCGAGCTCCCTCGAAATGACAAGGTAGTTATTCAGTAGCCTGTCATTTCGAGGCGATTTATCGCCGAGAAATCCGTTCTTTTCCCGAAAAAAGGTACGGATTTCTCACTTCGTTCGAAATGACAGGAGGGGCTACTGAACAGATACATGACAAGAATAAAGCAAAACGCAATACTGCGGGGGACGGAATTGATACACCCAAAGCTTCAATTGAGTCCGGGCTCAGGACCTGGGTTTGCTTCCCTCCATCTCCAGAATCGTGCGGAACTGGGTCTCATAGAGCTCCCGATACACGCCGTTTTTGGCCAGCAGGCTTTCGTGGTCCCCCTCCTCCGCAATGACGCCTCCCTGGACCACTAAGATCCGGTCCGCCTTCAGGATGGTGGAGAGCCGGTGGGCGATGACGATGGAGGTCCGCCCCTCCATGAGCCGTTCCAGGGCCTCCTGGATGGCGTTCTCCGAGATGGAATCCAGGGCCGAGGTGGCCTCGTCCAGAATCAGAATCTTCGGGTCCTTCAGAATCACCCGGGCGATGGACAGCCGCTGCTTCTCTCCCCCGGAGAGCTTCAGCCCCCGGTTTCCCACCAGGGTCTCGTAGCCCTCGGGCTGGGATTGGATGTAGCTGTGAATGTTGGCGATTCGGCAGGCCCGGGTCAGCTCCTCCTCCGTGGCGTCCGGCTTGGCGTAGAGCAGGTTTTCCCGGATGCTGCCGTTGAAGAGATAGCTCTCCTGGGTCACCACGCCGATGTTGGAGCGGAGGTAACGGAGGTCCATATCCCGCACGTCCACGCCCCCCACCGTCACCCGGCCCCCCAGCACGTCATAGAGCCGGGGAATCAGATTCACCACTGTGGATTTGCCGGAGCCGGAGGGCCCCACGATGGCGTACATTTTGCCCGCCGGAACGGTGAAATGGATGTCCCGCAGCAGGGGCTTTTCAGGGTCATAGGAGAAGACCACATGCTCATAGCGAATATCCGCCCGCTTCATATCGGGCCGCTTCCCGTTGTCCTTGGAGACAATGGGATTTTTCATATCAAAATAATCGAAGATTCGGGTGAAGAGAGCCAAAGAGCGGGTGAAGTCCACCTGAATGTTCAGCAGGCTCTGCACCGGCCGGTAGAGCCGGTTGATCAGAGCCACCGTGGCGGTGATGGTACCCACGGTGAGGGTGGCGTCGGATCTGGCGATGATGAGCCAGCCCCCGGCAAAGTAGATCAGCAGCGGCCCCAACTGGGTGAACATCCCCATGATGACCCCAAACCACTTGCCGCTGCGCTGCTCCTTCAGGTTCAGCCTGGTTACATCCTCGTTAAGCGCCACAAAGCGGGCGTACTCCCGCTCCTCCCGGGCAAAGAGCTTCACCAGCAGCGAGCCGCTGACGGACAGGGTCTCGTTGATCATCTGGTTCATTTCGTCGTTCTTCGCCTGGCTTTGGGTCAGCAGCTTCCAGCGGGTCTGGCCTACGCTGCGGGTAGGGAGAATCAGCAGGGGAATGACCACCATCCCCACCAGCGCCAACTGCCAGCTCATGGTGAACAAGGCCACCAGGGAGGTCACCACCGTGGCGACGTTGCTGACGATGGAGGACAGAGTGCCGGAGATCACGGAGCTGACCCCGGAGATGTCGGTGTTCATGCGGGTGATGATGTCTCCCTGCCGCTCCGAGGTGAAAAAGGCGTGGGGCATGTGCTGCAGGTGATCATACATCTGGTTCTTCATGTCGAAGATGATCCGCTGGGAGATCCAGGCGTTGATGTAGCTCTCCAGCACTCCGATGATCTGGGAGGCCGCCAGGGTCCCAAAGGCCGCCAGCAGAAGCTGAATCAGCAGCTTCATGTTCCGGCCCACCAGGGCCTCATCCACAATGCGCCCCGTGATGATGGAGGGCAGCAGCCCCACCGTGGCGGAGAGCAGAATTGCCAGGAAAACCAGCAGGAATTGAAGCCAATAGGGCTTGAGATAGGAGAGTATGCGGAGCAATAGCTCCTTTGTAATCTTGGGCTTGTTTTGCTTTTCCTCGTCGGTGAGGAACCCACGCGGCGTGCGTCCGCCTCCTGGACCGGGCATGAAAACACCTCCTTGAACTGTCTTGAACGCAACTGAACGCAGCCGACCCCTGTCCGGTATCTCCGCTTGTCATTTCGAACGAAGTGAGAAATCCGTCTCCGCCCCTTCGGGAAGAACCGCGTAACTCAGCAATCGTCATTTCGAACGAAGTGAGAAATCCGTCTCCGCCCCTTCGGGAAGAACCGCGTAACTCAGCAATCGTCATTTCGAACGAAGTGAGAAATCCGTCTCCGCCCCTTCGGGAAGAACCGCGTAACTCAGCAATCGTCATTTCGAACGAAGTGAGAAATCCGTCTCCGCCCCTTCGGGAAGAATCGAGTAACTCAGCAATCGTCATTTCGAACGAAGTGAGAAATCCGCGTCCCCTCCTTCCGAGAAGAATCGCGTTTCCCAGCAATCGTCATTTCGAACGAAGTGAGAAATCCGTTCCCCCCCCTCCGGGAACACCGGATTCCCCGCCACTTCGCCACATCAGAATGACAGCCTGCCAAACCGCTGCCCCTGCACCGGAAACAGTGGGACAATATACAGAATCGAAGAATGTCTATGCAAATCATACCACACAAAGCGCTGTTTGTAAACCAAAAAACGTTGCATTTCCGCGGTTTATGTGGTAAATTAGTAAAAAAGGCAAGAAGGGGAGAAATGCGCATGGGGGGCAGGAGATGGAGGCTTGGAGCCGCACTGCTGGCAACAGGGCTGTGGCTGTGGTTTATCTATGCCCGCTCCGCAAAAACCGCGGAGCTCTCCGACCAGGAGAGCGGCGTTCTGTTGGAGCTTTTGGTGAAGATTTTTCCCTTCCTGACCATGCACCTGATCCGCAAGCTGGCCCATTTTACAGAGTATCTGATCCTGGGCGCTTTGCTGTATCTGGACTGGCGGCTGATTGGCCGGGGGCCTCTGCTCCTGGTCCCGGGACTGGGACTGCTGGCGGCCGCGGCGGATGAATACCTGCAAACCTTTGTCCCAGGGCGCAGCGGCGAGATGAAGGACGTGCTGCTGGATTGCTCCGGCGTGCTGACAGCAGTCTGCCTTGCCCTCTTGCTCCGGCGCGGAAAGGAGAAACGCAATCATGGAAGCTGAACCGAAATCCGAATCCATCCACGTCGGACACCGGAAGCGTCTGCTGGAAAATTACCTCAACGTCGGCCTGGACGGGCTGACGGATGTGGCGGTGCTGGAGCTGCTGCTGGGCTACGGCATCGCCCGGCGGGACGTCAACCCCCTGGCCCATCGACTGCTGGAGGAATTTGGCAGTCTGCACCGGGTTTTCTCCGCCCCCATTGACCAATTGGTCAAGGTCCCCGGTATGGGACCTCGCACCGCCGCCCTGATCCGCCTGACCTCGGAGCTGTGGGGCCGCTGTGAGACGGATCGTCTGGAAAAGGAGCTGTATTTGCGGAGCACCAAGGACATCGGGCGCTATCTTGCCGCCCGGGCTGACGGTCTCCGGGAAGAGCGGGTCTGGCTCCTGGCCTTGGATGCCCGATGCAGGCTCATTGCCTGCCGGGAGCTCTGCCGGGGAGCTGTCAACTCTGTGAATCTGCCCTTCCGCAAGGTAGTGGAAACCGCGCTTTTGACAAATGCCAGCTCCGTGGTTCTGGCCCACAACCACACCACCGGTAGTCTGTTGCCCTCTGTAGAGGACCTGGAATATACCCAGGGCATCCGGGCGGCCTTGAATCTGGTGGGGGTGGAGCTGGCGGACCATTTCATTTTAGGGGAGCGAAATTATCTCTCTATGAAGGCCAGCAATATGCTGGCGCTCTAAATCTGACCCTTCTCCCAAAAGCCCGCGCTTTCGGGGGGAGGGTCCTTTTTTCGCCCTTCCGCATAGAATGACCGGGAGGGATCAAAATGTTTGACTTGTATATGACTGTGCGCTCCGTGACCAGGGGCCAGAAGGGGAGTGACGCCCTGGGTCGGGCAGGCATCAGCCATCGCCTGCTCCGGGCGCCCCGGAGTATTGCCCCCGGGGGCTGCGCCTATGCCCTGGCTCTGTCCCGGCGGGATGGAACCGGGGCCGTCGGCGTGCTGGACCGGGCCGGGGTGACGGTGGAGGAGCGCTGGCTTCGGGAACCGGGAGGCGCCTTCCGGCGGTGGGGCCAATGATTTACCTGGATAACGCCGCTACCACCCTGCGCAAGCCGCCCCAGGTGGCCCGGGCAATGCTGGAGGCTATGCAGAGCTGCGCCAACCCTGGCCGGGGCGGTCATCAGGCCGCGGCCCGGGCGGCGGAAACGGTCTATCGGACCCGGGCGCTGGCCGCCGCGTATTTTGGCCTGGAGCCGGAGCAGGTCTGCTTCACTGCCAATGCCACAGAGGGCTTGAATATCGCCCTGAGGAGCTTGATTCGCCCGGGAGACCGGGTGGTGATCTCCGGCCTGGAGCACAACGCCGTGACCCGGACCCTGTCGGCCTTGGGGGCCAAGACGGTGCCGGTCCGGGCCCCGCTGTTTGACAGTGAGGCCTGGACGGCGGCTTTTCAGCAGGCCCTGGACCCGGAAACAAAAGCCGTGGTCTGTCTGCATATTTCCAATGTCTTCGGTGCGGTGCTGCCTGTGGAGCGCATCGGTGGTCTCTGCGCGGCCAGGGGGATTCCATTTGTGGTGGACGCCTCCCAGTCGGCAGGCATCCTGCCCCTGCGCCCGACCGACTGGAACGCGGCCTTTACCGCCATGCCGGGGCATAAGGGCCTCCTTGGCCCACAGGGAACCGGCCTGCTGCTCTGTCGCGGGCTGCCGGAGCCTCTGCGCTTCGGCGGCACAGGCAGCAGTTCCCGGGATCAGAGCATGCCCCGGGAGCTGCCGGACCGTGTGGAGGCTGGGACGCTGAACGTCCCGGGAATCGCCGGGCTGGGGGCGGGCCTGCGTTGGCTTGCAGAGCGGGACCCAAAGGCTCTGCTGGCCCGGGAGCAAGGTCTCTTGAAGCTTGCGGCCCAAGGTCTGAACCGCCTCGGGGCGGAGACCTGGACCGGGAAGAATCAGACCGGCGTGCTGTCCTTCCGCCTTCCCGGCTGGGACTGCGAGGAGGCCGCAGCCCGATTCGCGGAGCAGGGAATCGCCCTGCGGGCGGGACTGCACTGTGCGCCCCTGGCCCACCAGAGCGCCGGGACACTGCCGGAGGGGACCGTCCGCCTGTCCCTGTCTCCCTTCACAAGCCCCCGGGAAATTGAAGCTTTCCTGACCGCCGCAAAACGCCTGCACATCAGAACTTCGAGGAGTCAACACCAAAGCGGAAGGCTCAACAGGCCGGTATTCCCGTAAGACCGGGAATACAGTGCCGCGCATAATCCTTCACGGCGGCTCAATCCCAAAAGCCCTTGAGATGGCAAGGAAAAAGGAAGTATCACGCAAAAAGATGAAAGAAAAGGTATAAAAAGATACGATCGAGGAACAGAGTGCAAGAGAATCTGTTCGGCTGACCGTAGTATTGTGTTTCACTGAAAAACTGTCATTCTGAGCACAGCGAAGCATTGCGCCCCTCACGGGTGAATCCGTTTTCTTCTTACGTCTACCACGAAGAAAGGGACGGATTTCTCAGCTACGGGCTCCTTCGGAAGACAAGATGAAAGCGAAACAGCCGCAGGCGGGGCCGATGCCTACATCGGCCCCGCCTGCCGAATTTTGACGGTAAACGAGGGCGGATGTGGGCATCCGCCCCTACAAAGAAAGGGACGGGCGAATAGATACGAACAAGAAAAAAGTCCCCCTTGATTTTCCGCCGGGAGCTTGCTATAATAACGCTGTCGCCAGCAGAAAACCAAGGGGCTCGTCTCAAACACACCCGCGCCCGTCCCGGCAGACACAGACAGAACCCTGAGTTCTCATAATATCTACGGAGCGGTGTCGAAGCGGTCATAACGGGGCTGACTCGAAATCCCTCCGCATACTGTGCGTTTTGTATCAGCGATTTCCTTGTTTTTCCTTGGTTTTTCGTGGGTTCGAATTTGAAACTTTTTGCAGTTCTCTCCGCCAGTTCTCTCCAAAACTTTTTTGAATTGTGAAGAGCCTTCTGACGAAAAAAATATGGAGCGGTATCGAAGCGGTCATAACGGGGCTGACTCGAAAGAACAAGCCCTTTTGGTCAGAACGTGTCAGAAAAACATAGGCAAAATAAGGCTTTTTTGAGCGATTCGATCTCACTTTTTTGATTTTTTCTTGCCTGTTTTCTTGCAAATTTCCGGGAAACGGCAAGAACCCGGTATTCACGGCTTGTCGCCGAAGAATCCAAACATAATATTGTTGAAAACGGAGAGTTGTCCGAGTGGTCGAAGGTGCAGCACTCGAAATGCTGTAGGCCGAAAGGTCTCTAGGGTTCGAATCCCTAACTCTCCGCCAAATTGCCGTCTTAAAAGCTAACCTTTTGAGACGGCAATATAAATATGTTGAAGAGACAGAGGAAAGAATAATGGCAGATACAAAAAAAGAGCATTATGTACCGAGATGCTATTTGAAAAACTTTCTTGCGGAAGATGGCCGGATATTTGTTTTTGATAAAAAACTAATGCAGCAGAGAAAACCACAGATTACTGAAGTTGCAATGGAGAATTATTTTTATGACATCGACTTTAGCGCAGTAATCGATAAAGTCGATCAACCCAAAAGAGATAAATTGAAAGCTGACATTCTCGGCATCACTGGATGTAGTGATTGGGAAAGCGTTACTACAACCTACTTAAACAGTAAATTCCTCGAAAAGGATTTCTTTATGCGGGTTGAAGGGATGTTTAGTGAAGTTCTAAAAAGAATAATTATAAAAAGTTATAGTGGAAATAAGTGGGTTATTGAACATTGCTCAGCTTTTTCAGATGAAGACAAAGTATTGATGTCATTGTTTTCAGCAATACAAGTATTGAGAACAAAGCATTTACGAGATAGGATAGAAGAACTTACAGAAAAACTCCCACAGGTTCTATACACAAAATTATCTACATTATCAGAACCTCAAGAAGGCGAACAACTAGTAGTTAGAGCTAATAACGACTATGTCAAGATTCAACATAGTTCGATGATTCTAAATGAAGATTTAGTAGACGAACTAGCAGAGACATTATATAATCATATTTGGGTGATGCATATAAATAAGACGAGCAAAAAGTTTTATACCTCCGACAATCCTATCGGCACAATTCCGCATATTTATAGCCAGCATAGTAACAATTGTGGATTTGCTTCTGATGGAGTCGAAGTGGTATTTCCTATTTCTCCAGAGCTACTTATTGGTATGTATGACAAAAAGATGTTCTCAAATGTGTTCCGTGATCGGCAGTTTATAGAGGTTACGGATACTGAGACAATCGATGATTACAATAACCTACAAGTATGTAATAGTAGCAGGTGTATTTTCTCATCAACAGATGATTTCGTGATGGCAAAACGGATATGTGAACAGCACTCAGAAATAAGGGATTCCAAAGAGCGATTGACAATAGTATAAATACCTGTTTGCGATGCAGATAGTGTTCAAAAGCAAAAAAACTCCTCATTGTGATAGCGGCAAAGCAAGCGCTTTGCCGCTGTTTTTCAGTTTCTCTGCCACCCGTACCCGCCGCCCCAGTCCGGCAGGCTGAGGGCCTGGCTCATGGCGGCGGCGGACACGTCCTTGGCGGTGGTGTCCAGGTGGGCGTAGATGTTCATGGTGGTGCTGATGTCGC
>CAMOSU010000100.1 GCA_946625125.1 uncultured Clostridia bacterium
CGAAGCCCACCATCAGGGAGATCCGGCCGCCGTACATGATACGGGCCAGGACGTCAAAGCCGTCGCCGTCGGTACCCAGGATATGGGCGGAGGTGGGGGCGGCGAACTTGTCGATGAGGAAGCGGGTCTGGGAGGCGTCCACCACGTACTCGCTCTCGGTGCGGCGGGTAATGGTCATGTTGGAGTCCTCGTACTGGAGAATGCCCTCCTCGTTGTAGAGGTTCTTGCCCTTATCGTTCTGCTCGGGGATGCGGAACTGGAGGCTGCCGCTGGGGGCCTTGGTCTCCATCATGCCCAGAACAGCGTCCTGGATGGCATGCTTCAGATCCAGATCCATGGTGTCGTCGCCGTTGTAGCGGCGGACCACCAGGGTATTCAGCTCCGCGTAGGGGGTGCCGTCCTCGGTGCTGATGACAAACACGCCCTCCCGCTCTCCGGAGGGAGCTACGCTGAACTTCGCGTTGACGAACACGGCCCCGGCGGGGATCTCCTCCCCCTCGCCGGTCTCCTCGGGAGCCTCGGTGTCGGCGGGGGACTCGGTGTCGGCGGGAGCCTCGTCCTCACCCACGGGGTTCACGTCCACATGGGTGTTCTGCTGGGCGGCAACGGCCTTGGCGGCGGCCTCCGCCTGGAAGGCGTCGGTGTCGAGGATGGCCTCGGCCTCAAAGCTGCCCCCGCCGTAGACGGACATCAGGGCGTTGATCTTGAAGCTGTCGCTCAGGGGCAGGGAGGTGACGCAGGTATCGAAGGCGTACTGGGTGTAGATCATGAACACCGTGGCCTCGTCCAGGCCGTAGACCTCGAAGTTGTCCTTCTCCGGGGAAAGGACGGCGTACTTTTTGCCGTTCATCTCCACGATCTGGCCCAGCTTGGCCTCCTGCATGGCGGACTCAAAGGCCGCCCCCAGGTTCTGGCCGTAGTAGCGGAAGCCCTCCTGGGGCTCGCCGTAGATCACGAAGGTCTTCTTGGCGGAGCCGGGCTCGAAGCTGTAGTTGACGCCCTCAAACTCGAAGCTGCCGCCCTTGCCCTTGCAGTTTGCAGCGGCGGTCTGGGCAAATTCGCTGCCCAGGTCCTCGTTGTCATACTTTACGGTCTTGGAAACGCCGTCGTAGACGCCGATCTTGACCTTGCCGGCGCCAAAGGCCGCCACCTTCTGGGGAACAGCCTGGGCCAGCGTATAGATGCTCTCGCCCTCCTGCCGGAGCACGTACAGCAGATTGTCGCCGCCCATGGAAACCATGTCGGTGAGACCGGCCTTCACCATGGCGTTGATGTTGGAGTTGGTCTTGGCCACGGCGGAGCGGTTGTACTTGATCTCCGGGTCCACGGTGTAGCCGGTGTACTCGGTTCTGCGCTGCACGAAGGAGTAGGAGGAGACCATCTTCTCATACTTGTACTGGGTCTCGTCCTGGCCGTAGGCATAGAACAGAGGACCGATGAAGGAGAAGATGAACATGATGGCCAGGGTCACGGTGCCGAAAATGGCCAGCCGGTTCCGCATGAAGCGCTTCATAACCTGGCGCATGGGGGAAAGGACCTTCACCCGGGCGGTATCGCCCAGATCCATTTCCTGTTTCTTGTCGCCCTGATGCTCGGCGGCGCGCTTTTTCAGGATCTCATTCAGATTGTAGGAAGCCATACGCGCACCTCCTTAGCCCAGTCTGACGCGGGGATCGGCGGCCGCGTAGAGCAGGTCCGCCAGCAGGTTGCCCACAAGCGTCAGAATGGAGATGAACATCAGGTAGAACATGGTGAAGGGGATGTCGCCCACCACCATGGACTGGTAGGAGGCCTGGCCGATGCCGGTGAGGCCGAAGAGCTGCTCGGTGATGATGGCGCCGGAGAAGAGGCTCACCAGAGAGCCGCCCAGAATGGTGATCAGGGGGATCAGGGTGTTGCGGAAGGCGTGGGAGTAGATGACCTTCCGCTCCGGCACGCCCTTGGCCCGGGCGGTGCGGATGTAGTCGGAGGACAGGACCTCCAGCATATTTGTACGAGTATAACGCATCAGACCACCGATGGAGATGATGGTGATGGTTATGACCGGCAAAACATAGTGCTTTGCCACATCGAGGAATTTTCCGAACTCAGAAAGGGAGTCATGAATACGCGGGTCGATCATGCCGGAAATATCGAACAATTTCAGCTTCACGGCAAAGACCAGCTTCAGGACCGTTATGAGGAAGAACGATGGCATGGAGATACACACCATGGAGAACACGGTGGCAAAATAGTCGGAGAAACCGTATTGCTTTCTGGCCGCGTGGATGCCCAGCGGGATGGCAATGATGATTTCAAAGAACATAGTGATGATGTTCAGCGCAAAGCTGTACCAGATGCGGTCGGAGAAGACCTTGGTGCAGGCCTCGTTCCATTTCCAGCTATCACCGAAATCACCCTTTACAGCGCTCCCGAGCCATATGAAATAGCCCTTGATCAAGCCCTTGTCCATGCCGTACTGCCGGTTCAGGTCCGCCAGCCATTCATCGGCGCTCTTGGTGGCGCCGGGCTTGGTGGCCAGCTCATAGGCCTTCTGCTGCACGTAGTTGCCGGGCATGATGTACATCAGCGTATAGATGATGAACATAACAAAGATCAGGATAATCGCACTGTAAAGCAAACGTTTGATGGAGTACTTCAGCATGAAGGATTCACCGTCTCTTTCCTTTGTTTTACAGCTAAGAAAAACGCCGACCAATCTGTGAGAGGGATCGGCGCTTTTCCTGGGCGGACCAGAGGGAGCGTGTTTCAGCCCCCTCCGGCCCGCGGGTTATAGGGTTATGGGAAAATTCGCGCAGGCGCTGTGATTAGTTGAGCTCCAGGTTGTAGATCTCATCGGACCAGCCGTAGTAGGGGGTCATGTCCTGAGGCAGGGTGTCAACGTTCACGCGCTCGGTGGAAAGAACAACGGCGTCCTTTCTCTGGTACAGAGGCAGCTCGACGCCCCAGGAGAGGATGATCTCAAGGGCTTCCTTGTAAGCGGCCTTGCGGTAGGTGTTGTCAGCGGAGGAACGGGCTTCCAGGATGATCTCATCCAGGTCGGCGTCCTGAATCTGATAGTGGTTGGAGTTGGTGCCCTGACCGTTGGCATTGGAGCTGTGGTAGACCTGGTACATGTCGGGGTCAGCGGAGGACTGCCATGCGGCGGCCCACATATCAGCGGTGTTGGCGTTGAGCTGAGCGTTCCAGACGGAGGTCTGAACGTCGGAGATGCGGATCACGAAGCCGATGTTGCCCAGCAGCTCCTTGGCCTTGACGGCGATGCCGTAGGCGGGGTGGTCCTGCTGGCCGCCGCCGGGGATCATGACCTCGTAGGAGTCCTCTTCGGACAGGCCCTTGGCGCCCTCGGGAGCAGCGGTGATCTTGCCGTTCTCGACGGTGTAGCCGGCAGCCTCCAGGTAAGCCAGAGCAGCCTGGGTAGCGGCCTCGTACTTATCCTCCTCGCTCATGTCGTCGGTGTAGATGGGAGTGCCGTCCACAGCGGTGGAATAAGCGTTCTTGTAGCCCTCGTCGGTGGGACGGGGAGCGGCCCAGGAGGTGTTGGAGATGGGGTACTGGATGACAGCGGCACGGTCGCCGTAGTAGGAGGCGATGACGGTGTCACGGCAGACAGCCATAACGGTCATGATGGCAAGACGGAGGTCCTTGGAGGCCTCGCTGGAGGCGTCGCCGCCCACGGAGACGCGGGTGCCGTTGATGCCCAGGTAGCCGTAGCCGCGGTAGTCAACCAGCTTGGTGGTGAGGGTCTCGCCCTCCAGCTCGCCGTTGGGGTTGCCCTTCTTGATGGCTTCCACGGTGGTCTCGCTCAGGGAGGGAGAAGCAACGTCGAAGTTGCCGGCCTCGAGGCCGGGGATGTAGTCGGACTCGGTGGCTTCCTGATACTTCAGGTTCTTGATCTTGGGCTCGCCCTGGAAGAAGTAGGGGTTGGCCTCCATGGAGGCAACGCCGTTGGAGTAGCCGGTGAAGACGTAGGGACCGCAGCCCAGAGGCTGAGTGGTGTGCTCACGGACCACACGCAGGTCGCCCTTGGGGAAGCCGAACTGGTTGTTGTCGTAGTCGTACATGGCGGGATCGCCGTACCAGTGCAGGGGGGTGATGGGGAAGCCCATGCTGTAGATGGCAGTGGCGTCGAACTCGGTGCAGTGGATGCGCATGCTGTAATCGCCGGTCTTGATGACGCCGGCAATGTTGTCGGCGCCGGCACCGGTGGAGACACCGGCCATGAAGTCGGCGCCCAGAGCGTTCCGGGTCAGGTCCAGACGGGAGGAACCGGCAGTCTCGGTCTCCTCAGCTTCCTCGACGGTGTCGTAGGCAGCCACGATGGCGTCCCAGAAGTCCTGGTAGGTGGCGTCCTCAGCCAGCTCGAAGCCCCAGTTGGCGGCGCAGGCAGCCACGGAATCGTCGGGGGCGTTGTAGCCGTTGGAGATGCAGTAGTCGCAGATTTCCTTGGCGAAATCAGCGCCGGCATTGTTGTTGTAGTAGTCCCAGAACTCGTTGTACTGCTCCTCGGTGTACAGCTCGTTCTCGGTGTAGCCCTCCTCGCCGGCGGCGAAGATGGCGTCAGCGCGGGCTTCCATACCGGAGCGGTACTCGTCCATACCCTCGATGGGCATGGAGTACAGGGTGGAAGAGCCGTCGTAGGTGGGATCGGCCAGGACGTAGATGCCGAAGATCACGTCGTCGATGGTGGCGGGGGTGCCGTCGGAGAACTTGATGTCGTCACGCATGGTCAGATCGTAGTCCACGGTGCCGTCGTCGTTCTGGGTAACCACGCAGTTGCCCATGGTGTAGTAGGTGTAGTCGGTGCCGTTGTAGGCGCGGGTCTCGCCCTCGATGCCGTTGACAACCATCTGGCCCTCACGGTCGGAGGTCATCAGATAGCCGGTGGTCAGGTTCACGATGTCCATGTCGTAGGCAGTGGTGGCGAAGAAGGGGCTGAACTTCTGCTCCATGTAAGCGGTGGCAACGACCATGGTGTCGTTCTTGGGCTCAACAGGAGCTTCCTGGGTGTCGGCGGGGGTGGATTCCACAGGGGTGCTGTCGGCCTGGGTGTCGCCGTTGGCCGCAGTGGTGGGTGCCGCGGTGTCGCTGGGCTCGGTGGTCTTGTTGCAGCCCGCAAACAGAGCGGCAACCATCACCACGACCAGCAGCATCGCAAGAAGTCTCTTGAGATTGGTCATAAATTCTTTCCTCCTATAATATTTATATTTATCGGCTCGATTTCTCGGACCGTAAATATCAGGCTCGGATGATCTCGTCCTTCAGGCTCCGCCGCAGGCGGAACAGCAGGCCGGTGATCAGGCTCAGCAGCAGGGCCGCCCCGGCGTAGAGGGCCGTGGGAAGGGTGACGCCGTTGAGAATGAGCTGGGCCGCCGTGGCTG
Organism: uncultured Clostridia bacterium; assembly: GCA_946625125.1. Classification (GTDB taxonomy): domain Bacteria; phylum Bacillota; class Clostridia; order Oscillospirales; family Oscillospiraceae; genus JAFRPC01. The sequence continues at coordinate 5,382 of CAMOSU010000100.1, forward strand.
CCACAGACAGCAGGGCGAAGGCGAAAAAGCCAAAGCTGAAGGCGGGCAGGCGGTTGCAGATCCGGTCCCGCTGCTTCAGAGTCATTTTGGCGGGAGCGGCCCGGAAGCGCAGCACCCCCATCACCGTTCCGAAGGCGGGGATGATGTTGAAGGCCATGGGCAGCACCAGATAGCGCCGCTCCCGGTCCAGCAGATCCGTAAACCAGAGCTGGAGCCCCAGCAGAATCACCGCCGCCGCCGCCAGAATGAGGTATTGGGTTCTGGCCCGGGTCAGGGCCTCCGGAGAGGCCGTGAAGCGGTAGTAGGAACCGATGTAGCTGGCCTCCTGGGACAGCCGCCCCTGGGCGGTGAGCTTCGGAGTCAGGGTATAATCCTTCAGGTATCGTTTGGACGCCATGTATGCCTCCCCGGCTTCCGCCTTTTCCCTTTTCCTCTGGTTGATTTTAACACAAACCGAAGCATATTGCAATCCGGTTTTTAACACTTTTTTCACAAATTCCGATATTTGGCGAAATTCCTAAGACTTGTAAGGTCTTCCCTTGTGTTTTTTGCAAGGCTTCACAAGCCGGAACCACCAAATACCGGATTTTGCCCAGTTTTATTAGATTATGCACCGTTTTTATACAGTCTTTTTCTTGTTATTTTGATGAATAAACGCAGAAATATTGCGGATATTCAGCATAAATACATCGTATTTTTCCTCAGAGCTCCCGGAAAACATTCCCCAGCTTCTCATGGAGCACCAGGTCCGCCTCCCGGTCATAGGGGGTCTCGTCCCGGTTGATCAGCACCAGGCGCCTGCCCCGGTAATAGCGGATCATCCCGGCGGCGGGGTAGACCGTCAGGGAGGTTCCCGCCACCATCAGCAGGTCCGCCTGGGAAATGGCCCGGGCCGCCCGGTACATCACGTCCTGGTCCAGACTCTCCTCATAGAGCACCACGTCGGGCTTGACGATGCCGCCGCAGTCGCAGAGGGGGACGCCCTTGCTGTTCTTGACAAACTCGGCGGAGTAGCTCTTATGACAGCGGACGCAGTAGTTCCGCAGCACGGAGCCGTGGAGCTCCAGGACGTTTTTGCTCCCGGCCTTCTGGTGCAGGCCGTCGATGTTCTGGGTCACCACCGCCAGCAGCTTCCCCTCCCGCTCCCAGCGGGCCAGGACCTTGTGGGTCACATTGGGCTCAAAGCCCAGGGGGAGCATCTTCTCCTTGTAAAACTCGAAGAATTCCTCAGGCCGCTCCTCAAAGAAGCTGTGGGAAATGATGGTCTCCGGGGGGTACTTGAACTTCTGGTTGTAGAGGCCGTCCACGGAGCGGAAGTCCGGGATGCCGCTTTCGGTGGAAACCCCCGCCCCCCCGAAAAAGACGATGCGTTGGGCCTCATCGACCCAGGTTTTCAGCGTATCGAACTTGGAATTCATGGTCTTCCTCCTCCAGCTCCTGAATGAATTTCTTCTCGGCTTTGGTTTTGTCCGGCAGGCGCAGCCTGGCAAAGAGGTCCGGCCGTCGGCGCATGGTGCGCAGGATGGACTGCTTGCGCCGCCACCGGGCCACCTTGGCGTGGTCCCCGGAGGTGAGAATCTCCGGCACGGGGCGCTCATGCCAGAGGGCGGGGCGGCTGTACTGGGGGTATTCCAGAAGGCCGTTCCAGTGGCTCTCCTCCTGGAAGCACTCCGGGTCCGAGAGGACCCCGGGCAGCAGGCGGCACACCGCGTCGGTGACGGCCATGGCGGCGATCTCCCCTCCGGTGAGCACAAAGTCCCCCAGGGAGATTTCCTCGTCCACGCACTCGTCGATGAAGCGCTGGTCAATGCCCTCGTAGTGGCCGCACACCAGGATCAGGTTCTCGTAGTCGGCGGCCAGACGCCGGGCGTGGCCCTGGTCAAAGACGGCGCCGCAGGGGGACATATAAATGGTATGCGGCCGGAGGCCGGTTTCTTCACAGATATGCGCCCAGCAGCGGTAGAGGGGGTCCGCCTGCATCACGGCCCCCCGCCCCCCGCCGTAGGGGTAGTCGTCCACCTGGTTCTGCTTGTTGGTGGTGTAGTCCCGGATCTGGTGGGTGCGGACGGTGATGAAGCCCCGCTCCTGCGCCCGTCCCAGGATGGACTCGGAAAGCACGTCCCCCACGGTGTCCGGGAACAAGGTCATAATGTCGATTCGCATAGGAACCCCCTTCTTGAAGGAATCAGGAATAAAGCGCTAAGCCCGCCCTGGCGAATTGAGAATTGAGAATTGAGAATTGCGGTGTGTTCATGTTGTGTCAGCACATCGGTAAGGGATTTGTGTCAGAACATGGGTGAGGCA
>CAMOSU010000101.1 GCA_946625125.1 uncultured Clostridia bacterium
CGAGTCCCTTCCGGCGTACCAAAAAACAGCCCATTTCTTAGGAAATCGGGCTGTTTTTTTGCGTTTTTTGAGGTTTTTGTGTTTCTATTGTGCAGGATCATACGGCGACCCTGGAGCCCCTCGGAAAACCCCGGCGCGAAGCAGCCTCCGGCGTAATGGCCCAGGAAGAGGCAGGGCATAAACACCACTGTGCGGGACAGGGACCCGAAATAGTCTGCCAGGCGATCCGTGCCGATGAAGAGGGAAAGCGCGGTCAAAACCGGAAGGATGCCCACCGCGGTGCGGGGATGCTCTGTGGATAACAGCGGAAGCAGGAGATAGAGGCAAAACAGGGTCAGCAGATACCACATAAGGAAGCAGAATATGCCGGATCAGCTTTTTGGCGGCAAATCGCCAAATAGACCGGATTGCCCGGCGGTTCGCAAAAGGGCTCACAGAGGTGGCAGAACACCACCAAAAGCATCAACAGGGCCCGGAGATTATCAAAGCGATAATCTCTGCGCGGAAGGCTCTGGCCTTGCCATAGGAACCGGATTCTGCCTCATGAAAGACAGCTCCTGCGCACAGCGGGGGGGCAATTTTCCGCGTTGTTTACGATGGACGCCGATGGAGAATGATGACGTCACATCAAGCCCGGCCGGGCAATTTGATGACGTAAAGCCAGAAGAAGAACACCATGAGAAGCTCGCCGAACATGCTGATGAAGAACATCAGATCCATGTTCCCGGTGGCAGGCGCCAGGGCGGAGAAGACGAACATCCCAAGCCCGCTGAAGAACAGCTCCGGGCGCTTCCGCAGAATCCACACAAGAATGCCGCAGACCATCAAAACGATGATGGGTCCGTAGCTCAAGGCGTTTTGAATGCCGGCGGACCAGCCGGGGGTCAGGCCCTTGGCGCTGGCATAGCGGGTCACAACGCCCACGGTCTGAGGCTCCAGCCGGGTGACAAAACCGGCGGCGACGCCCACGGTCATGATAAGAGCTGTGACAATCCAAACCGCCTTCCGTCCCACGGGCTTCAGACCCAGCGCGTCGGCGCAGATGGGGAAAAGCAGCGGGATCAGCCCACAGTGCAGCACAAAGCGGGGCAGGCTCAAGCCCCGCAGCAGGTTTCCGGCGGGCAGCAGCGTACCCATGGAGAGAATCAGCGCGTCATAGAACAGCCCAAAGGCCACCAGCCCCATCCAGAGGGCGGGGTTCAGCTTCCGTTTCCGCCACAGAAGGAACAGGGAAAGGGTCAGGACCAGATTCAGGGCGGTCAGGACCCACATGGTCACGGGCATGATGGACAGGAATACGTCTCGCATGGTTTCAATCCTCCTTTGTGTTTGTCCCAATCATCCGATTCGCTATGGCGTCAGAGTCCTGTATGAGCGCGCTCACATAGTCAGTATAGTAACATCCTCCGCAAAAGTCAATGGGCGGAAGCAATTCCTCTGACGGCTGTTTCATAGATGGGACTGTGGGAAAAAGTTGCGCAATTCCCTGAAGTGTGATATACTGTCAATGATATTGAGCAGCCTGATCGGGAGGATGAAAGTATGGTGCGGGAAATTATGAAGGACCCGATTTTTCTGGGGCGGAAATCGAGAGAGGCCACTGGGGAGGATCTGCCCATTGCGCAGGATCTGCTGGACACCCTGGCCGCCCACAAGGACGGCTGTGTCGGGATGGCGGCGAACATGATCGGGGAGGCGGTGCGGATCATTGTCTTTGACAATGAGGGCGTCTATATGACGATGCTCAATCCCCGGATTGTGAAGGCCTCCGGCCTGTATGAGACCCAGGAAGGCTGTCTGTCTCTGGAGGGCGTGCGCAAAACAAAGCGCTATCGCTCCATCAAGCTGCAGTACCAGAATGAAAAGCTGCAAACCCGCCTGAAAACCTTTACAGGCTGGACGGCCCAGATCATCCAGCACGAGATCGACCACTGCAACGGGATTTTGATCTGAGGAGGAGCCCGCAAGACTTTCTGAGAAGCGGCCTCTGACAGCGGAAAACGCCGCGGCGATCCCCTGTCGGCAGGTGTTGGGGGCGTACATCGTCCGCTTTGAACGTCCGGGAAGCTTTGAATCATCGGAGCCTGCGGCCGGGGAAGCTCAAAAAGCAGAGGCGTCTGTTCATCAGCCCCTACGGTCATTTCGAGCGAAGTGAGAAATCTGTCCCTTTTTTCGGGAAAAGAGCGGATTTCTCGGGAATAAATCGCCTCGAGACGACAGGCTGCTGAATCACTACAAGCAGAGAAATAAGAACAAGCGGGGAGAACGAGAGGTATGGACGCTTTTGTAAATGAACAGGACTTTGCGCTGCTCCGGGGAGACCGGGTCAGCTTTTCGGTACTGGGCAGCATTCTGCGGGGACCCTGCGCCATCCTTCGAAGCGATCACAGGCGGCTGATCCTCTGTCACTCTACGCCGCCCTACCCCGTGTGGATCTGGACGGCGGACGGCCTCACGGCGGAGGAAAAGGAACGGGTATGGAGACTGACGGAGGAGCTCTGCCCCCTTTCCGGCGGATACCGGCTCATGATGAAATATGAGCTGGCGGACTATTTTATAGAAACCGCGCAAAACGCCGGACAAAACGCCGGAATCTCGAAGGAGCTGCTGTCTTACGACTGCCCGGTCCCGATAAAGCCGACGCAGCGGGCCGAGGGCGGTCTGCATCCCTGCGAACCGGGAGATCTGACGCAGGCGGCTGCGCTGCTGACCCGCTTCTACAAGGAGGTGGGGGAGCATCCCCTGCCGGAGCAGACGGTGCTGGAAAAAACCGCGCGGAAAATCGCGGATGGGGCGCTGTTCTTCTGGAAGGACCCGGCGGGAAGGACTACGGCCTGCTGCGGCTGGCGGCATAATGAAGGATTGGCGACCATCAATGACGTCTATACCCTGCCCGCGTATCGCAGAAGACATTGCGCCCAGAATTTGGTCTACGAGCTGACGAAGCGGGCCAAAGAGGCGGGCTTTCTGCCCGTGCTCTATACCAACGCAAACTACCCGGCCTCCAATGCCTGCTATCAGAAGATCGGCTACCGGCTGCAGGGAAGGCTGTGTACGGTCTCGCTGCTGTGACAGCAGCGGGAAAGGAAAGAAGTATTCTGAAAAACAGAACGGAGGAATTGTATATGACCCATGCGGTAATCGTACCGGCGAGGCCGGAGGACGCCCTATTTGAAAACGGGCGTCTGGTGGGCTTCTGCCTCCGGGAGAACTGGATGCGCTATTCCGGCAGCGACAGGGCCAGCTACTCCATCGACGATTGGGGCTATCCCGGGGAGGATGTCTTTACCGGCGTTCCTCTGTATGGAAAGCAACTCTACGCCTTCCTCTTTGCCGAGGCGGAATCCCATAAGTACCGGGATTGGAAGCTCCTGAAACGGGAGCCCGGAGCGGAGTACAAGTTCCGCCTGGAATTCTGACGGCGGGAGGCAGCCCCATGAACTATCTGCGATCCATCACCCTGCGGGAGCCGCCCCAGCGGGACCTGTATTTGAATGACATCCCTGCGGTGCGGCAGCTTCTGCGGGGGGAGCCCATGGTGTTTTCCAAGCCTGTGACCTTTTTCGTGGGGGAGAACGGTACCGGAAAATCCACAATTTTGGAGGCGATTGCCGTGGCCATGGGCTTCAACGCCGAGGGCGGCGGCCGGGAGCACAGCTTCGCCACCCAGGACTCCCACTCTGAGCTGTGGCGGCTGCTGACCACGGTGAAAAGCGGATTCCCTGACGACGGCTTCTTCCTTCGGGCGGAGAGCTTCTACAACACATCCAGCTACATCGACCAAAGCGGCAGCCGCCTGGGCCGCTACGGATACCGGCAGCTCCACACCCGCTCCCACGGAGAGGCCTTCCTGGCCCTGGTGCAGAACCGCTTTGAGGGCCACGGCCTGTATCTTCTGGACGAGCCGGAGGCAGCCCTGTCCCCTCAGCGGCTGCTGTCCCTGCTGGTGGCCATCCACGATCTGACTGACCTGGAGTCTCAATTCATCATCGCCACCCACTCTCCCATCGTCATGGCCTTCCCGGGGGCGGAGATCAAGCTCTTCGACGAAAGCGGCGTCCGCAGCGTGGACTATCGGGAAACGGAGCACTACCAGATCACCAGACAGTTTATCAACGACCCGGAACGAATGCTGAACTATTTGTTTGAATCGTAGGGACGAGCAATGCTCACCCCTACGGAGTGAGGTCGCAGGAGCGGCCATTGGCCGTCCGAACGCGGCAGCTTCACAATCGGGCAGCACAGGGCGGCACAGGGGAGATTCGCTGTATTCCCCTGTGCTTCCTTGCAGTTTCAATCAGGGACGGCGCTGTGATTGACCGGGCTGCTGAATAAACACTTATAAGCAAGATAAGTCAGTTTCACAAAAAATGGTTTACAAACCGGACCAAGCTCGATATAATACGTTGCGCGAAACTGACACAGAGAAGGCGAGAGAATGAATCGGGATTTAACTGTGGGGAAGCCGGAGAAGGTGCTCTGGCAGTTCTGTCTGCCCCTGTTTGGCAGCATCTTGTTCCAGCAGCTCTACAATCTGGCGGACTCCCTGGTGGCCGGGAAGTTCATCGGCCAGGACGCCCTGGCCGCCGTGGGCAACAGCTATGAGATCACCCTGATCTTTATCGCGGTGGCCTTTGGCTGCAACATCGGCTGCTCCGTGGTGGTGTCCGGCTTTTTCGGGGCGAAGGACTACGGAAAGGTGAAGACGGCGGTATCCACCGCCATGCTGGCCAGCGGCGCTGCCTGTCTGGCGCTGATGCTTTTGGGCCTGCTGGGGGGCGAGGCTCTGCTGCGCCTGATCCGCACCCCGGAGCAGATTATGGCGGATTCCCTGCTCTATCTGACCATCTACGTCTGGGGCATCCCCTTTGTGTTCTTCTACAACCTTTCCACCGGCGTCTTCTCCGCCCTGGGGGACTCCAAAACGCCCTTCTGGTTCCTGGCGGGCTCGTCTCTGGCCAACATTGGCATGGACGTGCTTTTCGTGACGCTGTTCCGCATGGGAGTGGCGGGGGTGGCCTGGGCGACCTTCCTGTGCCAGGGGGTCAGTTGCCTGCTGGCCCTGCTGACGGTGCTGCGGCGGCTGCGGACTATGAAAACGGAGGAAAAGCCCCGGCGCTTCAGCCTCCCGATTTTGAAGGGCTTTGCCCGGATCGCGATCCCCAGCACCCTGCAGCAGAGCTTCATCTCCGTGGGGAATATCATCATCCAAGGGGCCATCAATGGCTTCGGCCCCGGGGTCATTGCGGGCTACGCCGCCGGAGTCAAGCTGAACAACCTGGTGATCACCTCCTTTACCACCCTCTGCAACGGCATTTCCAACTACACAGCCCAAAATCTGGGGGCTGGGCGGCGAGACCGAATCCGTCCCGGCTTCCGGGCGGGGCTGAAGCTGGTGTGGGCGCTGAGCCTGCCTTTGTTCCTCCTCTACTGCTTCCTGGGGGAGCCGCTGATCCGCTTTTTCATTGACAAGCCCACCCAGGAGGCGGTTCGTACCGGAGTGATCTTCCTGCGGATTCTGTCTCCCTTCTACGTGGTGGTCTCTGCCAAGCTGGTGAGCGACGGAGTGCTGCGGGGCGCCGCCATGATGCGGCAGTTCATGACTGCCACCTTCACCGATCTGATCTTGCGGGTGGTGCTGGCGGTGCTGCTGTCCCGCACCGCCCTGGGGGCTACGGGAATCTGGTGCGCCTGGCCCATCGGCTGGACCGTCGCCACGGTTTTGAGCCTGCGATTCGTCCGACGTCAGACCGGCCAGCAGCGGCGCTTGCCCTAACCGCCCTCCGTGTTCCGGAACAAATCGTGATTGACCGAAAACAGGAACAGAGTGACCGCGGTAAACTGCGCAAGAACAGAGAAAAGGAGCGGCAAATGAGAAACTACAAGGACCCGGATTATCGGCCGGAGGAATATGAGCGGTTGCGGGAAACCCAGCTTACGGCCCGGGACATCTTTCACGGGCAGATCCTGCACCTGCGGGAGGATACGGTTCGGCTGCCCAACGGCGGCACAGCCCCCAGAGAGCTGATCGTCCATGTAGGCGCGGTGTGCGTCGTGCCGGTGACGGAGGACGGGCAGGTCTATGTGGAACGGCAGTTCCGCTATCCCCTGGGGCAGGTCATCACGGAAATCCCCGCCGGGAAGCTGGACAGCGATACGGAGGACATTCTCCAGGCGGCGAAACGGGAGCTGAGGGAGGAGACCGGCCTGACGGCGGATCGCTGGACCGAGCTGGGGCTGTATTATCCGGCGGCGGCCTACAGCGACGAGGTCATCACCATGTATCTCGCCCAGGGCCTGCACAAGGGAAATCGGGAGCTGGACGCCGACGAGTTTCTCGACGTGCAGCTTCTTCCCATGGAGCAACTGATCCGGGACATTCTGGAGGGCAAGGTCCCAGACGGAAAGACCCAGGCGGCGGTGCTGAAGGCCGCCAGACTGCTGGGCATGTAAGGATATGAACTACGTCTATTTGCTCCGCTGCTCCGACGGGACGCTGTACTGCGGCTGGACCACGGATCTGGACGCCCGGTTGAAGGACCACAACAGCGGGAAAGGCGCGAAGTATACCCGCTCCCGCCTGCCGGTGGAGCTGGCGTATTACGAGACTTACGAGGACCGGCACGAAGCCCTGAGCCGGGAATGGCACATCAAGCGCCTGACCCGGGAGGAGAAGCTGGCGCTGCTCCGGGGCGGGAGGAAGGAAAACAATTGAAAAGAATCAATCCGCGTTCAGAACCCATCTGCAAAGGAGTCGTTTATGATGACATTCAAAACCGGAATGGGTTGGAGATGTTGCTATGACCCGGAATCCGGCCTGTACACGGCGGAGATCGGGGGCGGACCCAATCATGAATGACAAAGAATCACGGAGCTGACCGCCCACCTCTCCCGCCGCAGCCTCTACTGCTCCAAGACTGCCAACGGAAACGATTCCGTGGTGTCCTTCGATACCGTGGACGGCAACGTGCGGTTCAAGAGTATTCAGCACCGTTGGTTGAACGGAAAGTGTGTCTTTTGCGGGGCCTCCATTTGCCGGTGTTTGCTCCTTTCAACCTGGTCTCCGGCGGTGTCGTTCGCAGTGTATCCATGTTCTCCGGCGGGCGTTGTGGTCAAATATGTGGTCGTAGCAGCACGCTCCCGCGGGACCGGCAAAATCGCCGTCCCGCGGGAGCGTTTGTATCGTAACTCTGATTGCCAAATAAGTCAAGTCATTCTTTCCCAGGCGATCGCAACCGCTTCCCCCCCTTTTGTCATTCTGAGCGAAGCGAAGAATCCGTTCCCTCTCCACGGATCAATAATTGCGCCGCATGAAACAAAGATTCCCGGCATTCCGGCGAGGGGTGGCGCTTGCGATCAGGTCCTTCATCCAATACCGCTCCGCGTATTCCCGATAGCCGTGCTTGGCATAGAAGGCGTAGGATTCAAACCACTGCTCCCGGGGCTCTCCCAGGTGGACTCTGGAAAGCCGGATGCCCTGGCGGCGCATTTCCTCCTCTGCCGTTTCCAGCAGAGCGCTGCCGATGCCCTTCCGCTTCTCCGCGGCCTTCACGTAGAGCCGATGCAGGAAGGCCTCCTCCGTGCCGGGAATTC
>CAMOSU010000102.1 GCA_946625125.1 uncultured Clostridia bacterium
GACGGCATGGCCATCGCCCAGGCGGTGCTGGAGCACGTCTGCGACCCCCTGCGCCTGGGCTGCAAGACCCTCTTCGCCACCCACTACCACGAGCTGACGGAGCTGGCCGAGACCCACCCGGAGATTCGCAACTACAACATCTGCGTCAAGCGCCGGAAGGACGACATCGTGTTTCTGCGAAAGATTATCCCCGGCGTGGCGGACGGAAGCTACGGCGTGGAGGTGGCCAAGCTGGCGGGCATGCCCCAAAGGCTGGTGAAGCGGGCCAGGGAGATTCTGAAGGAGCTGGAGGACAAGGGTCCCAGCCGGATCATCGTCCCCGTCCAGGCCCCCCCGGGGGCGGAGCTGCCCCTGGGCCAGACCGCCCTGGCGGACCCCGCCGCGGAGGAGATCAAGGCCCGCCTGGCGGAAACCGCCGTGGAGACCATGACGCCCATCGAGGCGCTGAATCTGCTGTATGAACTGAAGCAGCTTTTATAGTTTTTGAAAAAATTGAGAATTGAGCGTTGAGAATTGAGAATTATCGAAGTTTTTCAGATCGCGATCTGAAAAACACATTCATTCTCAATTTTCCATTTTCAATTTTCAATTCACCGGAGGTGTTACCATGCCCAAAATCATCCAGCTTGACTCCCATCTGGCCAATCTGATTGCCGCGGGGGAGGTGGTGGAGCGCCCCGCCTCCGTGGTGAAGGAGCTGGCGGAGAACGCCATTGACGCCGGAGCCCGGAGCGTCACCGTGGAGCTGCAAAACGGGGGCATGACTCTGCTGCGGGTCACGGACGACGGCTGCGGCATGAGCCGGGAGGACGCCAAGACCGCCTTCCTCCGCCACGCCACCTCCAAGCTCCGCTCCAAGGAGGACCTGGCCGCCATCGGCACCCTGGGCTTCCGGGGCGAGGCCCTGGCCGCCACCGCCGCCGTGAGCCGGGTGGAGCTGCTGACCCGCGCCGCCGAGGATCTGGAGGGTACCCACCTGAGCCTGGAGGCCGGGAAAATCACCTGCTGCGAGCCGGCGGGCTGTCCCGTGGGGACCACCATCCTGGTCCGGGACCTGTTCTTCAACACCCCGGCCCGCATGAAATTCATGAAACGGGACAGCGTGGAGGGCTCCGCCGCGGCCAGCGCCCTGCAAAAGCAGGCTCTGGCCCACCCGGAAATCTCCTTCCGTCTCATCAAGGACGGACAGCCCCAGTTCCAGACCCCCGGGGACGGGGATCTGCTGGCGGCCATCTACGCCCTGCTGGGCCGCCAGGCCGCCGCCGAGATGGTCCCGGTGGAGAGCCGCTGGGAGAAGCTGCGGGTTACAGGCTACGTCTCCCGGCCCACCGCCACCCGAGGCACCCGAGCCAACCAGCTCTTTTTTGTCAACCGCCGCTATATTCGCTCCAAGACCATGAGCGCCGCTCTGGAGGAGGCCTACCGCAATCAACTCATGGTGGGCCGCTTCCCCTCCTGCGTGCTGAACCTGGAGCTGCCCCTCTCCGCCGTGGATGTGAACGTCCACCCCGCCAAGACCGAGGTGAAGTTCCTCAACGAGAAGGAGGTTTTCGACTGCGTTCACTACGGAGTCCTGGGCGCCCTGAACCGGACGCCGGGACAGGTATCCTTTCAGATGCAGGGCGAGGGATCAGGCTCTGCAGGGGCGGTCATCGGCCGCCCGCGGGAGGGCGACAAGCGCTTTTTCCGCGCCATGTCCGCGGAGGAATACCGCAAGGCCGCCAAGCCCCAGGTTCACACCGTGACCCGCTGGGAATATGAGCAGATGAGCAAGGCCCTGGGCAGCAAGCCCATGCCGGAGCCCAGCCAGGCCCTGCAAAACGCTGTGCAAGCCGGAAGCTTGAACAGTCCTGTCCTGCTGCCCGGGGAGGAGGACGAGCTGATCTCTTCCCCCGCTGTCATTCCGAGCGAAGCGAAGAATCCGTTCCCCGCAGAGGCGGAAGCCGCTGAGGGGAGAACGGGTCCTTCGGCTCCGCTCCGCTCCGCTCAGGACGACAAATTCGGGGCCGGTTCCGCCGTAGGGGCCGATGCCCACGTCGGCCCTTCCTCTCCCGCCGCCCACGAATCTCTGCCCCTGGAGGGGGTGGAGAAGGCCCCGGACTTCCGCTACATCGGAGAGCTCTTCCGCACCTACCTGCTGGTGGAGCAGGGGGAGGAGCTGATTCTCATTGACAAGCACGCCGCCCATGAGCGGATCAACTTTAACCGGCTGCTGGCCCAGGGAACCCAGATTCTGGGGCAGACCCTCCTCCAGCCCCGCTCCTGCCGCCTGGATCGGGAGGAGGCCGCGACCCTGCTGGAGCACCGGGAGCTGCTTCTGAGCCTGGGCTACGATCTGGACGATCTGGGCCAGGGGGACCTGCTGCTGCGGCAGATTCCCTCGGACATCCGGGAGTCCGACGCGGAGGCCACCCTCTCCGAAATCGCGGAGCACCTGGGCAACGGGCGGCTGGACAGCCCCCAGCGTCTCCGGGAGGAGGCCCTGCACAGCATCGCCTGCAAGGCCGCCATCAAGGCGGGCTATGTCACGGACCCCGCCGAGCTGAAGCAGCTTGCCGCTGCGGTGCTATCCAATCCCGAGCTGAAATACTGCCCCCACGGCAGACCCATCTGCACCGTCCTGACCAAGAAGCAGATCGAAAAGCAGTTTAAGAGGATTACCTGACTGATAATCCGGCAAAAAGGAATAAGGTAACTGTTCCGTCGCCCGCAGCATTGCGTTTCACTGAATCAGTGTAGTCGGGGCTGAACTCGAAGAGTCACGAGGTACGCCCACATCGGCCCTGCCTGCCGTTTTGTCGGCAAGCTTATATCCCAGGCTGTTTGAATCATTTACGCAAAGGAGTACGGATTGCCACGCCAGTGTGCGCACTGGCTCGCAATGACAAGGAGGGAAGCTTGTTCCTCCTGCCGCGGGCCGGTGCCTCCGGAAGACAATTCAAGAGCATCCATGAACAACATCATTTGTATCTGCGGTCCCACCGCTTCCGGCAAGACGGGATTATCCGTGGCCCTGGCGAAAAAGCTGGGGGCCGAGGTGGTGTCCTGCGACTCCATGCAGCTCTACCGGGGCATGGACATCGGCACCGCCAAGCCCGACGCCGCCGAGATGGACGGCGTACCCCACTGGCTGCTGGACGCGGCGGAGCCGGGAGAGGACTTCTCCGTGGGCCGCTATGTGAAGCTGGCGGACGCCGCCATTGCCGACATCCACAGCCGGGGCAAAATCGCCATTGTCTGCGGCGGCACGGGGCTGTATATGGACAGTCTCATCAAGGGGGAGAGCTTCGCCGCCCCCTCCCGCCCCGCCCAGCGGGAATACGTGGAGCACATTGTGGAGGAAAAGGGCCTGCCCTACCTCTATGAGATGCTGATGGACGCCGACCCGGAGACTGCGGAAAAGCTCCACGTCTCCGACCGCAAGCGCATTGTCCGGGCCATGGAGGTCTTTCTCATCACCGGCCTGCCTCTGTCCTACCACAATCAGCAGTCCAAGCTGAAGCCCCCCAAGTATGAGCCCCTCTGGATCGGTCTGAGCTTCCGGGACCGGAGCAGGCTCTACGCCCGGGTGGATCAGCGGGTGGACCAGATGATGGCCCGGGGCCTGGAGGCGGAGGTCCGGCAGCTCCTGGACCGGGGCGTGGACCCCAAAACCACCGCCATGCAGGCCATCGGCTACAAGGAGCTGGCCGCCGCCCTCCGGGGGGAAATCAGCCCGGAGCAGGCCGTCAGCGAAATCAAGCAGGCCTCCCGCCGCTATGCCAAGCGGCAGCTCACCTGGTTCCGCCGCAACCAGGCCATTCACTGGCTGTACGCGGACGAAACGCCGGACCTGCTAAGCGCGGCCCTGGGCTTGCTGTAGCTGAAAAAGCTCCCGGAACTTTCAGCCTGGCTTCAGCTTTCAACTGCTTTTGACAGGCCCGGCGTGCTACCATAGGACTGCGGTCAAGGCCGCAGATTACATAGAAAAGAGGATTCTCCTATGGCAGCAAACGAAACCTTACAGGACCTGTTTTTGAACGAAATCCGGAAGGAACGTCAACTGGTGACGGTCTTTCTCATGAACGGCTTTCAGATGAAGGGCGTGGTCACGGGCTTTGACAGCTTTGTGGTCTGCCTGGTTTCCGAGGGCCGCCAGCAAATGATCTACAAGCACGCGATTTCCACCCTGGTCCCGGCCCGGTCCGTCAAGCTCGGCCCCCAGCTTTAGGGACGGCGCTCCGCCGTCCGCAGCCGCGGCGGCAGCGTCCCCTCGGGCCTGTCCTTGGTGCGCGTGGGAAGGAGGCCCGCTATGCGAGGGGAAAAGTTCATGCGGGTGGTGGTCATCACGCTGCTGTGCGTGGTGGCCAGCTACCTGATCTTCTCTGTCACCCGCTTCTCCGGGGACAGCTTCACCACCTATAAGGCAGTGCGCTATGAAGTCGGCGATGGGATTACCACCTCCGGCTTTCTGGTGCGTTCCGAGCAGTTGATCCAGGCCGGAGGGGAGGGGATTGTGGTCCCCATCCGGGACGAGGGAGAGAAGGTGGGCAAGGGACAGGCCGTGGCCGCCACCTACCGGGACGAGGCCGCCAAAAGCCGCCAGCTCCAGATTGACCAGTTGGAGGAGGAGCTGGCCCAGATGAAGTACGCCTATTCCTTCTCCGCCTCGGACCTGGAATCCGCCACCCTGGACAACGACATTCTCCTGCTCATGAACCAGATCACCATCTCCGCCGCCCGCCGGGAATACAGCGACGCGGACAAGCGGGCCGAGGACCTGAAGCCCTACATCCTCCGCCGCTATCTCAACAGCAGCGACTCCGAAACCCTCTGGGCCAGAATCAGCCAGACCCAGGAGCGGCTCAACGCCCTCTACGCCGAGGCCGGAGCGGAATCCGGTAGCGTCATCGCCCCGGTTTCCGGCTATTTCTCCGGGGTGGCGGACGGCTATGAGTCGGAGCTGACCCCCGCCTTCCTGGAAACTGCCACGGTCTCCGCCCTGGAGCAGTACGAGGGCATCAGCCGCCGGGAAACCGGAGCCCTGGGTAAGCTGGTGACCTCCCAGAAGTGGTACTTCGCCGCCATTGTCCCCAGCCGGAACGTGGCGGAGCTCTCCCCCGGGGACCGGATCGACGTGAATTTCGTCTATGACTTCTACAGCAGCGTGCGGATGAAGGTGGAGCGGATCAGCCCCTCGGAGAACGAGCGCTGCATTCTGGTGCTGAGCTCGGAAGCCTACATCCAGAGCGCCGTCACCGCCCGGACCCAGAGCGCCGATCTGATCTTTGCCGACCGCTCCGGTCTGCGGGTCCCCAAAACCGCCATCTACGTCAACGAGGAGGGCAGCAGCGGCGTCTACGTGCTGGAGGGCGCCGAAGCCAAGTGGAAGAGCATCCAGATTCTCTACGACAACGGGGACAGCTTCGTGGTGGCCCTGGACAAGTCCAGCACCAAAAATCTCTGGCCCGAGGACGAGATCATCCTCACCACCGGAGAGATCTTCAACGGAAAGGTCATGGTAAAATGAGCATTGCTGAAAACATCGCCGCCCTGCGGGAGCGGATGGACGCCGCGGCCCGGGCCGCCGGACGGGACCCGGCGGAGATTCTGCTCTGCGCCGCCACGAAAATGAACGACGCCCAGCGGGTGAAGGAGGCCGTGGCCGCCGGAGTGGACTGCTGCGGGGAAAACCGGGTTCAGGAGCTGACGCAGAAGCAGCCCCTGGGAGCCTACGAGGGCAAGCCCGTCCACTTCATCGGCCACCTGCAGACCAACAAGGTCAACAAGGTGGTGGGCAAGGTGGATCTGATTCAGTCCGTGGACCGGATGGAGCTGCTGGAGGCCGTCAACCGGACGGCCCTGCGCCTGGGACTGAAGCAGGACATTCTGCTGGAAATCAACATCGGCGCGGAGCCCCAGAAGGGAGGCTTCAGCCCCGAGGAGGCTCTGGCGCTGGCCCCCCGCATGGGGGAGTTTCCCGGCATCCGCCTCCGGGGACTCATGGCAATTCCTCCCATTTCCCAAAAAAAGGGAGATAATTGTAAATATTTTGCGAAAATGAGAAATCTTTATATTGACATTGCCGGGAAAAAATACGATAATGTATCTATGGTATGTCTGTCAATGGGCATGAGCGACGACTTTGAGGACGCCATTGCCCAGGGCAGCACCATGGTCCGGGTGGGAACCGCGATCTTCGGCGCCCGGCCGTACCAACTGACAATTGACAAGTGACAAGAAACACCGATACATATACAGGAGGAAAGCACACCATGGGATTGATGGATGAACTCAAGAAGCTGACCCGTCCCTACAACGAGGAAGATATGGACGAATACGATTACGACGAGGAAGAGGAGGACGATCTGGAGGCTGAGCCCGAGCCCGCTCCCGCCCCCCGGCGTTCCAGCTTTGCCGCCCCCGAAACCAACACCTCCGCCCCCCGCCGCACCGGCCCGGCCAAGGTGGTGAATCTGAACAACAACTCCGCCATGCAGGTGATTCTGGTGAAGCCCGACCGCTTCGACACCGTTTCCGAAATCGCGGACCATCTGCGGGATAAGAAGGCCATTGTGCTGAATCTGGAGTCCACCAACAAGGACGTGGCCCGCAGACTGGTGGACTTCCTCTCCGGGGTGGCCTACGCCCTGGACGGGAAAATCAAGAAGGTTGCCATTTCCACCTACATCCTGACTCCCTACAATGTGGAGATCGTGGGTGATCTGGTGGAGGAGCTGGAGAACAGCGGCGTCTACTTCTAAGCCTGCTCCGTAGGGACCGACGTCCCCGACGGCCCGCACGCTCCGGAAACCGGAAGGCGCGGGGCGTCGAGGACGCCGCCCCCTACGATACAGCGGATCAGAGACAGAAAGGAAGCGTCATACAATGCTGACACCCCAAGACTTACAAGAAGTCTCCTTTGAAAAGGCAAAATTCGGCGGTTACGTGATGAAGTCCGTGGACGAGTTCCTGGAGCCGCTGATGGACGACTATATCACCCTCTACAAAGAAAACGCCGTGCTCAAGAGCAAAATGCGCCTGCTGGTGGAGCGGCTGGAGAGCTATCGGGCCAACGAGGCGGACATGAAGGCCGCCGCGGAGCAGGCCCGGAAGGAATGCGACGACATGCTGGCCGACGCCCGCCGCCGCAGCGAGGAGATTCTCTCCAAGGCCAAGGTGGACGCCCGGAGCGCCAGGGGAGATCTGGACGCCTCCGTGAGCGCCGAGGCTGAGCGGCTCCGCCGGGCCAAGGAATCCACCGCGGACTTCGTAGCCGCCGTGGAGGCCCAGATCGCCCGGCAGCAGCAGGCTCTGGCCGCCATCAAGAGCCTGGACCTTCCCGCCAGGGAGGCCCCCAAGGCCGCCCGCAAGGCCTATGACTATGAGGCGGAGAAGGATCAGCCCCGGCCCGAGGCCCACAAGGCCGAGGACATCGCCGCCCAGATTGAGCAGAGCGTCGCCAGCATCACCGGCGAGGCCCCCCGCCCCAAG
>CAMOSU010000103.1 GCA_946625125.1 uncultured Clostridia bacterium
TGAATAGTGAATAGTGAATAATTGTGGTATTTTTCAATTCTGCGAATTGAAAAATGGAATTCAAATTCTCGCGAAGCGACACATCATTCATTTGCCTGCGGCAAATTGCATTCGTTCCGAATGCCGGACAAGCAAGGCTTGTCCCTACACAAAAAACGAGAAGTATGCTTATGAACGACAAAACAGTTACCGTCGTCGGCGCCGGTCTGGCCGGGAGCGAGGCGGCCTGGCAGCTTGCCGAGCGGGGCTTACAGGTCCGGCTGATCGAGATGAAGCCGCGGAAGATGAGCCCCGCCCACCACAGCCCGGACTTTGCCGAGCTGGTCTGCTCCAACTCCCTGCGGGGAGACCGGCTGGAAAACGCCGTGGGTCTGCTGAAGGAGGAGCTGCGGCGCAGCGGCAGCCTGATTCTGGCCTGTGCCGACGAAACCCGGGTGGAGGCCGGAGGCTGCCTGGCAGTGGACCGGGGAGGCTTTTCCCGGCTGGTGACGGAGAAGCTTCGCTCCCACCCCAACGTTACAGTGCTGGTGCAGGAGCTCACCGCCGTCCCGGAGGGGCCGGTGATCCTGGCCCCCGGCCCCCTTTGCTCCCAGCCCCTGGCCGACGCCATCGAGGCCTACTTCGGCGGGGCGGGCTATCTGAACTTCTACGACGCCGCGGCGCCCCTGGTGAGCGCGGAGTCCATCGACATGGAGCAGGCCTGGTTCGCCTCCCGCTATGACCGGGGGACCCCGGATTATGTAAACTGTGCCATGGATGAGGCCCAGTACAAGGCCTTCGTCCGGGAGCTGGCCGCCGCGGAGGAGGCCCCGGTCCACGGCTTTGAGGACTCCAAGGTCTTTGAGGGCTGCATGCCGGTGGAGGTCATGGCCCGGCGGGGGGAGGACACCCTGCGCTTCGGGCCTCTGAAGCCCGTGGGCCTGCCGGACCCCAAAACCGGAAAAGAGCCCTATGCCGTGGTACAGCTCCGGCGGGACAACGCCGGGGGAACGGTCTACAATCTGGTGGGCTTTCAGACCCATCTGCGCTTCCCCGAACAGAAGCGGGTCTTTTCCATGATCCCGGCGCTGAAAAACGCGGAATTTCTGCGCTACGGGGTGATGCACCGGAACAGCTTTCTGGATTCCCCCCGGCTGCTGGACCGGAGCTACGCGGACCGGAGGAACCCCCTTGTGGCCTTCGCCGGGCAGTTCACCGGGGTGGAGGGTTATGTGGAATCCACCGCCTCCGGCTTTCTGGCGGCAGTGTGCATGGCCGCCCGGGTGAAGGGCGAGGCCCTGCCGGATTATCCCCCCGAAACCGCCATCGGCGCCCTGGGCCGCTACATCTCGGACCCCTCCGTGACAAAGTTCCAGCCCATGAACATCAACTTCGGCCTTCTGCCCCCCCTGGGGAGGAAGGTCAAGGGCAAGGCAAACAAAAATCTGGCCATCGCGGAGCGAGCGCTGGAGGCCCTGGAAAAAATCATAAGCAATCAGGAATAAGGAACCGCTTTTTGGAACGTATGACCCATTCCTTATCCCCTTTTACTTCAACTGAAACCCCTGAAATAAACAAAAGGGAGGCCATAAACTATGAAGATTATTCTGGACGCCATGGGCGGCGACAACGCGCCTCTGGCATTCCTGGAGGGCGGCTTCCGGGCCGCCTCAGAGCTGGGCGTTGAGGTGGTCCTGGTTGGCCGCGTGGAGGAGCTGTTGAAGCTCATGAAGGAGCGGGGCATCGACACCCTGCCCAAGGGCGTGGAGCTGATGGACGCCGAGCAGGTGGTGGATATGCACGACGACCCCGCCACAGTGGTTCGCGCCAAGAAGGAGAGCTCCATGGTGAAGGGGCTGAAGCTGCTGGCGGACGGCGGCGGCGACGCCTTTGTCTCCGCGGGCTCCACCGGCGGGCTGCTCTCCGCCGCCACCCTGGTGGTAAAGCGGGTGCGGGGCATCCGCCGGGCCGCCTTCGGCCCCACCATCCCCACCAAAACCGGGAATCTGATTCTCATAGACTCCGGCGCCAACGTGGAATGCACCCCGGAATTTCTGCTGCAATTCGGCTGCATGGGCTCCTTTGCCGCCAAAATGAATCTCGGCCTGGAGCGTCCCCGGGTGGCCCTGCTGAACAACGGCGCCGAGGACTCCAAGGGAGACCCGCTCCACAAGGAGAGCTATCAGCTTCTGAAGCAGGCGGGGGACAGGGGCGTCATCCATTTCATCGGCAACATCGAGGCCCGGGAGGCCATGCTGGGGGGCTGCGATGTGCTGGTGGCGGACGGCTTCTCCGGCAACATCTTCCTGAAGGGGGCCGAAGGCACCGCCCTGTTCCTGGGCTCCGTTCTCAAACGGACCCTGCTGAAAAACTGGAAAACCAAGCTGGGCGCCCTTCTGCTGAAGAAGGAGCTGAAGGACGCCATGGCCGTCATGGACTACCGGCGGGTGGGCGGCACCATGCTGCTGGGAATCTCCAAGCCCGTCATCAAGGCCCACGGCTCCGCCGACACCGAGGCGGTGGTGGGGGCCGTGAAGCAGGCCGTGGCCGCGGTGAACAGCGGCCTGTGCCAAGCCATTTCGGACAACATAGATCAAATGATCCTGCCCAGGGAGGCCCAGTAATGCGCAAACTGCAACAGACCATCGCCTATACCTTTCGAGACCCGTCTCTGCTGGAGACAGCCCTGACCCACACCTCCTACGCCAACGAGGTTTACAAGGACGGCCTGCGGAGCTATGAACGTCTGGAATTTCTGGGAGACTCCATCCTGGGCTTTGTCACAGCCGACTATCTGCTCTCCTCCTTCCCCCAGCTCCACGAGGGAGAGCTGACCAAGCTCCGGGCGGAGCTGGTCTGCGAGGCCAGCCTGGCGGAAACCTCCAAACGCCTGGGCCTGGGAGACTATCTGCGTCTGGGCAAGGGCGAGGAGGCCGGAGGCGGACGCCAGCGGATCTCCATCATTGCCGACGTGGTGGAGGCCGTCATCGCCGCCATCTACCTGGACGGAGGCCTTCCCGCCGCCAAGGACTTCATCTATGACTATGTGCTCTCCGACGTGAAGCTGCGGGTCAAGCTGAACATGGACTACAAGACCCTGCTCCAGGAGCTGGTGCAGCAGAAGAAGCACCAGAGCCTGAGCTATGAGCTTTTGGGGGAGAGCGGCCCGGACCATGACAAGCAGTTTTCCGTCCGGGTGCTGCTGAACGGAAGGCCCGTGGGCCGCGGCGAAGGCACCAGCAAGAAGCGGGCGGAGCAGGCCGCCGCCCGGGAGGCGGTGCAGAGCCTGTTTCCCGACGCGCTTTGAAAAAAAGGGAGCTGTCTCCTGACGAGACGGCTCCCTTTTTTGTTTCGTGAATGCCGCAAGAGCAGCCCTTGGGTGCCTGCGTCACATTTGGCTTTCCCTGCTTCTGAGGAAGGCCCGGAGGTAACGGATCAGCAGGCGCTCCTCCTTTTCCGGCAGAGCCCCCTGGTCCAGGCCGATGCTGCCGTTGGTGTGAATCAGCTCCAGCAGCGTCTTCTTGTGGATGCTGTAGAGCAAAAACATCACGCCGGAGAGCAGCAGGCAAATCACCGCGTCCAGGGTGGGGTTCAGGACAATGCCCTCCCCGAAGTTGATGAGCTTGTCCAGCAGCAGCAGGGCGGGTCCCAGCAGCAGAAAGAAGAAGGCGAGGCTCAGCAGCACCGGATTGGTCTGCTGCAAATATTTCAGAGCCTGAAACTCTTCCAGATCCAGGCGGAAATCCGTCTGCTTGGTGACGTAGTTGCGGCGGTCCCGGCTGACCCGGCACTTGCCCTTGCAGTACACCGCCCGGTCAGAAAGCACGGCAAAGCACTTCCCGGTCTTGCCCGTCTCCAGAAAGCGGGTAAGCTGCCGGGAGCCTGCGGTACACAAAAGCTGTTCAGTCTGATCCAGGAAGATCTCTCCCCGGACCTGTTCTTCACGGTTCGGCTGTGCCATAAAGCACCTCCCAAGTGCGATTTTATCCCATATATACTACCACGTTTCCCCTGGAATGTCAACGAATCCAAAGAAAAAATGCCGCAGACGGTTGCCAAATTCGAAGAAATTCGGTATAATAAGGAGAACGAAGCTTACAAAGAGGAGCCGACTATGGGATATTTTGCCGGGGAATATGAGATTGCCGTGGTGGGAGCCGGTCACGCCGGAATCGAGGCGGGGCTGGCGGCGGCCCGCATGGGGCTGAAAACCGCGGTCTTTACCCTGAATCTGGACGCCGTGGGAAATATGCCCTGCAACCCCGCCATCGGCGGCAGCGGCAAGGGCCATCTGGTCCGGGAGCTGGACGCCCTGGGCGGACAGATGGGAATTGCGGCGGACCGCTGCTGCATCCAGTACCGGATGCTGAACCGGGGCAAGGGTCCGGCGGTTCACTCTCTTCGCGCCCAGGCGGACCGACGCCGCTACCAGGAATACATGAAGCACGTCCTGGAGACCCAGGAGAACCTGGATCTGAAGCAGGCGGAAATTGTGTCTGTGGAGACGGAGGACGGGGCGGTGACAGGCCTTACCACCCGTCTCGGGGCCTTTTATCGGGCCAAGGCCGTCATTCTGGCCACCGGCACCTTTCTGGACAGCAGCGTCATCATCGGCAGCACCGTCCTCTCCTCCGGCCCCGACGGGATGCACGCCGCCCTGGGGCTGTCGGACTGTCTGCGGGCTCTGGGGCTGAGGCTGCGCCGCTTCAAAACCGGCACCCCGCCCAGGATCAACGCCCGCTCCGTGGACTTCTCCCGGATGGAGCTCCAGCCGGGAGACGAGAAGGTGGAGCCCTTCTCCTTCACCACCTCCGCAGGGGCGGCAGCTTGCGAAGCGCCGCGAAACCGGGCCGTCTGCTATTTGACCTACACCAACGAAAAAACCCATGCCATCATCCGGGAAAACCTCGCCCGCAGTCCCCTCTACGACGGCACTGTCACCGGCGTCGGCCCCCGCTACTGCCCCTCCATCGAGACCAAAATCGTCCGCTTTGCCGACAAGCCCCGGCACCAGCTCTTTGTGGAGCCCACGGGGCTGGATACGGAGGAGCTCTATCTCCAGGGCTTTTCCTCCTCCATGCCCGAGGACGTACAGCTTGCCATGCTCCACTCCGTCCCGGGGCTGGAGCAGGCGGAAATGATGCGCCCGGCCTACGCCATCGAGTACGACTGCGTGGACCCCACGGAGCTGCTGCCCACCCTGGAGTGCAAAAGAATTGCGGGGCTTTACGGGGCGGGCCAGTTCAACGGCTCCTCCGGCTATGAGGAGGCGGCGGTTCAGGGCTTCGTGGCGGGGGTCAACGCCGCCCTGAAGCGAAAGGGAGAGCCCCCCATGATTCTGAAGCGCTCCGACGGCTACATCGGCGCCCTGATTGACGATCTGGTGACCAAGGGTACGGAGGAGCCCTACCGGATCATGACCTCCCGCAGCGAGTACCGTCTCCTGCACCGACAGGACAACGCGGATCAGCGGCTTTCCCCCATCGGCCACCGGATCGGTCTCATCTCCGATCAACGAATGGCGGCGGTGGAGGCGAAATACGCCGCGGTGGCCCGGGAGCTCAAACGTCTGGAGCACAGCGGCGTCGCCGCCTCCCAGGCGCTGAACGCCTTTCTGGAGGCCAGGGGCTCCTCCCCCGTGGATAGCTCCGCCCGGCTGGCCGACCTGGTGCGCCGCCCGGAGCTGGGCTATGACGCCATCGCAGCCTTCGACCCCGAGCGTCCGGAGCTGCCGCCCGCCGTCACGGAGCAGGTGGAGATTCAACTGAAATACGCGGGCTACATCGCCCGGCAGGAGCGCCAGGTGGAGGAGTTTCAAAAGGCGGAGTCCCGCCGCCTGCCGGAGAGCATCGACTACGACGCCATCCCCGCCCTGAAGGCCGAGGCCCGGGAAAAGCTCAGCAAAATCCGTCCCGTCTCCATCGGCCAGGCCAGCCGCATCTCCGGCGTCAGCCCCGCGGACATTGCGGTCCTGCTGGTGTGGCTGGAGCAAAACAAGCCAAAATAATGTAGGGACGAGCATTGCTCGTCCGCAATACGTACCATCGCATCCAACGCCCGGACAAGCAATGCTTGTCCCTACATTCTCTGACACCTGACACCTACCCCTAACACCTAAGACTAATTAAGGAGGCAACGATATGATCCCCTTTGCACACTATGAACAGAGCGCGGCGTATCTGCGCAAGAAGCTCGGCGGTTTCCAGCCGGAGATCCTGATGATCCTGGGCTCCGGGCTGGGGCAGTTTGGCGAGCTGGTGGAAAACCCCATCATTGTTCCCTACCCCGAGATTCCCTTCTTCAAGCACTCCACAGCCCCGGGCCACAAGGGCCGCTTCGTCTTCGGCACCCTGGCGGGCAAGCAGGTGGCGGTGATGCA
This sequence comes from uncultured Clostridia bacterium, assembly GCA_946625125.1. Taxonomy (GTDB): domain Bacteria; phylum Bacillota; class Clostridia; order Oscillospirales; family Oscillospiraceae; genus JAFRPC01. The sequence goes on from CAMOSU010000103.1 coordinate 6,359, forward strand.
GGGCCGCATCCACCTCTACGAGGGCTATCAGCCCGAGGACGCGGTGTACGGCGTCCGGGTCATGAAGCTGCTGGGGGTGAAGACCATGATCGTCACCAACGCCGGAGGCGCCGTGAACCTGGACTACAAGCCCGGCCAGATCATGCTCATCGCGGACCACATTCTGCTCTTCCCCATGACCCCCCTCACCGGACCCAACGAGGAGCGCTTCGGGGTCCGCTTCCCGGACATGTCCACCGCCTACACCCCCGCCCTGCGGGCTCTGGCCCGGAAGGCCGCGGCGGAAACCGGCGTCCATCTCAACGAGGGCGTGTATATGTACTTCCCCGGGCCCCAGTATGAGACCCCCGCGGAGATCCGGGCCGCCCGTCTGCTGGGGGCCGACGCCGCGGGCATGAGCACCGTGCCGGAGGTCATCGCCGCCCGCCACTGCGGGATGGAGATTCTGGGCTTCTCCCTGGCCACCAACATGGCGGCGGGGATTCTGGATCAGCCTCTGTCCGAGGAGGAGGTTCTGGAAACCGGAGAGGCCTGCAAGGAATCCTTCGGCAAGCTGATGCTCCGAATCCTGGAAACCATGTAGCGCCGCTCATCCGGCGCTCCGCTGAACAAGGAGGTTCTTACCATGATCAAACGCAGACAGGAAATGACTGTGGAGCCCCGCTTTGAGGTCAAGGGCGGCAAGGGACCCTACGACTCCACCCACATCTTCACCGCCGCCGAGCTGGATAAAATCAATCTCTTCGCCGTGAACACCCTGCCTCCCGGAAGCTCCATCGGCGTCCACCCCCATACCACCGAGGGAGAGGCCTATGTGGTGCTCCAGGGACAGGCTACCGTCACCGAGGATGGGCAGGACTTCCTGCTGGGTCCCGGGGACGCGGAATACTGCACCGGCGGCCACACCCACGGCATCGCCAACGACTCCGACGAAGCCCTGGTGTTTCTGGCCATCATCATCAAGTGAGGCGTCAGGAAGCGGGAGACAAGATGCGCTTCAAAAAGGTTTATCTGGAAATCACCAACGTCTGCAACCGGGACTGCGCCTTTTGCCCCAAGACG
>CAMOSU010000104.1 GCA_946625125.1 uncultured Clostridia bacterium
CTACGTCAGCCACAACATGAACACCATCCGCCAGCTCTGCGACCGCTGCGTGGTGATGGAGCACGGAAAAATCATATACGATGGCTCGGTTGAAACCGCAATTGCGATTTATCTTGAGTCAAATGACGAGGCAGAATTCAAAACGCATTATTTGTTTTCAGACTCCGACAGAAAGGGCTTCGTTCCTAAAAATACGTTTCTGCGTGAGCTCACAATCCCCGGGCGGGAGATGGCTGTCTTTCACATTGGTGAAAGAATTCCTTTTTCAGTCCGGTTTGACAGCGAAATCGACTATGATAATGTCAGCCTGAGATTTCAAATTTATCTGAATGGATACCAGCTGATAGGCTCTACTTTCCTGAACGAGAGCTTTTCTGTCAAGACCGGAAAAAGCCTGACGGTCAACTTTGTGATGGATACGAAAATCTTTGCTCCGGGCAGCTATAGAGCAGATGTCGTGCTGTTTTTGCACGACGGCTTGGGCAATGCGAAGGCGGCGGATGTCGCGAAGAAGGCATTGAGCTTCCAGATCGTTGAGGGGGAGCGTTCCAATTACCGGTGGTGGTTCGACCCGTTTGGCTATGTCCGTTTTGACGATCTGACAGTCAGTGGAGTCGAGGAGAAAGATGTATAATGCGAATTCGGAGTCTTTTTAGAGTCGCCGGGATAAAGGGCTTTTTGACAAAATGCCATAATTATCTGCTGAATAAAAAAACAGCGCTGACCGAGTTCTGGTATGCAATGTACTACGGGAAGAAAATCATACTGCTTGAAAGTCAGCAGCTGTTGAGTGGCAACAGTGGAGCTTTGTATGAGTATCTTCGCGGGAAAAAAGAGTACCGTTCGTACACCTTTGTCTGTTTACTAAGACGGTTCGACAAAAGCTCCTTCCGAAACAAACGCCGTGTATTGGCCTTCCAGATCGACGAGAGGGACCCGAAAAAGCGATGGCTTTCCGCCCATGCCATAATTGCGTTCTATGACGACGTGCCGATTCGTCCCGGAAAAAGCAAAGCGCTTACGATTTATCTGACCCACGGCTGTCCTGCGTTAAAAAGTGTAAAGGGAATTATAAACGTTCCGGAATATGTAGATTACGCTATATGTACCTCAGACAATATGATCCCGTTGATGAGCCAACAATTCAGCTTTCCGCAGGAGAAATTTGTTGTTTGCGGACTTCCTCGTAACGACGTCCTGTTCGGGGCGAAAAAAGATATCTCAGCCCTTGTTTCCCTGAAAAAAACGGATAAAGTGATTCTTTGGACGCCAACCTTCCGAAAAGTAATAAACAGCATCAGAAACGATTCCATTAAACCGCAGCCTTTTGACATGCCGCTTCTTGAAACCTGGCAGGACGTACAAAAATTGGACGCATTTTTGGCAGAGAATCATTTGAGCGTGCTGATTAAGCCGCATCCTTATCAAGATATAGACAGACTTAAGCAGCTCAACGGCTTGAACCGCATCCACATCCTCTATGCAGACCAGATCGTCAAGCACGGCATTGCTGTAAATGATCTGTTCCCCCACACAGACGCGCTGATATCGGATTATTCTTCCATCGCGTTTGACTATCTTCTGATAGACCGGCCTGTCGCGTACGTCATGGATGATGTGGATGATTACAAGCTTGGACTGATTTCGGATTATGAATCCCTTACACCGGGGCCGAAACTGAAAACCCTGGATGATTTCTTTGAATTTCTGAAGCAAATCGCCAGGGGGGAGGATGAGTTTGCCGCAGAACGCTCCAAAGTGAGAAACTACGTTCATTCAAATCCGCATGGGGGTTACTGTGAACGGATTGAGGAGCTTTTTCTGCGAAATATTCAGGAAAGGAATTCATAAGATATGCCTCCGGAAGCAAGCAGAATAACAGAAAAAGAAAAACGAAGCGCTTATTTCGATAATCTCCGCGCAATCCTGATTATCCTCGTGCTTATCGGTCATTTTGGCGGCGACAATACCTCCTTCGGAGTGGGAGGCAATGTTTTCTTGAAGACAATCGAGTGCTTTATCTATCTGTTTCATATGCCGCTTTTGTTCTTCGTTTCAGGCATGTTCTCAAAAAATACTGAAAAATGTAGAGAAAAAGCGGTGTTTGATTTACTGGTCCCGTACCTGCTTTTCCAGGTGTTTTATGGGATCGTGCAATATCTGCTGAAAGCTGAAACAGTTTACCTGCATAATCCCTTTTGGCCGGCGCCGGCCTTGTGGTATCTGTTGGCCCTATTTTTCTACCGTTTTCTGTTGCGCGACCTCATAAAGATAAGGTGGAACCTGGTACTGGCCGCACTGTTGTCCGTGTTTAGTTTTCTTTTGATCGGCCTTTCCCATGATTTTGCAATGAACCGGGCGATCCCGTATTTATTTTACTTCCTGCTGGGGTATCACATCAAAGCGTCTCAGATTGTGTCACTGCGGGCCAAGCTTCTCCGGAAAAAAATGGGTGTTGCAGCCGCTCTGCTGCTAATGGGATTATGCTGTGCTGTATTTGCCGCGATCTATCATCTCCTCTCTGTAGAGCTTTTGCCTTTCTCTGACTTTCTCGGCCTGATCGGCCATTCCAAGAGCTGTGTTGACGTGGGAATAGGCCGGAGCGGCGGCTTCCTGTTTACAATTGCTCTGTCGATTGCCACGTTCATAACATCTGCGGCGCTCATGCTGCTGACCCCGCAAAAGCGCTGTTTTCTTTCCAATATCGGAAGCGACACGCTTCCTCTGTATCTCAGCCATATGCTGATTCAGCTCTTGTATTATCAGGTTCAGCGGCGTTATTTCTTCTTTGAGAGCTGGACGCTCAATTACCTGCTTTCGTTTCTTCCCGTTGCGCTGTGCGTCGCCGCCTTTTCCAGCAAGGGCTACAGAACGCTGTTTCATAAATGCCTTGGATGGTTTCAAAAGATTATTAGAAAAGCTGAGGTCTCAAAATGATCCCGAAAACAATTCATTACTGCTGGTTCGGCGGGAACCCGCTTCCCCCGCTGGCGGTCAAGTGCATCAAAAGCTGGAAAAAGCACTGTCCAGATTTTGAGATAATCGAGTGGAACGAATCCAACTTCGATATTGCTTCTGCGCCGCTCTATGTCAGACAGGCCTTCGAGGCGAAGAAATGGGCGTTCGTCACAGATTACGTCCGCCTCTACGCGCTGACAAGCTTTGGCGGCATCTATATGGATACGGACGTGGAAGTGGTCAAGCCCCTGACCCCCTTCCTGAACCACGCGGCTTTCTCCGGATTTGAAAGCGAAACCACGATTCCAACCGGGATCATGGCGTGCGAGAAGGGCTTTCCGCTGTTCACAGAGCTGATGCGGTATTACGATGGGGCCCGTTTTTTGAAGGATGACGGTACGTTCAATGTGGTAACCAACGTAGAGATTATCACGAAGCTTCTGCGCCCAAAAGGCTTGATTCAAAACAATCAATATCAGGTAATTGACGGTTTTGCCCTGTACCCCAACGATTACTTCTGCCCACTGGATTATCTGTCCGGGAAACTGAAGAAAACGAAAAGAACGGTGACGATCCACTGGTTTAACGGAAGCTGGAAAACGCCGGAGCAAAAAAAGCTTCGGAAACAATACAGGAGAAAAACAAGGGCGCGTGAAATCTATCGAGGGCCGGCCCGACTTGCAAGAAAACTGTTTGGGGCGGAACCGGTGAATCGCATCAAAAGGCTTATTTGCCGAAATAGGTAGCGAGCCGGGAACGCGCCAGGGTTTTATATGCTTGGAGGTGTGGCGTTATGCCTGCAATTAGTGTGATCGTGCCCGTCTACAAGGTCGAGCCCTATCTCCGCCGCTGTGTGGACAGCCTTTTAAGTCAGAGCTTTTCCGACTTTGAATTGATCCTGGTGGATGACGGGAGCCCGGACGGCTGCGGCGTGATTTGTGACGAATACGCCGCGCAGGACGCTCGCGTTCACGTAATCCACCAAAAGAACGGCGGCCTCTCCGCTGCCCGAAACGCTGGAATCGACTGGGCCTTTGATCACGGCGACAGCCGCTGGCTCGCCTTTGTGGACAGTGACGACGCCGTTTCGCCGGACTATCTGCGGAAGATGTATGAGGCGGCGGAGCAGCATCAAGCGGAGCTCTGTGTTTCGGATTTCCGGTCCATTTTCATAGATGGGGAAGCCGAGCAAGACGAGATTTCCATTCCCTTCCGCGTCTGCTCAGGGCGCGAGCTTCTGGAAGAGGGGATTATGCAGGCCAATTGGCATACCGTGCTGGCATGGAACAAGCTCTATCGCAAGGAGCTGTTTGCGGCGCTGCGATTTCCGGCGGGGTATATCAACGAGGATGAGGCAGTCATCCATCGGGTTCTCGGGGGTTCCGGGACCGTTGTGTTCCTTCCGGACAAGCTATACTACTACTATCGCAGGGCTGACAGCATTATGGGAGCAGGCCTTAGCATCAAGAGGACGGATATTTTATCGGCCCTCTCTGACCGGGTGCGATATGCCGCCCGAATCCACTGCTCCGGGCTCTACAGTCAGACCCTCAGAGGCTGGTTTCTGGCCTTCCGTGAGAAGTATTATCCCCTGCTTCGGGAGAAGGGCAGGGGTACGGTTTACCCCCGCCGGGTCGCCCGGGCGACGCGGGCGATTCTGCCCGATCTGCTGCGGCTCTCCTATTGGACCAGAAGGGAAAAGCTTGAATTGATTCTGTTCAGCCTGTTCCCCCATCTCCAGTTGGCCGCATCCAGACGCCGCGAAAGAAAGAACGGCGCGTCTGGCTGACAGAAGCGATCCGGCCAAAGAAAAAGGAGATTTCTATGCGCATTACCGTTTTTACGCCGACCTATAACCGGGGCTATTGCATCGAGAAGCTGTTCCGCTCCCTGCAGCGGCAGAGCTTCCGGGATTTCGAGTGGGTTATCGTAGACGACGGCTCCACCGACGATACGGAGGCCCGGATCGCGGCCTTCCAAAAGGAAGAGCAGGGCTTTCCCATCCGCTATCAGAAGGTGGTGAATGGCGGAAAGCACCGAGCCAACAACTTAGGCGTCCGCCTGGCCCGGGGAGAGCTGTTTACCTGTGTGGACTCCGACGATTATCTCACCGATGACGCCCTGGAGATCATCGACCGGGTGGAAAAAAGCATCCCGCCGGAGGAAAAGCCCCGGTTCGCGGGCGTCTGCGGGCAAAAATGCGGCCCGGATCTGCTTCCCCTGAAGGGCTCCTTCGCGGGACCCGGCTATCTGGATATGACCTATATCGAACGCCTGCAAAACAAGATCGTCGGCGACTGTTCTGAGGTTCTGTACACGGAGGTCTGGCGGAAGTACCCTTATGCGGAATTTCCGGGGGAGAATTTCCTGACCGAAGCGACGGCCCTCTACGAGATGGCGGCGGACGGACTGAAAATGCGGTTTTTCAACCAGCCGATCAAGATAATCGAGTACCTGCCCGACGGTCTGACCGCCAGCAGCAAGGAGCGCTTCCGCAAAAATCCCCGGGGCTGGGGCCTGTATATCTACGACCGGATCCAATACGGCCAGCTCAAGGGGCCGGGCAAGTGGGACGTGATCGGCGATTACTACCTGCTGTGCAAGGATCGGCTGAGCGTCCGGGAGATGGCGGAGATCCTGCACATGAATCCCGTCCTGTTCCGTGTCAAGCTATCGGAGACACTGCTCAAGTTTCGGCTCCATCTCCGGTAGCTTGCCGACATCCAAGGGACAAGCCGTTCCGATCATAAGAGGGAGAAGTCTATGAAAACCGCAACAGTCACCTGGATCACCTATCAGAACTACGGCACAGTTTTGCAGGCCTATGCTCTGCAAAAGGCTGTGGAAGATCTGGGGCATGAGGCCGCAATCCTCTCTGACCGGGAGGTTCTGGCGGAGCACCGCAGGCTTCATCCCTATGAGAAAGCAAGGCCCGCGGAGCCCGACGCAGCCGAAGTGGAAGCTGAGGCCCGGGGCCTCGGTCTGCTCCGGCAGCCCCGCAGGCTCCTGCGCGCCCTGAAGGCCCGGCTGGACCGGGAGGGCTTCGCCGCCCCCTATGAGGAATCCCAAAAGGCCATTGCCGCCTTTATCGAACAGGATATGCGCGTCCGCCGGGACGTTTCGCCGGACAGCCTCGCCGCCCTGAACGGGGACTACGACGCCTTCCTCTGCGGCAGCGATCAGATCTGGTCTCTCCGCCCGGCGGACTTCAACCCCTACTACTTCCTGCATTTTGCGAAAAAACCGAAGCTCTCCTACGCCCCGAGCCTGGGCACGGAGCGGATCTCCGATGAACGGGCGGCGGAGCTTGCGGGGCTTTTGCGGGACTTTTCCGCCCTCTCCGTTCGGGAAAGCCGCTCCGCCGAGCAGCTTTCCGCCCTGCTGGGCCGGGAGGTCTCCTGGGTGGCGGACCCCACCCTCCTCCACGACCGGCCCTTCTGGGAGGACTTCTGCCGCTCCGTTCCGAAGCGCGGCGGGAAGTATCTGCTCTGCTATTTCCTGGAGGACCGGGCCTGGTATTTCCGATACGCGGAAGCTCTGGCCAAAAAACTGCGGCTCCGGCTTCTGCTTTTGCCCAGCCGCTGGGAGCATCTGCGCCGGGGCTGTGTGGACACAGCCGTCATCGGCCCCCGGGAATTCGTCGCCCGGTTCCGGGACGCGGCCTGGGTGCTGACGGACTCCTACCACGGCTCCATCTTCTCCCTGCTCTTTGAAAGGGACTTTCAATACCTGCTGCGCTTCCGTCCCGACGACCCCAACAGCCAGAATTTGCGGATCGAATCCCTCTTCGGCCTGCTCTCCCTGGAGGAGCGGATCGTCAGCGAGGACCGGGCGGACGCGCCCCGGCCGGAGGCGATGGACCATGCCGCCCTTTCGGCGAAGCTCGCGGACTTCCGGGAGGCTTCTCTGCAATACCTCTCCCGCAGCTTATCGGCAATACAGGAGGACCAACTATGATTGACAAGATCGGTCAGCGCTGTACGGGCTGTTACGCCTGCGTCAGCGCCTGCCCCAAGCACTGCATCCAGATGGTCGAGGACAAAGAGGGCTTCTGGTATCCGCGGATTGACCCGGCGGCCTGCGTCAAGTGCAATCTCTGCGAGAAGGCCTGCCCCGTCCTCTCCCCGCTGGAAAATCGGAGAACCAAGGAGGACGTGGCCGCCTATGCCCTGATCCACAGGGACGAAGATGTGCGGCGCAAAAGCTCCTCCGGCGGGGCCTTCTCAGCCCTGGCAAGCGCGGTCCTGCGGCAGGGCGGCGTGGTCTTCGGCGCGGCCTTCGACGAGAATTTCGAGGTGCGGCACATCGCCGTCACCGAGGAGAAGGAGCTGGGCCGGCTCCGGGGCAGCAAGTACGTCCAGAGCCGAATCGGCGACTGCTACGTGCAGGCGAAGCAATATCTGGACGCCGGGCGGCTGGTCTATTTCTCCGGCACGG